>DASQDI010000020.1:0-52688 GCA_035634255.1 Blastocatellia bacterium
GTCGTTAACCTCGCCCGCCCCTAGACCGCCTGGTAAGACCAGGCCATCAGGGGCGGCCGTTATTACGTCGGCCCCCGGCCCTCACTCTTCAGAATCTTCTGGTTATTCACACTTCCTATCCAGTTTTCAAAGACCTCTTACCCCTCTTCAGAGGCAAATTTTGATTATACCGATCTCATTTCGTTTGTCAATCACTTTTTTCGATGCCTCTGTAGCTCGACATTCGAATAAAGAATGATTGAAAACTTCAGGAAAGATCGGCTTCTCAAAGAGAGGTTGATTATGCCAGAAAATTTTCTACTGTCAATCCCCCCGCACGCCTCGAATCCCGAAGCCCATTTGAGCCGCGGAAGCCGCCGAGCCATAGGCGCGCGGTAGCCTGAGTATTACCGCCTAAATTCAGAATCGGAGCAACCGGCTTAGGAAGCAGGCTCGATTGCCCCGATCCTTATTAAATAGCGAATAGATAGTTGCGACTATTTAGGCTCGACCGCGCCGCCCGCCTGATTCCACGCCTCCCAGCCGCCTTTGAGCGCCCGCACTCGGGTGAACCCGTTTGAGCGCAGGATTCGGGCTGCTTTTAAGGAGCCCCCATCGGTAGAGCACGCGCAGTAAGTGACCACTTCTTTGTCGCGCGGAATGTCTTTAAGCCGGGCCTCGATTTCTCCGGGGGCTATGCGGACCGCGCCCTTTATTTTGGTCTGGCTCGCGTCGTAATCTCCGCCCCGAACATCTATGATTACGAGCCGCTCATTCCTGTCAAACTTCGACTTCAACTCATCGACCGTGATGCGCTCCGCGTCTTCGGACTCCGCTCTTTCGTCAGCTGCCCCGCTGAAGGCCGAAGAAGGCAGGGCGGCGGCCACCGTCCAGTTCAGCACGATTGAAGCCGACAGGACCAGAGCCAGTTTCCATTTCTTTAAACTCATAAAACTCACCTCCGTGCAGTATTCCAGCTCGTCGATTGAAACGCGATGTTCGCGCTCAATGCGACAGACGCCCGTAATACGCGGGAGGGGGCCTCCCGGTTACACCTCCGCCCGGATTAATGCGACCCCGCCTCTTTCTGGTCGGGGCAGTTACAATTTTCCTGTGTCACTATGGTGTCGAAATGTTGCTGCTGATCCGGCAGCAGTTGCTCCCGGATGCGCGTGCGAGCCTGCTCGCGCAGCACGTTATAGCGAGGGCGCACTTCGGCGCAAACGCTCTTATAATCGTTGCGCGTGTCATTCAGGATCTGGCCGATGGACGACTCCTGTTCGGGGCTCAGGCTGAGCTCGCGCTTCAGCACTTGAAAGTACAGTTCGCCGTCTCTTATGGAAGGGGTGCGGGACTCGATATCGGCGCGGGACATGTATATGCCGCTGAGCGCCGCGCCGGTCACACAACCGAGAAAGAAGACGGCGAATACGACGCCCCATACCTTCAGCCACGTTCTATTTTGCGAGTTCATTACTGTGCCTCCTGCCTCTCCTGATTGACCAGAGTGGCGAGCACCTCCTCGGTGGAAATGGCGCACTCTTCTTTAGTCGAAATAGCGCAGGCGCTTACGACGGACATCTGGGGGCCGTGAGGGTCGGGATAAAGCCCGACGGATTGGTTGGATTGTTCGACAGGCGCGCCCGCCTGCAAATACCACGAAACCCCGACGGCGGATAGCGCGATCAGGATCATCACGGGAACAGCCCGGCGGAACGCGGGGATTATAGACAGCCAGTCATTAGGTGCTCTCTCTCGTACCCCCTTCTCCGCCGCGATTCGCGCACGAACGCGCGCGAGCAGGAAAGGCGAAGAGGCGGCCTCGTCGGCCTCTCCGTCAGTCATTGCGGAGGCGCGCAGAATCTGCCGCCCGACCTCGTCTAGCCTGCCCTCTTGAGCCTGATTCTTTTTCCCTCGAAACATAAAACCTCTCTGAGTAAATAAAGCCCTTGGTCGAGTCTACTCGAATTCACAGGAAATCGGACAGCACGCGGCGCAATGACAGGCGCGCCCGGTGCGCCCGGACCTTCACTTTAGATGCTGACCAGCCCGTCATATCGGCGATGTCGGCCACGGACATTTCCTGCCCATCGAGCAGGGTGAGAATCAGCCGGTCGTCCGGGCTTAAACGCGCGAGGAGCTTATGAGCCAGGTCGCGCGAGATGACGGCCGATTCCATGTCCTTCTCGCGGGCTCCCCCGCGCAGGTGAGCGCGGACCAGATCGCCGTCTTCTTCGGTAAAAGAGCTTTCCGCCCTCCGGCGGACCCGTCTGAGATGATCGTAACACGAGTTGATCGCTATCCTCGAAATCCAGGCCGCGAACGACGGCCCGCGCTCGGACGAGTAATCGGCGAGGGCGAAATAGACCTTTGTGAAGACCTCCTGGACGATCTCTTCAACCCGCTCCGAGTGATTGAAGAAGCGGCCCACGATGCGCGCGACCCGCCTCCGGTGGCGCTCGAATAGCTGCTCGAAAGCCGCCTCGTCGCCCGACGACGCATAAACCGCGAGCAGGTCGTCGGACACTTCTTCCCTATCGTCGGCCACGACTGCGAAATCAAACTTATCGGAGGTCTCTTCCATTCGACACTTCTGATCTCGCGGTCCTCGCCCGGCTCGCGATTTAAGGGTGACTTTCCGGCCCCGCGGAATGCCCGGAATATATTTCGCCGATCATCCGTAGCAACCTTACATCAAGACTATAAACGCGCGGGGACCCGATCCGGTTACAGACCGGCAGGCAAATTGATAGATGTGCCGCGCGGGTGGTATTATTTGTGGTTCGTTCAGTCGGGATTTAGCTTTTATACAACCTGTACTCTCATCAGGCGGGGGATAATGTCCGAAGAAGTCATAATAGTTCGCGGTGCCAGAGTGCACAATCTGAAGAATATCAGCATCGAGCTTCCGCTCGGCAAGCTCACGGTCATCACCGGGGTCAGCGGGTCTGGGAAATCGAGCCTCGCTTTCGACACGATTTACGCCGAGGGCCAGAGGAGGTACGTCGAGAGCCTCTCGGCTTACGCCCGGCAGTTCCTTGAGCGGATGGATAAGCCCGACGTGGACGAGATTCTCGGCATATGTCCGGCCATATCTATAAGGCAGAAGAATTCGACCCGGAACCCCAGGTCGACCGTCGCGACCCAGACTGAGATATATGATTACCTCCGCCTCCTTTATGCGCGGGTCGGGATCACTTACTGCGCTCAGTGCGGGCAGCAGGTGAAGAGGGACACGCCCGAGTCCATAGCCGATCAGGTGTTGGGCTTCCCCGAAGGCACCCGATTCATGGTGATGTTCCCGGCGCATGCGGGGATGGAAGAGCCCGAGCCTTCCGCCAACGGCAACGGTCAGAAACGGAAGAAGCGCGGCGCGAAGGAGAGCACGGCGAGCCAGGAGACCCGGATCAAGGCCCACCTGATGAGCCTGATGCAGCGCGGGTTCACCCGCCTGTTTAAAAACGGGGAGATCATCGAGCTCTCCACGCCGGACAGTTATTCCGAAAATAATTTTGACGACACGTACGTCCTAGTTGACCGGCTCGCGGCGCGCGAAGATGTGAGGGCGCGCCTGGTCGATTCAATCGAGGTCTGTTATCAGGAAGGGCATGGGCAGGCGGTTATCGAAGTCTTTTCCGAGCCCCGGCAGCGCCTCCATTATTCGGAAGGTTTCGAGTGCAAGAATTGCGGCCTCAGCTACGCCGCGCCCGAGCCCCGCTTGTTCAGCTTCAACAACCCGTTCGGGGCGTGCCCGACCTGCCAGGGGTTCGGCAATACGATTGGGCTCGATCTCGATCTGGTCATCCCCAATTCCGAGCTGAGCCTCGCGCAGGGCGCTATCGAGCCATGGATGAAGCCCCAGTATGAGTGGGCCCAGAAAGAGTTGTTGAAGTTCTGCAAGCAGGCCGGGATTCCGACGAACGTTCCGTTCAGCCAGCTGAGCCGGGACCAGCAGAGGTCTCTCATTCAGGGGCGGAACGGCTTCGACGGAATCAAGGGCTTTTTCGACTGGCTTGAGACGAAAAAATATAAGCTCCATGTAAGGGTCTTCCTCTCGAAGTACAGGGGCTACACCCTGTGCCCGGACTGCGGGGGCTCCAGGCTGCGGCAGGAGGCCAGGCTCGTTCGCGTGGGCGGGAACTCCTTGCCGCAAATCTGCTCGATGACGGCGGCCGAGGCGGCGGCCTTCTTCGACCGGATCGAGCTTGAGCCCGCGGAGTTGGAGATAGCCGACCGCCTCCTCCATGAGATCCGCAGTCGCCTGAAGTTTTTGGTGGACGTGGGGCTTGAGTACCTCACGCTCGACCGGCTCGCATCGACCCTCTCCGGCGGGGAGGCTCAGAGGATTCAGCTTGCCACGAACCTTGGCGCGTCTCTGGTCGGGGCTCTTTACGTGCTGGACGAGCCGTCGATAGGCCTTCACGCCCGCGATAACGAGCGGCTGATCAGGATTCTTCAGAACCTCAGAGACATCGGCAACACCGTTCTGGTCGTCGAGCACGAGCCGGAGATGATGATGGCGGCCGACCGCATAATCGACATCGGTCCGGGCGCGGGAGAGCTAGGGGGCGAGGTCGTGTTCACAGGCACCCCGAACGACATCCTGACGCGCGGCCACTCGCTTACGGGCAAATACCTGCGCGGCGAGTTGGAGATCAAGCAGCCCAAGCAGAGGCGGCAGCCGACTTCGAGGACTCTTGAGATTCGGGGCGCGAGCGAGCACAACCTTCAGGGCGTCGATCTAGACATCCCGCTCGGGATGACGGTCTGCATCACGGGAGTCTCGGGCTCGGGGAAATCGACCCTCGTTCACGACATAATTTATGCCGGCCTGAAGAAGCAGCGGGGCGATTGGACGGGGCACGTCGGCTCCTTCTCGAAGCTGGACGGGGGCCAGTTCATAGACGACGTGGTTCTGGTCGATCAATCTCCCATCGGCCGGACGCCCCGCTCGAACCCCGTCACCTACATCAAAGTCTATGACGCCATTCGCGAGCTTTTCGCCCAGACGCGGGAGGCACAGGCCCACGGCTTTGATGCGTCGCACTTCAGCTTCAACGTGCCCGGAGGCCGGTGCGAGCGGTGCGAAGGCAACGGGGTCGAGATCAAAGAGATGCAGTTTCTGGCCGATGTCGAACTGGTGTGCGAGGAGTGCAAAGGCATGCGCTTCAAATCGGCCCTGCTCGACGTGAAGTACAAGGGCCGCTCGATTCACGACGTACTCAACATGACCGTGCGCGAGGCCCTGCTCTTTTTCTCTAACACCAACAGAATCGCGACGCGCCTTAGGGTGCTCGACGACGTCGGCCTCGGGTACCTGAGGCTCGGCCAGTCCGCGACCACCCTTTCGGGCGGAGAGGCTCAGCGCGTAAAACTCGCGGCCTACCTGTCCAAGAGAACGAGCGAGCGAACGCTTTACATATTCGATGAGCCGACGACCGGGCTCCACTTCGATGACATCAACAGGCTGCTGGCGGCTTTCAGGCAGCTCATCGACGCGGGCGGCTCGATCATCATAATCGAGCACAACCTGGATGTCATAAAGAGCGCGGATTGGATCATCGACCTCGGGCCGGAAGGCGGGTACAACGGCGGGCGGGTCGTCGCCCAAGGCCCGCCCGAAGCCATCATCGAAAGCGGGGAATCGCACACCGGGAGATTCCTCAGGAACGTCCTGAAGCACTGACCCGAACCCGTTGCGAACCGGCCCGACGATCAGCCTTATGTATATCGATCCCGAAATCATCTCAGAGGTCGCGCGAAAGTACGGGGCGCCCGAAGAGGTCGCCCTCAGTTACGAGATGACCCGGACCGAATTCGACATGGTTCGCGGGAGCCAGAAGCATGGCCGGGCGCATGACGTGACGCTTTTCATAATCGATCAGGGGCGCGTCGTGGTCATCAAAAAACCTATGTACCCGGAAGGCGCGTACCGCGCGCCGTCGGGAGGCGTCGAGCCCGGAGAGCCGTTCGAAGAAGGGGCGCTCCGGGAGGCGTACGAAGAGACCGGCCTCGTCGTCACCCTGGAACGCTTCCTCTTCAGGGTCAACGTAGCCTTCACCTGCGCGGGGGACTTTATCGACTGGACCTCCTACGTCTTCAGCGCGCGGGCGGTCGGGGGCCGGCTTCAGCCCATAGACACTCATGAGATTGTCGAGGCTCGCTTCGCGTCGGTGGAGGAGTTGCGGGGGCCCGTGAAATCCGCCCTGCTCGCGAGCGGCTCGACCGGCCTCAAGTACAGGTCGGACCTGAGCGACCTAGTCCTCGGGAAGCTGGTCGAAGACGGCGCGCTCATGCCCGCCTGAATTTGTTTTACCTTGGTCTAGAAACTTGAATTTCCACTCTGTTATAATCCGGCAGTTCAGTTTTACAGGCCCGCGCTCTTTATTTTGGCTGGTACGGTTGATCCAGATCGGTCAATCTTAATGCGCAACCTTGCCGCGTAGTTCAAAGGAGTTGTAATGAGTTTCAGACCAGAAGAGACCTCAGCCGACGCCATCGACAGTGTTCAGACCCCGCGCCATATTCGCATAATAATCTTACTCGTAGCTCTCTGCTGCCTTTCGATAGGGGTCGCAATCGGGGCAGTAGCCAGAGGGGTTGTCGGCGCGAAGTCGGAAGACAACCGCCTGTCCATCAGCCATTCCGCGGTGACCCCCGACTCGCTTTCGGCGATCTTCGCGAAAGTGTCGGACCAGGTCGAGCCCGCCGTGGTGAACATAAAAATCTCCGAGGGCGAAGACCGCGCGCCGTTCTCGCGCGAAGGGACCGGCTCCGGCGTCATCGTGAACTCCGCGGGCTTTATCATCACGAACCAGCACGTGGTCGGGCGCGCTTCGACGATAACGGTCAAGCTGGCCGACAGCCGCGAGTTCAAGGCGCGGGTGATCGGCGAGGACCCTATGACCGATCTCGCCGTCATAAAGATCAACCCGACCGAGCCCCTCCCGGCCGCGAGGATGGGCGACTCCGACAGGCTCAAGGTCGGCGACTGGGTTCTGGCCATCGGCTCGCCTTTCGGCCTCGAGCAGACCGTCACGGCCGGGATCATCAGCGCCAAGGACCGGATCACGACGACCGGCTCGACCGCGTTCCAACAATTCCTTCAGACCGACGCGGCGATCAACCCCGGCAACTCCGGCGGGCCTCTGGTGAACCTGCAAGGCGAGGTCATAGGGATCAACACGCAGATCGCGACCGCGAGCGGCGTGTTCAACGGCATCGGCTTCGCGCTGCCATCGTCGACCGCGGTGGATGTCTATAATCAGATAGTCACCGACGGGCGGGTGCGCCGAGGCTACCTTGGCATCTATCCCGACGCCGTGCCCCCCCAGATCGCGAGGCTCAACAAGATAGCCGAGAACCAGGGCGTACTCGTGCGCGAGTTTGTCGGCGACGACACCCCGGCCACGCGCGCGGGCATAGAGATCGGCGATGTGATCCTCAGCATCAACGGCCAGCCCGTCAACACCCCGCGCGAACTGATCAGGAAGATAGCGGCCCTCCCCGTCGGGAGCCTCGCCAACCTGGTCACCGTGCGGAAGGGAGAGCAGCGGACGGCCATGGTGAAACTTGAGGAGCGCAAGGACGAGCAGCAGAGGCCCATCAACATCAGGCAGAGACCTTTCGATCCCCGCAACCCGCAGGAGAGCCCCGAGGACGATTCGGAGCGGAATGGTAAGCCGAGGACTAAACAGGGCCTCGGCCTGACCGTGAAATCCCTTCTTCCGGAACTGGCAAAGATGAAGGAACTGGAAGGCGTGCGCGGCGCTTACGTCTCCAACGTCGTCCCCGGCAGCGTCTCCGAGGAGAACGGGGTCGAGGTCGATGACGTTATAATCGAGATCAATCAAAAACCGGTCCTCTCGCTGGACGACTACATACGGATGACGCGCGACCTGAAGAGCGGAGATGACATCGTACTGCGGGTGATCCGCAAGGGCAGGGGACCCCTGCGGCGCTCTCTGATCATCTCGTTCACGATGCCATAGGCCCAGACACGAGCCGTATTGCAAAAGTATTGCGGGGCAACCTTTAGGTGATCTATGCTTGACCCGTCAAAAGGGCCTATTGTAAAATTTTTTTTGCGAACTCAAGAACACACCGGTTTGGGCGAGATCAACGATTCTAAAATCGAACTTGCCCTATGGTTCGACCAAACCTTCCGACAAACGAGGTATGTTCGCGCTTCGTTGTCAATAAGAGTTTCTCTTATGTTTCAGGTTAACACCTTAAGACCCATTTTCTGGGATCTCATTCCGCTCGAATCGCAATAAGGAGGTGTCTGTGAGCTTCAAAGTAGGGGAGAAAGTTGTCTATCCAAACCATGGTATAGGCGTAATCGAGAGCATCACCACTAGCGTAATTGGAGGCGCACAGAACAGTTTTTACCTGCTCAGGTTGAAGGCGACGGAGTCGACGGTTATGGTTCCGGTCGCAAACGCAATGGACATTGGCCTCAGGTCTCTTATTAAATCCAACCAATGTGAAATGCTGCTCGCAGCCCTTTCGTCCGATTTTACGAACCCCCCCCTCGATTGGAAAGATAGGTATAAGGATTTCCTGGAGAAGATGAAGACAGGAGATATCTTTCACGTGGCGGAAGTTTTAAAGAACCTTACATATCTCTCGCAGAGCAAGCCTCTTTCATTTCGCGAAAAGAGGATGCTCGAACGCGCGCGCTACCTGGTGGTCAGCGAACTCGCCACCGTGTGCCGCAAGTCCGAGTGCAGCGTCGAGCCGATGGTTGACGAGGCTTTGCGCAAATGCTGCTCGGAGCACACGCGCAGCGCGGGCGTCGGAAGGCAATTCTCGAAGCCTTCGAATTCGGTAACTGCACACTGAATTAAATCGATTGGGGTTGAGGCCCGGCCCGCTTCAAGCCCTCAGCAAAAAAATAAAAACTCCCTTTAAGCGATAAGTAGATCGTCCGGTTATGCATGACAGCGGTGAGTCTACGGCCCGACGGCCCGTGGACTCACCGACTCCGCCCGCGCCCGCGCCGGTCATCGACACGCGGTCGCGAAGGAGAATCGTGTCCCTCCCTCCCCAGCTTCTTTTAATTGCGTAAGCTTCCTTCACGCCCGAAAAGCCAATATAATTCAGACTTCCGACGGGGCACCCGCGAGCGCAATGGCCGGGCCGCCCCTTTCAGCGTAAACTCAACCGAGAGCAGAAAGAGTCGCAAATGACAGTCTCCGCGGAACAGAAGAAGAGCGTGCGGGAGCCGGGGGTCGAAAGCTTCCGCGCAACTCCCCGCGCTCAATCGGTCGAGCAGGCGTATAAGTATTGCGAAAAACTGGCGAAGTCTCACTACGAAAACTTTCCCGTCGGGTCGCTCCTGATACCGAAGGCGCTTAGAAAGCATTTCTATTCCATCTACGCCTTCGCGAGGACGGCCGACGATTTTGCGGATGAAGGCTATGAGCAGGGGCGGCCCCCCGAAGAGCGCCTTGCTCAGCTAAGCGAATGGGGGCGGATGCTCAGGCAGGCATTCTCGGGCCATGCGTCTCACCCCGTTTTCGTCGCGCTGGCGGAGACGCGGGCGCGGTTCGATCTGCCCGTGAGGCTGTTCGAGGATTTACTTTCAGCCTTCACTCAGGATGTCACGCGGACCCGTTACGAGAGCTTCGACCAGCTGCTCGATTATTGCGAAAGGTCGGCCAACCCGGTCGGGCGGCTGATCCTGCTCCTGTTCGAGTACAAAGATGAAGGGCTGCACAAAATGTCCGACGGCATCTGCACGGCCCTTCAACTCGCCAACCACTGGCAGGACGTGGAGGTCGACCTGAGGAAAGACCGCGTATATCTACCTCTGGAAGACATGGCGAAATTCGGCCTCCTTGCCGAAGAGTTGCATCAGCGGAAGGCTGACGAGCGATTCAGAAGGCTTATGAAGTACGAGGTGGAGCGGGCGCGCGAGTTGTTCGCGTCGGGCAAGCCCCTGTGCACTGAGGTCCGGGGCCGCCTGGGCGTGGAGCTTCGGGCGGTATGGCTCGGGGGCTGGCAGATATTGAAGAGGATCGAAGAGAATAATTACGATGTCTTTTCGCGCAGGCCGGCCATCTCATCAATCGATAAGATGAGGATACTTTCTCTCGCCTTGCGAAGGGAGGCTTTCAGGCGCTACTGATGTCTGACTACGTGGCAGGGACATTTTCTCGGGTGTTGAGCGTTCAGGACCGTCTGGCGCATGCGGCAGGCTCGAACTTCTACTACTCGTTTCTGCTGCTGCCTTCGGCGAAGCGCAGGGCGATCAAGGACGTGTACGCCCTTTGCCGAATCCTCGACGACATAGTGGACCAGGACCATTCCGGCCGCGACCCTTACGCCGAGCTTCAATTCTGGCGCGACGAGATCGAGTCCTGCTACAGAGGGGTTCCCGAGACCGATTTCGGGGAGAGGCTGAGCGACACGATTGACCTGTTCGAGTTGCCCAGACAGCCCTTCATCGATCTGATCGACGGGATGGAGATGGACCTGAAATGGCAGAGCTACCAGACCTTCGCCGACCTGCGCGAGTACTGCTACCGCGCGGCGTCGGCCGTCGGGCTGATCTGCATCGAGATATTCGGGTATGAGTCTCCCCGCACCCGCGAGTACGCGGTCAACCTCGGCCTCGCGCTCCAACTCACCAACATCCTTCGCGATTTGAAAGAGGACGTGGACAGGGGCAGGATTTACATACCGCTCGAAGACCTGGAACGCTTCGGCTACTCCGAGAACCATCTCCGCTCGCGCCTCTACAACGCCCCATTCATTCAACTGATGAAGTTCGAGCACGCGAGAGCCCGCTCGTATTTCGAGAAGGCGGCCGCCTCCCTGCCCCAGGCCGACCGCTCGTCGATGTTCGCGGCAGAGATAATGGGCCAGATATACCGGGAGCTTCTCGATTCGATAGCCGCCTTCCAGTACGATGTCTTTCGAAACCGCGTCACCGTCTCCAAGAAGCGCAAGATGCAGATCGCGCTCGCAATCTGGCTAAAGAGCAAGCTGAAGAGGTGAGAGTTGCCGAAGCGCGTGGTCATCATCGGGGGCGGGTTCAGCGGCCTTTCCGCGGGCGTCGCGCTCGCCGGGGCCGGGCACCGGGTCAGAGTTCTCGAAAGGCGCAATCACCTGGGGGGCCGCGCGTACTCTTTCATCGACTCCCGCACGGGCGACGTGGTCGACAATGGGCAACACCTGTTTATGGGCTGTTACCGCCACACGATCGCCTTCCTGAAGAGGATCGACCGCCTCGACAGGCTGCACTTTCAGGCTCGGCCCCGCGTCGATTTCCTCGACCTTAATCATGAATTCGCCAGCTTCTCCTGCCCCCCCCTGCCGCCGCCCCTTCACGCCCTCGCGGGGCTGTTCGGCATGGGCGGGATAACACTCGGGGACAAGTTCCGCGCGTTGAACATAGGCCGCGCCCTTCAAAGCGACACGGAGCGCGGGGCCGAAAGCTCCCGCCAGAATGGGCAGACGGTCGACCTCTGGCTTGACGGCTTGAAACAGTCGAGCAGGATCAAAGAACGCTTCTGGTATCCCATGTCGATCGCGACCCTCAACGAGAATCCCGGAACGGCGTCGGCCCGCATGCTTATCAAGGTGCTTCGGGAAGCATTCGGGGGCGGGCGCGAGGCCACGCGCATCGGCATATCGCGGGTCGGGTTGAGCGACCTCTACACGGACGGCGCGCAGAGATTCATCGAGGACCGCGGAGGGGAGGTCCGCACGGGGGCGGCCGTCACGGGCCTCAACATCGGGAGGGGTAAGGTCGTGTCGGCTGAGCTTAAAGACGGGGCCGAAGTCGGGGGTGATTACTTCATCAGCGCGGTCCCCCCGAACGCCCTGTACTCGCTTTTACCCGAAAGTTTCAGGGCCGGCGAATTCGCTTACCTCGCAAGGCTCGAATCATCCCCGATAGTCTCGATCAATCTCTGGTTCGACAGGCCGGTGATAGATCGGGCGTTCGTGGGGCTGATCGGCACGCGGATTCAGTGGATATTCAATAAAGACCTGACCCTCTCGCTCGACAAGAAGTCGAATCAAATCGCGGTCATCATCAGCGCCGCGCGCGGGTTCGTCGACTGGACCAAAGACGAGCTGGTAGAGATGGCGCTCGCGGAACTTACGCGGCTCCTGCCGGAGTCGCGCACGGCCAGGCTGCTTCACAGCGTGATCGTGAAGGAGCGCGAAGCGACGCTCGCTCACACGGTGGAGTCGGACCATATCCGGCCGGGCCCGACAGGGCCGGTCTCTAATTTGATCCTCGCCGGCGACTGGACAGACACGGGGCTTCCCGCCACCATCGAGAGCGCGGTATTGAGCGGTCAGGCCGCCGCTGAAATCATCTTCAATTCCTGATCGGGGTTAAGAAAAGGCGAGAGGCATGTGCGGCTCGCGCCGGACGAGCCGCACATGCCTTTGTGAATCATTCGATCTAAATTCCGAAAACCTGTAGGAAGACGTTGCGCTGATTCGGGCCGTCGAACTCCGCCAGTATGACGCTCTGCCAGCGCCCCAGCACCAGCTTGCCCTGCGCTATCGGGATGTTCAGGCTCTGGCCGAAGACGACGTTCTTCAGGTGAGAGTCGGAGTTCTTGCGGTCGCAGTCGGAGAACTCGGGGTCGTTGTGCCTGTAGTAAGTCTCGCGGGGCACGATGCTATCCAGCATCGTCCTTATATCCGTGAGCAACGCCTCCTGCCATTCGTTGATGAACAGCCCGGCGGTCGTGTGCAGAGAGGAAACCTGTATGTACCCGTCTTCTACCCCCGTCGCCTCTACGAGCGCCCTGATATCATCGCTCAAGTTCACAAGCTCCGTCCGCTCCTCCGTCTTCACCGTCAGAGTCTTAGAGAATACTTTCACCGTCCCCTGATTCGTGTAGCAGTCCAGAGTTGTGGCCCCGCCCTCGCGGGTCTTGATTGCTCCCATTCTTCATCTCCTCCAGAAAATCTTCTCCGTTATCAGTGCTCAGCCCAAGTCTAACCTGCTGCCCCTGCAATAGCAAATCTCGCGCGCCGCGAGGAGAGGCCGGGATTACTCGCCGAGAAGTTGTTTTATTTCGCCCTCGAAAGTCTCTTTGCTCGTGATCCCGACGTGCTTGAACCGGATTCGGCCCTGCTTGTCGATCAGGAAAGCCACGGGGAGCGAAGAGTCTGCGACCTTGAAAGCCTCGGCGACCTTCTCGTCGCCTATGACCTGAGTGTAGTTCATCGGGTGTTTCTTGAGGAAGGGCTTGACGACCTCCGCGCCTTCCTCGTCGAGTGATATGGCGACAAGCTCGAACCCGCTCGCTTTATAATCGCTTGCGAACCGGTTGAACATCGGGATCTCGGAGATGCACGGCACGCACCACGTCGCCCAGAAATCGACGAGCACCACCTTGCCGCGCAGGCGTTCCATATCGAGGTTGCCGCCTTCGAGCAGGTTGAGGCTCACGGCCGGCGCGGGCTCCGGAGGCGACCCTTTCGCGGCATCGGACACGGGCGCGCCCGCGTCCGCGACATTCTTCGCGACCACCTGCCCGCCCGCGCTCTCAAGCGAGTCCGGCACCATCTTCATGCGAGCGATGAAGGCGTCGGGCTTTTCGAAGCCTTCGAGGCGCGTGTTCTTCTGCTCGCGCCCCGAGGGGTCGAGGAAGATGATCGTCGGCACGCCCACGATGCCGAATTTCTTTCTGGCCCGTCCCGCGTCCGTGTCGGGCTCGTTCTTCGTGAGGTCGAGCTTGAGCGTCACGAACCGCTCGGCCTCGCGCCTGACCGCGGGGTCGGTGAAGGTGAGCTGGTCCAGTTCCTTGCAGGGGATGCACCAGTCGGCGAAGGTGTCGATGATGACCCCCTTCCCCTCCCTCTGCGCCTGAGCGAGCGCCTGCTCGCTGTAGGGCTGCCAGTTGATGCCCGCTTCGGTGTCTTTCGGAATCGCTATGATGATCCCGACGACCGCCGCGGCCACCCCGAGGCCGCGCAATACCCACGCGAACTGCCTTGCTTTCGTCCGCCCCGACTCCCAGAAGATCAGGTAGATGGCCGACAGGATGAAGAAAGCCACGAAGATGTATGACGTGGCCCTTCCCATCAGGGGCATCAGGAAGTAGAGGGCCATCCCGATGAGCACGAGCCCGAAGACCTTCCGGACCGTGACCATCCACTCGCCCGAGCGCGGCAGAGACTTGATCGCGCCCGCGAACGTCCCGAGGATCAGGTAAGGCAGGCCGAGCCCGAGCGCCAGCACGAAGAACATCATGAAGCCGTAGACCGGGTCGCCCTTCGTCCCGACGTGGACCAGCAGGGCAAGCACGAACGGCCCGATGCAGGGGGCGGCCACGATCCCCATCGTCAGGCCCATCACCAGAGCCCCGACCAGCCCGCTCGTCGATTGCGTGCTCTTATTCGCGAAGCTGTTCAGGAATTCGGGCAGGCGAAACTCGTAGAACCCGAACATCGATAGGGCGAGCCCGACCATCACTAGCGCGAGCGCGATCAGGACCAGAGGGTTCTGAAGGGCCGCCCCGAATAACCCTTCCGACATCGAGGCTATGACCCCGAGGATGGAGTAGGTGACCGCCATACCGAGCACGTACATCGAGGCCATGGAGAAAGTGCGGCTCAGGCGGGGCGGCCCTCCCTGAGTCCCCTGATTGGCGAAGAACCCTATCGTGATCGGGATTATCGGGTAGACGCAAGGCGTCGCGTTGAGCGCGAGCCCGGACAGGAAAATGAACATCAGCGCGAAGAATAGGCCGCGTTTCGTGATCAGGTCGGAGATCGCATTGCTCGCCTGCCCGCCCTGACCGCTGCCCTGGTACTGCACCAGAGCGGTCGATGCGTCCGCGTAGCCTATCTCTTCGGCCTTCGCGAAAATCTCCGCGTTCGCGGCCCGAGACGGCTGGCTCGCGGCGATTACTTTGACGGGGATCTCGACCTTGAGGGTGGAAGGGAAAAGGCACTGCGTCTCGTTGCAAGACTGGACCGTGACCGACGCGCGGATGACGGAGGCTCCCGTCGCGAGAGACTTGTCCGCTTCGACCTCCGTGGTCAGGTAGACCGTGCCGTCGAGTACCGCCAGGTCTTTGTCCGGGGAGAACTCGAACCGCCCCATCTTCGGGGGCGGGTACTTAGTCTCCGAGAAGCGGAGCCCGTCCGCCGGCTCGAACGTGACCTCCGTGCCTTTCAGGAATTCTTCCGTCGGCACGTGCGCGTTAATGTGATACTCCCTGTCGATGTCGAGCACGATGGCGACCTTGAACCTGTCGCCCGGCCTAATGGCTTCGACCGAAGTCAGCCCGCGCGCCTTAACGACGCTGCCGCTGTCCTGCGCGAGGGCCAGCCGAGCCGTCGATAAAGCGATCAACAGCATTATTCCAAGCGCGATGATATTTTTTCTCTTAATCATAGGAGCCCTGACAAAACTAAAGTTAAAGATATAAAGCCGACCTTCGACCCCGAACATCCCGGGGCCCGCGCGCCGCCTATTTTTTCCTGAGGTTCTCGATCATCTCGGGGGTCAGGTCGTTGAAGACTATGACCCTCCCGCCCTTCGCCTCGGCGAACGTCCGCGCGTCTTCCTGCTTATGAAACGCGATCACGTCGGGCCCCATAGGGCCGCTCACGCTGCTCTTATAAACGAGGGCCGCCGCCCGCGCGTCTATCGGCCCGCGCGTCTGGTACTCTTTCAGGAGCACGCGGTCGATGTTCGCGGGGTCTTTCTGCGCGTCGACCACGTCGTAGCTAGCGGGCGAAGAGTAGAACTTCAGCATGTCTCCGGGCGTTTCGAACATCAGCTTCGTCCCGTCCTTGTAAATGATCTCGGACGCCCACTGGTTCTCCGCCTTCACCTTCATCGAGCAGACGGGGCAGTACCCTTCGGTCGCGTTGAGGGGCAGAGGCCCGCTCTTTTTACCGCATGCTGCGAGAGCGAAAGCCGCGACTAGTAAGAGCGCGAGCGTCGGCAATCGCGCAGGTGCTTTGATTCTTTTATAATGCTCAACCATCAGTGAGGCCCGAATCCGCTTATTAAAATTACGTCACGCTTACTCTTCACTTCCGAGACTGCGCTCTATCCACCCGCCGCCGAGCACGAGGTCGCCGTCATAAAATACGGTCGCCTGCCCCGGAGTGACGGCGGCCTGCGGGGCGTCGAAATCGACACGCACGGTCCCGGCCTTCAAGGGCGTTAGGGTCGCCATCGCCTCGGGCGACCTGTAGCGAATCTTCACCGTCGCGCGCACCGGCGCGTCCGGCAGGGCGATTGAAAGCCAGTTCACTCCCGTCGCGATGAGAGAACGGCTGTAAAGCTCGTCCCGCTTCCCGACGACGAGCCGGTTCCGCGGCACGTCGATCTTAACAACGTAGAGGGGGTCGGGCGAGGATATTCCGATCCCGCGCCTCTGCCCGATTGTGTAGCGATGCAGGCCGCCGTGCTCCCCGACGACCCGCCCCTCCGTCGTCTCGATGTCGCCCTGAGCGAGCGCGCGGGTGTCGCGGTCCCCGCCCTCCATCTCGTGCCGCGCGTAATCTTCCACGAACGCCGCGTAATTCCCGTCCGGGACGAAGCATATCTCCTGGCTTTCGGGCTTCTCCGCCGTTTCGAGCCCGAGCCTGCGGGCCACCTCGCGGACCTCTGATTTCGCCATCTCTCCCAGAGGAAACATGGCGCGCGCGAGCTGCTTTTGCGTCATCTCGAAGAGGAAGTATGACTGGTCCTTCGACAGGTCCCTACCCTTCCTCAGAACGTATCTCCGCGCCCGCTCGTCGAACTCCACGCGGGCGTAGTGGCCCGTGGCCACTCGCTCGGCCCCGACCCGCTCGGCGACGGTGACGAGCCGCGCGAACTTCAGTTTGGTGTTGCAGGAGACGCAAGGTATGGGCGTGCGGCCCGATAGGTAGTCTTCGACGAAGGGTCGGACCACGGCGCGCTCGAACTCCTCTTCGAGGTTAAGGACGTAGAAAGGGAACCCGAGCCCGCTGGCGACGAGCCTCGCGTCGTACACGTCATCGAGCGAGCAGCAGCGCGAGGGCTGAGGCTCCCCGCCGGGGCCGAGCCTTCGCCTCTGATCCCAGAGCTGCATAGTGAATCCCACTATCTGCTGCCCCTGCTCTTTGAGTATCGCGGCTGCGACCGAACTATCGACGCCCCCGCTCATTGCGACCGCAACAGTCATTACCGATCCTTCCTCGTTGGCTCGCGCGTTGCGCATTTGTTATCATTTTTTCCGTCACCCGACAGAGGCAAACGCGCGTGCGAGTTACAAAGCCTAAAATTATACACGATGCCAGTGGCTACAACCAGCTTGGCGATTTTGGAAATTTCGGAAAACGACGCGCGCTTCGAGGAAGCGGAGAAATATGACTACTGACAGCGAAGCCATTCAACAGCCGATTGATAAGTACATCCTCCTGAAAGAGCCTTATTACCTGCCCGTGAAACAGGAAGTGGAGTTGTTCGAGGCGGCCTACAGGGCCCGGCTCCCGGTCATGCTGAAAGGCCCCACGGGCTGCGGCAAGACGAGGTTCATCGAGAACATGGCCTGGAGGCTCGGCCGCCCCCTCGTGACGGTGGCCTGCCATGAAGACCTCTCCGCCACGGACCTCGTGGGGCGTTTCCTGCTCGAAGGGGACGAGACGGTCTGGCACGACGGCCCGCTCACGACGGCGGTCAAGCACGGGGCGATCTGCTACCTCGACGAAGTGGTCGAGGCGCGCAAAGACACCCTCGTCCTGATCCACCCCCTCACCGACGACCGCAGGATTCTGCCCGTCGAAAAGCTCGGGGCCATCCTGCGGGCCCCGGACGACTTCCTCCTCGTCGTATCTTATAACCCCGGCTATCAGAGCGTGCTCAAAGACCTGAAGCAATCGACGAGGCAGCGGTTCGTCGGGCTGGAATTCGACTACCCCCCGGCCCAGCTCGAAGTCGAGATACTGATGCACGAAGGCGGGGTGGACGAGCAGACCGCGCGCGACCTCGTTCTGATCGGGGAGAAAGTGCGCAACCTGAAAGGCCACGGGCTTGAGGAAGGGGTCTCGACCCGCCTGCTCGTCTACGCCGCGCAGCTCGTCAGCCGGGGCATCCACCCGCACGTCGCCTGCGAAGTCTCCATCTGCAGCCCGATCACCGATGACGCCGAGCTTCAGCGCAGCATTCGGGAGATAGTTACGACAGTCATCTGAGCGCCCGGACCGGCCTCCGGGCGAACTCTTGAAAATGGCTGTCATAGTGTGGCACTTTGTAAGTGTTTTGAGCGGCAGCGAAGGTGTGGTTGAACAAGAATGATAAAAGGTCAACAAGCCTGGATACGAATCCGTGGGGCACCGGACGACCCTGAATCATTCGATCTCGCGACATGGACAGGGATCAACTGGTCCATACCCCGTGTTAATTCGCTCGGCGACACGATATACATTCAAATCCCCGACTACATGATCATGGAAACGCTCCCGGCTTCGACCAGACCGCAGGACTTATACAGGGACAGGGGCCGCTAAGAATCCCCCGGAGATGGCTTCGGCCGGCCCCTGACTCCCGACCTCAGCGTGCCTATCCTTTCGATAAAAATCTCGATCACGTCGCCCTCGCGCAGGAATGCGGGCGGGTTACGATGGACGCCCACGCCCGACGGAGTCCCCGTCGAGATGATGTCGCCCGGCCTCAGGGTGAGGTCCTGCGAGATGAACTCGATCAGTTGAGGGACCTTGAAGATCAGGTCGCTGGTGTTCGAGTCCTGCCTGACCTCCCCATTCATCAGCAGGCGGATGTCGAGCGTGTGAGGGTCGGGAATCTCTTCGGTCGTCACTAGCCACGGGCCGCAGGGGGCGAAAGTGTCGAGCCCCTTCGCCCGCGCCCACTGGCTCTCGCTCCTCTGAAGGTCGCGCGCCGTCACGTCATTCATAATCGTATAGCCCGCGACGTAATCGTAAGCGTCCCGCGCCTTCACGTCCTTCGCCTCCCTCCCGATGACCACCGCGAGCTCGGCTTCGTAATCCGGCTTCTCCGTGATCCGAGGCAGGATGATGGAGTCTTCAGGCCCTATCAGGGCCGTCACACACTTCGAGAATATCAGGGGGCTCGACGGCGCTTCCTTCTTCTGCTCGGCGGCGTGCGCGGCATAATTCAATCCGACGGCGAGAATCTTTCCCGGCCTGGTGACGGGCGCGTTCAAGGCCACCCCTTCGAGCGGCTTCAACGCGCCCGCGTCCCTGCACGTTCCGGCTAGCTTCGGGTCGTCCGATATGCGAGCGGCCAGACCGAGAAGCGCCCGCTCTCCGAACGCGAGCAGGTCGAGCGCGTCTTCGAGCCGGGCGCTCGAAGACGTGAACAACCTCTGTCTCCCTATCTCGACTTTGCCGCGCTCCTCAAGGTCGCGGAACGCGCGGGCGTCGAACACCTCAGAGCCGATAATCATGCCGGAACGGTTCTGGCCTCCCGAGCGCATTGATAGCAGTTTCATCGTTCCCCTCCCCTCATGAAATGAAGGGCGATTATACCAGACCCCGCCCGCATCAGGTTTAAGCATCGCCCAGGATCGATTATCATCGCACGAGCTATGGAGATTAAATCCGCTGAAATCAAATTTGCTTTCGTGGGCTTCGGCAATGTCGCGCGGGCATTCGCGCGGCTGCTCGATTCGCACGGGGCCCGGCTCGAAAATGAATTCGGGCTCAGGTGGAAGACGACCGGAATCGCGACCGGCCATCACGGCTGCGTGATCGGGGAAGACCTCGATTTGAACGAGGCGGCGCGTCGCGTCGAGGCGGGCTCGACCCTTTCGGGGCTGCCGGGCTCCTCTGAGGCGGGAGATTCGTCGAGCGTCATCGAAAGCTGCGGGGCCGACCTGTTATTCGAAACGACTCCCCTGAGCCCTTCCGACGGAGAGCCCGCGATCATGCACATTCGCCGGGCCTTCGAGCTTGGGATGAGCGTCGTCACCGCGAACAAGGGGCCTCTGGCATTCGCCTACCGGGATTTGCAGGCGCTCGCGGAGCGGAAGGGGGCGTGCTTCAGATTCGAAGGCGCGGTGATGGACGGGGCCCCGGTCTTCAACCTCGTCCGGGAGTGCCTGCCGGGCGCGGCCGTCCAGGGCTTTTCGGGAGTCCTCAACAGCACCACGAACTACGTGCTGACGAAGATGGAAGCGGGCCAGCCCTTCGGCGAGGCCCTCGGCGACGCGGTTCGCTTGCAGATCAGCGAGGCGAACTCCGACTACGACATCGACGGGTGGGACGCGGCGGTCAAGGCGGTGGCTCTCGCGAACGTGCTTATGGGGGCGGACGCGCGCCCTCGGGAGGTGGCGCGGACGGGCATTCGCTCGGTCACGGAATCCGAATTGAGAGACGCGGCCTCGGGCGGCATGGCCGTGCGGTTGATCGCGAGCGCGGAACGCGGCCCTGAAGGGGTCCGCCTGTCGGTCGGGCCGCGGAGGGTTTCCCTCTCTTCTCCGCTCGGGGCCGTGCGCGGCACTTCGAGCGTCCTCGTGCTCAGGACGGACCTGATGGGGGAGATCACGATCATCGAAAGCGACCCCGGCATAGAGCAGACGGGCTACGCGCTCCTGAGCGACCTCATCAGCGTCCATGAATTCGTGAAGCGGCGATTTACCTAATGAAAGCGGCCCGGACCCGAAAGACAGGCCCCTCTATTTGCGTGCGGTTACTTGCCCTTCATCCGCGGGATATGCTATAAGCCTCTTTTTGCCGTGAGAGCTTTTAGAGTGTCTGTGCCTGTGGGGAGCGCGGAAAAACCGTCCTGCCACAGCTAAACCCGGAATATGACAGGCTGGACGTGTCATCGAGATTTTACTCGCATCCTTAAAGGTCACGGTTTACGGCAGCCGGTGGCTAACGCGCGAATTTAATGTAAGGAGAGATAAGGACGTTCTATGGAACTATCGATAGTTCTGGTTATTAGCATTTTGTCTATGATCTTTGCCGGGGGGATGCGTCTCATCCCCGCTGTAATCAAGAAGAGCGCGAAGGCTTTCTTGCGGCCTCGAATCGCGGCGACGACCTCCTCCCTCATCGCGATGGCGTCGGGCGCGTCGGCGGCTATGGCCCAGTCCCCGCAGGCGACCCCGCACACGCCGGGCGGCGAGGCGAATCTGATACTCCCAGACCTGTCGCGGGTCGAGTTTCTGGGGATCGACGGCCACACCCTCCTGCTCGTGGGGCTCGTCATATGTTTTCTGGGCCTGTTGTTCGGGCTGCTGATTTACCAGAACCTGAAAAAGCTCCCCGTACATGGGTCGATGCGGGAGATCTCCGAGCTGATTTACGAAACGTGCAAGACCTACCTGATCACGCAGGGCAGATTCATCCTCATTCTCGAAGCATTCATCGCCGTGATTATCGTCCTCTATTTCGGCTTCCTGCTGAGGTTCGAGGCGCTGCGGGTGATCATCATCCTCCTGTTCAGCCTCATCGGCATCGCCGGGAGTTACGGGGTCGCGTGGTTCGGAATCCGCGTCAACACGTTCGCCAACTCGCGCACGGCCTTCGCCAGCCTTCCCGGAAGGCCCTTCCCGATTTATGCGATCCCGCTTAAGGCCGGCATGAGCATCGGCATGCTGCTCATCAGCGTCGAGCTTCTCATCATGCTTTGCATACTCCTGTTCATCCCCGGAGAGTACGCAGGCCCCTGCTTCATCGGGTTCGCAATCGGCGAGAGCCTCGGCGCGGCCGCCCTGCGAATCGCCGGAGGCATCTTCACCAAGATCGCCGACATAGGCTCGGACCTGATGAAGATCGAGTTCAAGATCAAGGAGGACGACGCGCGGAATCCGGGCGTGATCGCCGACTGCACGGGCGACAACGCGGGCGACTCGGTCGGGCCGACCGCGGACGGCTTCGAAACGTACGGCGTGACCGGGGTGGCCCTCATAACCTTCATCCTGCTCGCGGTCACGAGCCCGACCGTCCAGGTCCAGCTGCTGGTCTGGATTTTCATGATGCGCGTGATGATGGTGGTCGCCAGCGCCCTGTCGTACTTCATCAACGAGGCGTGGGCCAGGTCCAGGTACGCGAATGCGGAGACTATGAATTTCGAAGCCCCGCTCACGTCCCTCGTCTGGATCACGTCGATCCTGTCCGTAGCCCTCACCTATGTCGTCTCCTACCTCATCATACCGACGCTCGGGGGAGACGCCTCGCTCTGGTGGAAGCTCTCGACGATCATCTCCTGCGGGACGCTCGCGGGCGCGATCATCCCCGAACTGGTCAAGGTGTTCACCTCCACCGAGTCGCGCCACGTCCAGGAAGTGGTCACGTCATCGGCCGAAGGCGGCGCGTCGCTCAACATCCTGTCGGGGCTGGTCGCGGGCAACTTCTCCGCATACTGGCTGGGCATAAGCATCGTCGCCCTGATGGGTATCGCCTACGGAGTCAGCACTCTGGGGCTGGGCGCTCTGATGGCGGCCCCGGCGGTCTTCGCGTTCGGGCTGGTCGCGTTCGGCTTCCTCGGCATGGGGCCGGTCACGATTGCCGTGGACTCGTACGGCCCGGTCACGGACAACGCGCAGTCTATCTACGAGCTTTCGCTGATCGAGACGGTGCCCGGCATAAAGCAGGAGCTCAAGAGGGATTACAACATCGACGTGAACTTCGAGAGGGCCAAGCACCTGCTCGAAGAGAACGACGGCGCGGGCAACACCTTCAAGGCGACGGCCAAGCCCGTGCTGATCGGCACGGCGGTCGTCGGGGCGACGACGATGATCTTCTCGATCATCATGGCCCTGACTTCGGGGCTGACCACGAACACTCAAAGCCTGTCGCTGCTGCACGCGCCCTTCGTCCTCGGGCTCATCACGGGCGGCGCGGTCATATTCTGGTTCACGGGGGCCTCCATTCAGGCCGTGACGACCGGCGCTTACCGCGCGGTGGAGTTCATCAAGCGCAACATCAAGCTCGACGGCAGCACGAAGGCGTCCATCGCCGACAGCAAGAAGGTGGTCGAGATATGCACGAAGTACGCCCAGAGCGGGATGTTCAACATCTTCCTCACGGTCTTCTTTTCCACGCTCGCCTTCGCCTTCGTCGAGCCCTTCTTCTTCATCGGCTACCTGATCTCGATAGCGATCTTCGGGCTCTATCAGGCGATCTTCATGGCCAACGCGGGCGGCGCGTGGGACAACGCGAAAAAGGTCGTCGAGGTCGAGAGGAGGATGAGCGGGACCCCCCTGCACGACGCCACGGTCGTCGGAGACATGGTCGGAGACCCGTTCAAGGACACGTCTTCAGTGGCCCTGAATCCCGTCATCAAATTCACGACCCTGTTCGGCCTGCTCGCCGTCGAGCTTGCGGTCAAGCTCACGCATGACACCGGCCCGGCCGTCAGCTACGCGCTGGCCGCGATATTCTTCCTCATCTCCCTCTTCTTCATCTGGCGTTCCTTTTACGGGATGCGTATCGGGAAGGAGAATTGAAGGCCGGCGGCCGGCGCTCGCGGTCAGTCCGCATCCGACACAAAATTACTGGAATAAAGAGGCGCGGGATTATGTTCTCGCGCCTCTTCGCTTTCACCCGCCCGAGGCTAATCTGGACCGCATCGATCCATCGATGTTAGTATGGACCTATGTTGCCCAGAAGTAGTCGCCTGGTCCCGCTGCCCCGCCAGGTGAATGAATTACGAGCATCCAGCGGGTTTCGGTTATGAGTGAAGGTCGGACCTGGACTCCCAGGCGAATCACGGAAAGGCTATGCAGGAACGCAGAGCAGGCGTCCGCGCACCCGTGGATAATGGTGATGCTCTGCGTGCTGGAGTTTCTCGGGTGTACCATTCTGCCGCTCCCGATGGCTTTGATAATGGTGGCCCTCGTGAGCGCGGCCCCTCTGAAATGGGCGCGGTTCGCTTTCAGCGCGAGCCTGGGGTCGATAGCGGGCGGGATACTGCTCTACACCATCGGGCGACTCTTCTTCAGCTCCGCCGGGAGCTCTCTGATCAGCTACTATGGCAGCGAAGGCCGCTGGGCGGACATCATCGGCTGGTTCAACAGCGAGTGGGGGATAGCCCTGATCGTCATCGCGGGAGTGACGACCGGCCTCTTCCGGGTCGCCAGTCTCGCGGCCGGGTTCACGGGGATGACCCCGATAGTCTTCGTCATCTTTCTGGCGGTGAGCCGGTTCATCAGGTGGTTCAGCGAAGCGTACGCGATCATGTACCTGGGCGGGCGGCTCAAGACGTGGCCGAAACATTATTACACTTACGCGACGGTCGGGGTGGCGGCGGTCGTGGTGGCCGCCCTGCTGGTAGTGAGCCTCGTGGCATAATTTTTTCGCCTTCATAATTCAAGCTGAGGTTGCAAATCGAACGGGCATGCGTTCATAATTGTCGGCTATCATTCTATTCACGGAGATATTATGGCAGAAGAAAAAGTATTAAAGGGCGGACAGATTACCATACCGCGCATCCTGTTTCTCCTGGTGGTCGGCGGGCTGATCACGGCCACGGTCGCTCTGGGCGGCGTGTGGCTCTCAATCGGCTACTGGCTGATTACGCTCAGCCTCTGCGTGCTCCTCTACCTCATCTCGGTCGATTACGGGGTCACGATGGAGACGGCCGATTATAAGTCACAAGCCGTGACGGAAGGCCCAGGGCTGAGCGCCGAGGCGGGCGAGCCCGTGAAGACGACTCTGGGTGACACGAAGGGGCGGCGTCGGCCCGTCCGCGTGGCCAAGCGTAGAAGGTAAGCCCCGGTTGCGAGCCCCCGGCGGGCTGTTTCGCGAGCAAATGCGATGCGAGTAATCGACACAAATCTCAGCTACGACCCTCAAGCGTCGGGACTGGCGACCGACCTCTCACTGAATGAGTTAGCGGATTACATCAATAACCTTAAAGAAACGCCCTCGCTCGACCGTATCAAGGAGTGGTTTTCGGCGCTCAACCTGAGGCCCCGCGATTACGAGCGGCACAGAATATTTACGGAGCGCAAGTACGCCCGGAATCTCGTCGCGCGGAGCGAGTTCGCCGAATTGCTGATGCTTTGCTGGCGCTCGGGGCAGCGCACGCCGATCCACGACCACGGAGGGTCGGTCGGCGTCGTGCTCGTCTGCGAAGGGCAATTGACGGAGACCATGTTCGAGCGCGCCCCGGAAGGGCACGTCCGCCCCTACGACACTTTCAGGTGGGGGCCGCCCGCCGTCACGGGGGCCGATGTGCCGGACATTCACCAGCTTTCGAACCTTCAACCCTCGGGGCGTGACATGGTGACTCTGCATTGTTACGCGCCGCCGCTCAGCGTGCTCAACACCTACAGCCCGCGCAGCTCGAAAGTGGGGCGGTGGCGGGAAGGCTATTTCTCCGGCGGAGCGGGTATCTAACTTGCCTTTCAGAATCACCTACCAACGTTCTTTCAACCAGCAAGTGACAGAGAGATATTGATTTTTAAAGGAGCCGCCGTTTTTGCGTAGGCTGATAGCTTAATGAAATACGGATTCCTGATAGACCACAGCAGGTGTATCGGCTGTCACGCCTGCACAGTCGCCTGCAAGTCGGAGCACGATGTCCCCATCGGCACCAACCGGACCTGGGTCAAGTACATCGAAAAGGGCGAGTACCCCGACACCCGCCGCTACTTCAACGTCCTGAGGTGCAACCACTGCGAGGACGCGCCCTGCGTGACCATCTGCCCGGTCACCGCCCTCTACAAGAGGGACGACGGGATCGTGGACTTCGACGGGCGCAGGTGCATCGGGTGCAAGGCATGCATGCAAGCCTGCCCATACGACGCGCTCTACATAAACCCCTACACGAACACGGCCGAGAAGTGCAACTACTGCGCGCACAGGGTCGAGGCGCAGATCGAGCCCGCCTGCGTCATCGTCTGCCCCGTGCAGGCAATCGTCTCGGGCGACATGAGTGACCCGAGCGCCAAAATATCCCGTCTGATCGCGTCGAACCAAACGCTGGTGAGGAAGCCGGAGGCGGGCACGCGCCCCAAGCTGCACTACATCGAGGCGGATCAGGCGGCGCTAAGGCCCACGGAGCAGACGCACGCGAGCGGCTACCTCTGGGCCGAGCGGCGGCTGGACCCGATGCTTGCGGACGATCAGGCTTTTGCCGCCGCCGACGCGCGCGCGCGCACGACCTACGACGTGGCCCACGACCGGCCCTGGGGGTGGAAGGTCTCGGCTTACCTCTGGACCAAGTCGATTTCGGCGGGCGCTTTCTTCGTGTCGGCGCTCGCCCTGGGGCTGGGATACGCGCCGAGCCAGTGGCTTTTCAACTCGGCGGCCCCGCAGGTCGCCCTAATATTTCTCGCGGCGACTCTGGCGCTGCTGGTCCTGGACCTGAAAAGGCCCGAGAGGTTCTTCAGAATACTGCTCATGCCTCAGTGGAAATCGTGGCTCGTGATCGGGGGTTACATCCTGCTGGTTTACGGGGCCCTGCTTTCGGCATGGGTAGGGGCCATGCTTCTCAGGCTCTCCGCGGCCTTCCCTTTCCTGATATGGTCGGGCGCTCTGTTCGCCGCTCTGACGGCGGTTTACTCGGCATTTCTGTTCAGGCAGGCGCGCGGGCGGGTCTTCTGGCACAGCGCCTTCACGCCCCTGCACCTGCTCGTGCAGGCGATGATCGCGGGGTCCTCGGCCCTTTTGATCACCGCCGCGTTGAGTTCCCTGCTCACGGGGGAGGGGTTGATTGGGGGAGGCTTCGATTTTTTGAGTTACCAGCTTATGGGGGCGCTTATTGCTCACTTTGTCCTGATGGCAGGGGAGGTCTTCATGCCCGAAGAGAACGTGGAGAAGAGTCGCGCCGCCCGCCTCATCAGCAAGGGGATATTCAGCAGATGGTTCTGGGGCGGGGCGACGATTGCGGGCACGCTCGTCCCTTTGGTCGCCGTAGCGGCCGGCCTCTTCCAGTACGAGGCCATCGCTATAGCCGCCTCGATACTGGCTCTGGGAGGGCTTTTCGTCTGGGAGCACGTCTGGGTGCAGGCGGGTCAGGCCGTCCCTCTGAGCTGAATCATCCGGCTTGAGATTTCGCTGACACGACGCGCGCAAAAGGATCAGGAGATATATGTTCAGGAAGCGTGATGATGAACCGGGCTCGAAAACGCCGGACGCGGGACCGAAGGCTCAGGATGATCAAAGCGCCTCGCGATTATCCGGCTACCCTTCTTACGAGAAGTGGGACAACTGGGTCGAATTCGACGCGAAGCGGTGGCCCGAAAAAGTCGAGCGCCGTTACTCGCTCGTGCCGACCATCTGCTTCAACTGCGAATCGGCCTGCGGGCTCCTCGCCTACATCGATCAGGAGACGGGGCAGATCAGAAAGCTTGAGGGCAACCCCCTCCACCCCGGCTCGCGCGGCCGCAACTGCGCGAAAGGCCCCGCGACGATCAACCAGATCAACGACCCCGAGCGCATCCTCTACCCGCTCAGGCGCGTGGGCGCGCGCGGGGAGGGGCGGTGGGAGCGGACGACCTGGGACGAAGTGCTCGACACTTTCGCCGAGAAGATTCGTAAGGCGCTCATCGAAGACCGGCGCGACGAGGTGATCTATCACGTCGGGCGGCCCGGCCACGACGGGTACATCGACCGCGTGCTTCAAGCCTGGGGGGTCGATGGCCATAACTCTCACACGAACATCTGCTCGTCGTCGGCGAGGGTCGGTTACGCGCTCTGGCAGGGGGCCGACAGGCCCTCCCCCGATTACGCGAACGCGCGTTTCATCCTGCTGCTCAGCTCGCACCTCGAAACCGGCCACTACTTCAACCCGCACGCGCAACGGATCATCGACGGCAAATCTTCGGGCGCGAAGATCGCCGTCGTAGACCCTCGCCTCTCGAACACCGCTTCGATGGCGAATTACTGGCTCTCGCCTTATCCGGGGACCGAAGCGGCCTTGCTGCTTTCGATGGCTTCGGTGATTTTGCGCGAGGACAGGTTCGACAGAGAGTTCATGCGGCGGTGGGTGAACTGGGAAGACTTTCTGCGAAACGAGAGGCCCGGCCTCCCCTGCACGTTCGACTCTTACGTCGAGGCAATAAAGGAAGTCTACTCCGAATACACCCCCGAATTCGCCGCGAGCGAGTGCGGGGTGGAGGCGGAAAAGATCGTCGCCGTCGCGCGGGAGATCGCTCTGGCAGGCTCGCGGTTCGCTTCTCACGTGTGGCGGAGCGCGGCCTCGGGCAACCTGGGGGGCTGGCAGGTGGCCCGCGCGTTGATGTTTCTGAACGCGCTCACGGGCAGCATCGGCACGGAGGGCGGAGTCTCCCCGAACACTTGGAACAAGTTCGTCGCAGCGCCCTTTTCCAAACCCGCCCCGCAGAAGGTGTGGAATGAAGTTCTCTGGCCGCGCGAATACCCCCTCGCCCATCACGAGATGAGCTTCCTATTCCCGCACTTTTTGAAGCAGGGGCGCGGCCACGTCTCCGCTTATTTCACCCGAGTCTACAACCCCGTCTGGACCAACCCCGACGGGATGACCTGGATCGAAGTCCTGCGCGACGAGTCGAAGATCGAACTGCACGCCGCGCTCACCCCCGTCTGGAGCGAGACCGCGTGGTTCGCCGACTACGTGCTGCCGATGGGCGTGGGGGCCGAGCGCCACGACTTGCAGAGCCAGGAAACCCACGCGGCGCAGTGGATATCATTCAGGCAGCCGGTCACGAGGGTCTGGCGGGAGCGGAAGGGCGAAAAATTCGAGCACACCTTCGAAGCCAATCCGGGGGAGGTCTGGGAAGAGGACGAGTTCTGGATCGAGCTGTCCTGGCGGATCGACCCGACCGGAGAGCTCGGCGTACGGAGGCATTTCGAGTCGCCTTACAGGCCCGGCAGGAAGATAAAGGTCGAAGAGTATTACAGGTGGATATTTGAAAACAGCATCCCCGGCCTTCCCGAAAAAGCCAGGGGCGCGGGACTGTCTCCGATGGAGTACATGCGCCGCCACGCGGCTTTTTCGGTGAAGACCAACATTTACAACCAGCACGAGACTCCCGTCCCGGAATCGGAGCTCGACGGCGCGGGCGTGGACGAAACCACGGGCAAAATCGTCAGGCGGGGCGACGGCGGCGAGCAGGCAATCGGGGTGACGGTGGACGGCAGGGCCGTCCGCGGCTTCAACACCCCCTCCCGCAAGCTGGAGTTTTACTCGAAGACCATGGCCGAATGGAAGTGGCCGGAGCACGCGCTCCCCGGTTACATTCGCAGCCACGTCCACTGGCGCAACCTCGACCGCGAGCAGGGCGAGTACATCCTCGTCCCGACTTTCAGGCTGCCGACCCTGATCCACACCAGGTCGGGCAACGCGAAGTGGTTGTATGAAATCTCACATACTAACCCGCTCTGGCTGAACCCGAAGGATTCGGTCAGATTGGGTCTTCAGACCGGAGACCTTGCTAAAGTGAGCACGGAGATCGGATACTTCGTAGTTCGGGTATGGGTCACCGAGGGGATCAGGCCGGGCGTGGTCGCCTGCTCTCACCACCTGGGTCGCTGGCGGCTGAAGCAGGGAGAGGGGACCGACCGGTGGGCCTCCGCGCTCGTCGACCTCGAAGAGTCGGGCGACGGCCGCTGGCGCTTGCGGCAGATCGAGGGCGTGAGGCCGTTCGAGAGCGAAGACCCCGACTCCGAGCGCGTGTGGTGGCAGGAGGCTGGGGTCCACCAGAACCTCACCTTCCCCGTGCACCCGGACCCGGTGAGCGGGATGCACTGCTGGCACCAGCAGGTCCGAATCGCGAAGGCCGGGGACGACGACCGCTACGGCGACATCATGGTGGACACGAATCGATCCTTCGAAGTCTTTCGCGACTGGCTCGAAAAGGCCAGGCCCGCTCCCGGACCTGACGGGCTCCGCAGACCGCTCTGGTTCTCGCGCCCCGTGCGGCCCGATAACGAAGCATACATAATTAAGTAGTCAGGTTAAAAATGAGGATAGTCGTAATCGGATACGGAAGGGTTGGGTCGCGGACGGTGGCCGAGCTCGTCGGGAGGGGGCACGAGATCTCCCTGATCGACAAAGAGGCCACCAGGCTCAGCCGGGCGTCTCAACTTGAAGGCGTCGAGCTGATTCAGGGGAACGGCATCGACGTAGACGTTCAGCGCGACGCGGGGATGGGCCAGGCTGAGTTGTTGCTGGCCCTCACGCGGGACGACAACGTGAACCTGATGGCAGCTCAGGTGGCCCGCAGCCACTTCCGCGTCCCGCGCGCCATCGCCCGCGTCTACGAGCCGAGCCACTCCGAGGCGACGCAGGAAGACCCGCAGCTCGGCATAGTCTGCCCGACCCTGCTGGCCGTCAAGCTGCTCATCGAGCAGGTGGACCTCGCCTCGGGCGACCAGAGCCCCGAGCGCATACCCGCCGAGCCCCCCAAAGCGCGCCCGCACGTCCGCTACAGGGCGACCGACGAATCGCGCTACATAATCGTCGCGGGGGGTGGGAAAGTCGGGGTCAACCTCGCGCGCGAGCTCTACGAGAACGGGCACGAGGTGGCCGTGATCGAGCGCGATTCCGTGAGGGCGTCGGCCCTGTCCAACAAGCTCGAATGCCCGGTCTTCATCGGCGACAGCTCGACCCACGACGTGCTGGAAGCAGCCGGGGCCGACCGCGCCCGAGTGTTCGTCGCGGCCACCGGCAGCGATCAGGATAACCTCATCGCCTGCCAGGTCGCCAAGAAGGTCTTCGGGGTCCCCAAGACCATCGCCCGCGCGTCTAACCCGAAGAACGAAGAGGTGATGGCGACGCTGGGCGTCGACTCAACCGTGAGCTCGACTGCCATCATCCAGCAGGTCATAGAAAGAGAGTTGCCGACCGTTCGCATTAAGACGCTTTTGAGTATTCAGGCAGGAGAGTATCAAATCCTTGAGTACCCTCTCGATGCCAACTCACCCGCAGCAGGCCAACCCGTCAAAGACGTTGCGCTCCCTCCCGAGAGCAACCTGATCGCGATCCTTCGCGGCGACACAACGGTCGTCCCGCGCGGCGATACGCGACTGAACGACGGGGACGTTATAGTCGCTCTGGTCAAGACGGATCAGGAAGCGCAGTTGCGGACTGCCCTGCTGGGGGCTTAGAATCCAGTTTAGCCTCGAAGTTAATGTTATGAATGAAAACATGGTTATGGGTAAAAAAGTGCTGGTCGTCGAAGATCATCATGATACTTCCTTCATGCTTTGCCGGCTGTTGAAGATGGAAGGTTATGATGTCGAACACGCTATAGACGGTATGGTCGGGTATAGCACGGCCGCCTCCGAGCACCCCGATCTTATAATCACCGACATCCAGATGCCCCGGATGAACGGCATCGAGCTGATCAAGCGAATCAGGGAAGATGACGGGCTCAGCCAGACGCCGATCATCGTTATGAGCGCCTACGGGAGGCGCATGCTCGATGACGCAATCGAGGCCGGGGCAGACGGTTTCGTCGAAAAGCCTATAGATTTCGAGAAATTTCTGACAACGGTGAAGGAGAAGATGCCCGGCCACTGATCTAAACAGCCCGAGTCTTCGACACTTCCTCCTTTTACTCCCCGCCGGTGCTTCAATCTTGTTGCATCAATGTAGTTGTATATTCCCGTTCGCAGAGTTGCTTTACTGATCCGCCTCATTGCGCGGCTTTATTGGGCATCGGCGGGGCCATACATTATGGCGGAGGCGTCGGCCATCGGGCGGCTGGCGTCCGGCTTGTCGAGTTCCCTGTCGAATACGCAGGTTCGATTTCGCCCCGAGAGCTTCGCGCGGTAGAGCGCCTGATCGGCTTTATGAATGAGGTCGAGCGCGGTCGTGCCATCCTCCGGGAAGACCGACACGCCCAGACTTATCGTGATGCTCATCGTCTGCGTCTCGTCTTCGGTCGAGGCCGGGAAAGGGAATGCCTCCACCCGCTTTCGAATCTCTTCCGCGACCTGAAAGCCGCGCTCGCGGTCCCCGTAGAGGTAGGCCAGGTACTCTTCGCCCCCGTAGCGGGCGGCGAGGTCAGAGCTTCCGATCACGTCGCGGATGATGTGGCCGACTTCGCGAATGGTGTGGCTGCCGATGAGGTGCCCGCGCCCGTCGTTGACTCGCTTGAAGAAGTCGAGGTCGGCCATAAAGACCGCCACCGGTTTCGGCTCGTCCCCCCGCAGGGATTGCGACACGACGCGGTCGAGGTCGGCGAAGAGGCTGCGGCGGGACTTCAGGCCGGTCAGCTCGTCGCGCTGAGTCATCTGGTGGAGGCGCTCCTGAAACTCCGCTTCGAACTCGTCGAGCATCGCGAATTTAAACAGGTAATTCCCTATCTTGATCTTGTCGCCGTCCTGAAGGAGCTGCTGCGACAGCACGCGAGAGCCGTTCAGGAAAGTCCCGTTCGTGGAGTCCATGTCGTTGATGTAGTACTCAAGGCAATCGCTTTCGGCGTCGAGGCGCAACACCTCCGCGTGCTGCCGCGAGGCGATGTCGTCCGCCAGCACCACGTCGGCCTGAGAGCCTCGGCCGATTATCACCCGTTCCTTATCGACCTGAACGGTCAGGCCGAGCGGATGCCCCTGCAATACGACAAGCACAGGGCGCTTGGTGTTGGCGCGGTGGATTTCTCTAAGGTCCAGTTTTAATGTGCGTTCTGCGTCGTTCACTAAAACCCTCTTTAACTGGCGTAATATATCATTAGGCGGGGGCCGGTCGCCAGTGGCTAGCGATGGCGCATGGTGCGCTTCGCGCGGCGCGGTCCGGGAGGCGACAGATTCCCGCATGAGATGAAACTCACTTTCCCGCCCCGGCCCCTGGCCCCTGACCACCGGCCCCTGATAAATTCCCTGTTAACACCCTTGCCCTTGCCACCGTCTTAATGGGTGGCAAGGAAAAGAGATGTACGAGATTGAGATGACCGGTGATTTACTGCTAGTGGTGAAACAGACTCAGCCCGTGCTCGCGCCTTCCGAAAGTGAGCCTTCAGCCGAGTCGCTCCTCGTGGGGGCGGCCCGCGAAGGCGACCAGGTGGCGTTCGGGCGGCTGTATGACCTGTATTCCAGAATGGTCCACGGCATCCTTCTGGCGCGCGTGCCCTGGCACGAAGTGGATGATCTCGTGCAGGACGTTTTCCTTCAGGCTCTCAGGAGCCTCCACACCCTGCGGGACTCCGGGGCGTTCGGGGGCTGGCTGGCGATGATCGCGCGCAACCGCGCGATGGATTTCCACCGCCGCACCCGAGAGACGGAAGAGCTGAGCGACGCCATCTCGATGCCGAACACCTCGGAGGCCGAGGCGGAAGCGGCGGCCGTCCTGTCGGTCATCCGGGAGATGCCTGAAGCCTACCGCGAGACCTTGATACTTCGACTGGTGGAAGGGATGACCGGCCCCGAGATCGCCTCCCGCACGGGCCTGACCGCCGCCTCGGTTCGAGTGAACCTGCACAGGGGCATGAAGTTGCTTCGCGAGAAGCTGGGAATGGAGGAAAGCATATGAGCGACGATTACCTGTGGGACGGCTCGGGCGAAACCGACCCGGACGTAGAGCGGCTGGAGAACCTTCTTTCAAGGTATCGCCATCAGCCCGCTCCGCTTAAAATGCCCGTTAAAATGCCCATCAAGCAAAATCGCTCTACGTGGTCCCGGATCTATTCGCCACACACGGGCGCTGTCGCGGCGGCCATAGTGCTGCTCTTCACCCTCGCCGCGCTCTCGTACTTTCTGTTGAGGCAGGGCGGCATGCCGGACCGCAACAGCGTCGCGGACGCGAAGAAGGCCGAAGAGCAGACGGCGACCGGGGGCGAGGTCAAAAAAGAGGAGAGCCCCGAGCCGCGCGTCGCTCCGACACCCGCAAGGCCCGACGTCGTAGCCGGGGGTGTGAAGCCGGTGATGGGAAAGCGTAGCGGCCTCGTGCCCAAGAAGATGCGGCGCGGCTCGCCGGATGACGCGATGGCTATCACGCGCAGGGAGCCCGGCCCTTCGCCGGCCGAGGGAGTTTACGACGGCACGGACAAGGAGCGGGTCATGACGGGCTCCATAGCTTTGCTTGAGGTGGAAGCGGCCCGCCACTTCGAGAAGGCTCAGGTGCTGTTGCGCTCGTTCAGGAATGCCCCGGTCGTGGGGGACGGATCGGCCATCGATCTCTCTTACGAGAGAGAGCAGTCGCGAAATCTTCTCTACAAAAACATCGTGCTCAGGCGGGGCGTCGAGGCCCGCGGGGCCTACCCGATGGAAGACGTACTGAGCAGCCTTGAGCCCATTTTGATCGACATCGCCAACCTGCCGGAGAAGCCTTCGGCCGACGAAGTTAACTCGATCAAGCAGCGGATGCAAAGGAAAGAGATAGTGGCGACGCTGCAAGTCTACTCGGCGCAGGCATCGCTCGCCGGCAATTAATAATCGGTCAGGAGAGAACATGTTTCTTAATAAGTTAAAGCTTAATATATCGGGCAGGGCGGCCCGTGTGGGCCTGACGGTGGCCCTGCTGGTCTTAAACTCCCTGCCCTTCGGAGCGGGCGCGGGCCACGCGGGCGGGCGGGCGCAGGACATCGAAAGGCTGAACCGCTTCGTCCAATCGTCCGACTCGTCGAACCCCGCGGGCCAGGCCTTCCGCAAGGGACGCGACCTGATCGAAGACGAGGACTGGGAGGACGCGGCGGAGACTTTCTCGGATTTCATCAGCGATTATCCCAAAGATAAAAACGTCGACGCGGCGCTCTACTGGCTCGCCTTCGCGCTCAAGAAGCAGGGCCGCTTTCAGGAAGTGAAATCGAACCTGGACCGCCTGCTCAAAGAGTTCCCCAGGTCGAGCTGGGTCAAGGACGCCAAGATGATGCAGGTCGAGATCGCGGGCAGGAGGGGCGACACGAAGGCCTTGACGCAGGCGTTGGAAGACGGCGGCTCTCGCGAAGACGAGACTAAGATCATCGCCCTGCAAAGCCTCTTTCAGGCCGACCCCGAGCGCGCGGTCGCTTTCGTCAACGAGATCATCGGGCCCGGCTCGAAGGCGAGCCGCCACCTCAAGGATAACGTGGTGACCCTACTCGGCCAGAGCCAGGGCAAGCAGGCCCGCGCCACCCTGGTCGAAATCGCCCGCGCGCCCGGCGACGCGAAGATTCGCAAGAACGCCATCTTCTGGCTCGGGCAGACGGAGGATGAGGAGGTGCTATCTCTGCTCAAAGACCTCGCGATGACACCGGGGGACGAGGAGGTGCAGAAGGCGGCCATCTTCTCCCTGTCGCAGCACAGGTCCCCGAGGGCGACGCAAATGCTGGGCGAGATGGCGAGGAGCGGCTCTCAGCCGAAGGTGCGCAGGGAGGCAATCTTCTGGGTGGGGCAACGAAGGGACGATGCTTCCTTCAACGAGCTGTCGTCGCTGTTCGACTCCGAGCAGGACCCCGAGATCAAAAAGCATGTGTTGTTCGCCATCGCGCAGGAAGGCGGCCCCCGCGCCCGCGCCAAGCTGATCGCGATAGCCCGCTCGAACGAGAGCCTGCGGGTGCGCAAGGAGGCGATCTTCTGGCTCGCCCAGAACGGCGACGAGTCGAGCGTGGACGAGCTGGCCGGCCTGCTGGAGTCGGACAAGGAAGAAGAGATACGGAAGCAGGTGATCTTCGGCCTCTCGCAGATGAGCAACCAGCGCGCGAAGGATAAGCTGTACGACATCGCGCGGACAGCCGACAGCCCCGCGACCCGCCGCGACGCCATCTTCTGGATCGGCCAGCAGGACGCTGACAAGAGCGTCGATTTCCTGAACCAGCTCTACGACAGCGAGCGCGACCCCGGCGTCAGGAAGAACATCATCTTCTCGCTCGCCCAGACGAGCACGAAGAAGGCGCTCAGGAAGCTGATGGATATTGTAAGGACCGAAAGCAGCCCCGAGTTGAAGAAGGAAGCCCTCTTCTGGCTCGGGCAGAGCAACGACGCCGAAGCGAAGAAGTTCATCGAAGACATTTTGAAATAATGTTGGAATAGCGCCCGCGATGGGATCGGGCCCGCATCGCGCGGACGGGGTTGGCCCGGGCGCCTCGAAAGGAGATTGTTATGCGGAAGTTGTTTTCACTGGCTATATTCTTTTCCGTGATGGCCTCGATTGTCACGAGCATCGTGTCGGGGCAGCAGAGCGGCTTCATCAACGTTGACGGGCCGAGCATAAACGCGAAAATGGAAGCGGCCCTCAGGCAGGCGCGGTCGGGCTCGGCGCAGAAGCCCTTCTGGACCGCCTACTCGTTCGACGTAAGGCCGGGCGTCGCGGTCGATCTCGATTACTCCAATTTCAAAGGGACGACCTACAGCTCCGGCACGAGCGTCTCGATAGGGACGCGCGACGGCAAGTCTGTGGAAACCCGCAACCTCGGCGTCTTCGTCCTGCGCGAGCCGGAGTCGGGCAAGGTCACGCGGGTGGAAATATATAACCTCGACAGGCCGCGCGAATATAGCGGGCACGCGGTCTACTGGGCCGGGCGCGCGAGCGTTCAGGAGAGCCTCGACCTGCTGAAAGGGATCGCCGAGTCGGGAGAGAGGGGCAGCGCCGCGGAGAATGCCACGATGGCCATCGGTCTGCACGATTCCCCGCTGGTGTCCCCCATGCTTAAAGACCTGGTCCGCAATTCGAAGGTGAGGAAAGTAAGGTCATCGGCCGTCTTCTGGCTCGGGCAGAGCACGGACGACATCCCGTTCCTCGCGGAGTTCGCGAAGAGCGAAGACGAGGACGCCGAGGTCCGCAAGCAGGCGGTCTTCTCGATAGGGGTCAGCAAATCGGGCGCGTCATTCTCGACCCTTCAGGACCTTTACGCGGCGGTGAAGAATCGCGAAGTCAAAAAGCAGGTCATCTTCATCAGCTCGCTCGGGGAGAGTAAAGAGGACGGGGTGAACTTTCTGATAAAGGTCGCCGACAGCGAGCCCGACCTGCACCTCCGAAAAGACGCCATCTTCTGGCTCGGGCAGAAGGCGGGAGAGCGGAGCCTGAAGGCCCTGTCTGACACCGTAAACAGGAACGACGCGGAGACGGAAGTGCTCAAACAGGCCGTCTTCGCCATAAGCCAGCGGAGCAAGGACGAGTCCGTGCCGCTCCTGATCCAGATCGCCAAGACGCACGCGAACCCGGTCATCAGGAAGGACGCTATGTTCTGGCTCGGGCAGAGCGGGGACGAGCGAGCCGTCGCGTTTTTCAAGGAGATCCTTCTAAAGTAGGGGCGGGCACGGCACTCCACCGTGCGGCGCACGGACCACCCTTTCCAGTGTCTGCGGCGGCCTCGCGAGGCCGCCGCTTTTTTGCCCCGGTGCCGCGGCCGTGGCACCCGCCGTGCTCAAAACTTGACGTTACTACCCCGGCTCACTAGAATCTCTTTGCGGCATCGCATGATAGAGAGCTATTTTGATATGGGTGATAACGGTCATTCACAAAAGGTTTGCGCGGGCATAAGGCATGTGGCCGAAGCGAACCTGCCCACGGAATTCGGAAACTTTCGGATCGCGGGCTTCAAGAACGAGACCAACGGGGAAGAGTTCGTCGCCCTCGTCAAGGGCGAGCTGAACAGCAGCAGGGCCAGCCTAGTTCGCATCCACTCACAATGCCTGACCGGAGACGTGTTCCACTCGATCAAATGCGATTGCGGCCCGCAGCTTCATTACGCGATGAACCTGATAGAAAAAGAGGGCCACGGCGCTATCGTCTATCAGCAGCAGGAAGGCCGGGGGATCGGGATACTGAATAAGATACGCGCCTACGCCTTGCAGGACGCGGGGCAGGATACGGTCGAGGCCAACCTCTCGCTCGGCTTCGACGCGGACCTCCGCCAGTATGAGTGCTGCGCCGAGATACTCAAGCAGCTCGGGCTCGCCAAAGTCCGGGTGATGTCAAATAACCCGGATAAGATCGCCGCCCTGCGCTCGGCCGGGATAGAGATCGTCGAGAGGGTGCCGATAGAGCTTGAGCCGCGCGAGACATCCATCAACTACATGAAGACCAAGAAAGAGAAGCTCGGGCACATACTCGACAACCTTTACAAAGACAAGAAATCGGTTTGAGATTAACCCCTACGCCTCTTAGCCGGAGAGCCTCTCGACTTCTTCCCGCGTGAGCGCGACACAGCCTCCGGTCTTCTCTTCAAGTAACATGGTAAATCCGTCGACCCGCCCGAGCGGGGGCCGGGCATTCGCATGGTCGCGCGGGTCGGTGTCGGAAGAGGCCAGCCGGGCGAGCGATTCTTCCGTCACGAAGACCTCGTCGCCCGCCTGCAACACCCACCGCCCGCCGCCGCCTTTCACGAACAGGGTTCGGATTTCGCCGCGCTCGACCTCTTCGGCCTGAAGCCGGGAGAGTTCTTCCCGGATTATGTCGGCCCACTTCCGCGCCTCTCTCGCAGTGATTCCGACGCGCGTCGACGAATCGGCGAGTTCCATACCCTCCACGGACCTCGCGACTCTCAGGTGGTATTCGGGCGCTGCATCTTCGTAAGCTTCCACCCGCCCCGACTCCGCGAACGTTTCGAGCGCGCGGGCGAGCCTGAAAGCTGATTGCAGATGGATGACGACGCCCTTGAGGATAATCGTCGGGGGAGCGGTGACCGGGCCGGGCTCGCCCGCCCCTTCAAGGCTCTCCAAGCGGCGCTGCATCTCCGACAGGTGGTCGGAGCCGAGTAGGACCCACCGGCCGCTGCGCTGGTCGCTGATCAGCAGCCTGCCGTCCCCGGCCGACGCGTGCAGCCACGCGGGCAGAGAGGAGCCGCCTCCGCCCCCCGCCCGCCCGCGGCCGGCGGAGAGAAGCCCCGAGACCGCGCCGGCGTCGAGCCACATCGCGGACTGAGGGTGCGAGAGCAGGAGGCTGCGGCCGATGTTGGCGAATACCACCTCGTCCGACAATCTCTTCACGTCATAAAATAATCGCCTGAACTCGACAGTGGCCCGATAATGGCTGGCGCCTTCGACCTCAAGGGCCGCCTCGCGGTTCTGGTGTCTCAGCACCAGGCGACCGTCGGACCTTATGATCAAGCCGCTCCCGCCCTGGCGCACGACGCGCGAGGCCGCGTCCCCCCGTTCGATAAAATCCGCGAAGCTTTCCGAGAGATAAGGCGCGAGGGCGAGGCCGCAATTAACCGAAAAGATGTTGATCATTTCTCTGGTCCTTCGGGTGATGGTTCGAGAGTCGCCTCCACTATCAGTAGAGTAACACATCGACGGCATTGCGCCAGTCTCGGGTTTTATGTAGAAATTGAGCTATGTCGAACAAAGCGCGCCAGCCCAAAGAGCCCGCCCAGATAGCCCTAGAAGGCACGGCCCTCGGGGTCGAAGGGCGGGAACTGGAACGAGGGTTATGGGAGAGCGGGGTCTACCTGGGGGCGGACCGATTCGTCTACCACCTGACGGCCCGGCAGGCGCGGGGGCAGGTGTCTGTGAGGATAGAAGGCAAGCGCGCCGTCGGCGAGTACCTCAGGTGGGTCGACGGGCTATTCAAGCCGGGGGAGTTGCCGACCGCGTCGAACGGGGTCCATTACAGGGCCGCGCGGAAGCTGAGGGAGTTGATCTAAACGGGCGGGCGCGGCACGTCAACTGGAAGTTGTCGGACCGGGATGGTATAGTCAAGCTATGCTCTACAGAAAGCCTCGAATCGGGCAGGAAATCACCGCCTACTGCGGAAAATGTAAGGACGAGCGCACTCACATAGTCGCCGCGATGGATGGAGAAGTGGTACGCAAAGTCACCTGCTCCATGTGCAAAGGCACTCACAACTACAAGCAGAAGCCGGCCGAAAAAGTAGCCAAGCCGCGGGCGCCGAGGGCCTCGTCACGCTCGAAGGAGTCGGCCCCTTTCGCCATCGACCCCAAGCGGCCGATCAAAGCCTACAGCATGGAGACGAGCTTCGGCGCGGGCGATGTCATCAACCACCCCAAATTCGGTCTGGGGGCCGTTGAAGCGACCAACCCTCCGAACAAGATCGAAGTAAGATTCCAGGAAGGCAAGAAGACTCTGCTTCACAACATGAAGAATATGCGGCCCTGACTCGCGCCCGAACGCAAGCTGAAGGACACGACCTCCGGGGGTAGATCGCGAATGGGCTCACTCTGTAGGGGCGCGGGCGCATCGGTGCCGCGCCCCTACGATAATCCTGAATGGCTCTAAGGCGGCCTGGCAGGCTCGCTCAGTTCTTAAAGAAGTCCGCGTTCTTCTTGATAAAGCCGTGCCACTTCGCGGGCACGGCCTCCTCGAAGAAGATGGCCGACACGGGGCAAACAGGCTCGCACGCTCCGCAGTCGGTGCAGGTCGCCGGGTCGATGTACATCTGCTCCTCGTCCGGCCCGCCCTGAATACAATCCACAGGACACACATCGACGCATGCAAGTTCTTTCGCGCCGATGCAGGGTTCAGTAATTACAAACGTCAAACCATTCGCTCCACGTCTGCCTATTTGTAATGGTCGGCATTTATGGCGGTGAAGTGCTTCCACTGCTCCGGGAGGTCATCCTCGGTGAAGATGGCCTGGACCGGGCAGGCGGGCTCGCAAGCCCCACAATCGATGCACTCGTCCGGGTTAATATAAAGCAATTCCGACGCCTCAAAATCGTCTTCATCCTTGCGCGGGTGGATGCAATCGACAGGACACACATCCACACAGGCGGTATCCTTTGTTCCTATGCAGGGCTCTGCAATAACGTATGTCATTTAAACCTCAGCCTCCTTTTAGATTTTAAACTGAAGGATGATTGCTACCTGATATCCCTACAAAATTTCGCCGATTTGGTCTTAAGAGTCAATAGCAGAAAGCGCGGGGCAAAGCGGAATCGGCAGCTTTTATTTCGCGGGGCTATTTTCCCCCGACCCCACCCCCGGCTCCTGCTGGTACTCGGTCATCGCGTAGGTGTCGAGCACGTCCGAGACCTCTTCCGGGGCCAGCAAATTTTCTTCGGTGATCACCTCCCGTATGGTCTTCCCTCGGGCGATGGCGCGCTTGGCGATCTCGGCCGCCCTGGCGTACCCGATCCTCGAATTCAACGCCGTCACGAGCGAGACGCTGTTCTCCACGTACCAGCGGCTCCGCCCCTCGTTCGCCGTGATTCCGTCGACGCAACGCTCCCGGAGAACGTCGAGGGCGTTCTTCATGACCGTGAGCGACATCAGCAGATCGAACGCTATCACGGGCATCATCACGTTGAGCTCCAGCTGCCCCGCCTGCGCGGACGCCGCTATCGTCGCGTCGTTGCCGATCACCTGAAAGCAGACCATGTTGGTCATCTCCGCCATCACGGGGTTGACCTTGCCCGGCATGATCGACGAGCCGGGCTGGACCGGCGGGAGCGTGATCTCGCCCAGCCCCGTGTTGGGCCCGGAGCTCAGGAGCCTGAGGTCGTTCGCGATTCTGATGACATCCGTAGCGAGGGTCCTGATCGCGCCCGAGACCGAGACGAAGGGGGACATGCTCTGCATAGACTCGAAGTAGTCGCCCGTCTGACGGAGCGGCTCGCCCGTGAGCCTGCCCAGTTCCTCCACGACCCTCCGCCGGTAGCCGGGGGCCGCGTTCAGCCCCGTCCCGGCGGCGGTCCCGCCCAGGCCGAGTTCCCTCAACTCGTCCGAGGCCTGCGCAATGCGCCGGGCATTCTTACTCATCGCCGTGGAGTACGCGCCGAACTCCTGCCCGAGCCTCACGGGGACCGCGTCCTGAAGGTGCGTGCGGCCCGACTTCACGATGTGATCGAACTCCGCCGCCTTATTCCGGAACGAGGCCGCCAGGGCTTCGAGAGACTTCAGCAGCCCTCCGACGAGTTCGAGGGCCGCGAGGCGCATGGCCGTGGGGAACACGTCGTTAGTCGATTGCCCCATGTTGACGTGATCGTTCGGGTGGACCAGCGAGTAATCGCCCTTCTTCCCCCCCAGCAGTTCCGCGCCCCGGTTGGAGAGGACTTCATTCGCGTTCATGTTGTGCGACGTTCCGGCCCCGGCCTGAAACGGGTCGACGACGAACTGGTCGCGGAGCTCCCCCGAGAGCACTTCGTCCGCGGCGGCCTCGATTGCGCCCCCGATCTTCGGGTCGAGCGCGCCCAGCTCCGAGTTGGTGCGGGCGGCGGCCTTCTTTATCTGAACCGTCGCCATCACCAGCGCGGGGAAAGGCTTCAGGCCCGAGATCGGAAAGTTCTCGACCGCCCGCGCGGTCTGAATCCCATAGTAGACATCGTCGGGGAGCTCGCGCTCGCCGAGCGAATCTCGCTCAATCCTTGTCCGGGTCGTAGGTGACATGAGGGATCATCTCCACGTCTTCCTTTAAAGTTACGCGCCCCGCAAGATTGTTTCTAACTTTCTCTTTCGGCACGAAAGTCAGGCGGCTCTCGACCAGGTTCTCGTTCGGCCTGTAGCCGAGCCCGTACTCCGGCAGCGTCTTGCGGCTCATGAGTTGTTTCAGGTCCCAGAGCGTCTCCTCGCGAGTGAAGGCGGAGATCTCCGTCTCGCGGCTCATTATAATCGCCTCTTCCGGGCATGCGTCGACGCAGAAGCCGCAGAACACGCAGCGGAGCATATCGATCTCGAACCGTTTAGCGACCTTCTCGATCAGAGGGTCGGGGTGCTCGGCGGCCTCGATGTAGATGCAGTCGGCGGGGCAGGCGGTCGCGCACATGTAGCAGGCGACGCAGCGCGGGCTGCCGTCCTCGCGCGCGGTCAGGATGTGCGTGCCGCGGTAGCGGTCAGAATAAGACCGCCGCTCCTCGGGGTACCTGATCGTCGCGTCCACCCTCCCGGTCAGGTTGTCGACCATGCGGCTGAAAGTCAGGCCCATCCCGACCAGAGGGCCGAGCACCTCTTTGGCGATGGACGACTCTTTCTTCGCGCGGTCGGACACGTTCACTACTTTAGGTGTTTTCTTCATACTGCCTTTCTGAATCAAGCTCAGGTCGAAATCGCCCTAAGGGGTCGGGAGCGCGCCGACCGTCTTCGCCTCCGCGAGCAAAACGCCCTTGTAGCCCGGCACGGTTTCAGACAGCCTTCCGAACACGTCGTCCACCGACAGCCAGAGCGCGTTGTCGCCGCTAGCGTACAGGAGGTTGGCGAAGACTTCCCACACGGGCTGGATGTCGCCCCCCGGATTAATGGCTTTCCCGGCGAACTGCACACGCCCCTGAAAATTCGTGTACGTGCCCTCCTCTTCCGACCACGCGGCCACCGGCAGAACGACGCTCGCGTCGGACAGCCAGTCGGCCCTGTGCGGGGCCAGCACCACGGAGTATTCGAGGCTGCGCACGAGTTCCGCGACGCGGGCCTCGGCCTCTTCGTCTCCGGGGCGCGGCACCAGAGGCTTGAAGTACATCACGACGCCCGCCTTGATCCGGCCCGAGCGCGCGGCCGCAATCGCCCCGCCGATCCCGCCCAGCTCTTCACTCGCGAGCCCTAGATTCAGAGCGCCCATGGTGTTCGGGTGTTTGTCCACGTGGCGCAGCACGTCGTCCTCCTGCGCCGTCACTTTACTGTCTTCCGAACCCGAGCGGAACTCGAAGCGGGACGCGCCGAACTGCCCGGACAGGTACTGTCTGAAAAGGTAGAGGGCCTCGTTCGTCGCCGAGGGCGAGGCGAACCCGAGTATCGACTCCGGGCCGTGTTTATCGGCCGTGTCTTTAAGGGCCGAGTTGATCGAGCGCACGGCGTCGTCCCACGTCACGGGGGCCTGCAGGCCGTCGCGCCCCTTGACCAGCGGGCGGACGACCCGCTCGCCCGCCATCAGCTCGTGAAAGCTTATCCGCCCTTCGTCGCAGAGCCAGCTCCGATTCACCTCGGCGTTGCGCCGCGGGAGCAGGCGGAATATCGTGCCGTCCCTGTGATCGATCCGCATGCTGCACCCGGTCGAGCAGCCCCCGCAAACGGAGTCGGTGCTGTGCAGGAACCACACCCGGCACTTGAACCGGAAGTCGCGAGAAGTGAGCGCGCCGACCGGGCAGATGTCGACGACGTTGCCCGAGTAAGGGTTTTCGAGAGGCTGGTCCTCGAACGTCCCGATTGCCACATGGTCCCCGCGCCCGAAAAACTGCATCTCGCCGGTCTTCGTCACGTGGTCGAAGAACCGTATGCAGCGCGAGCAGAGCACGCAACGCTCCTGGTCCAGGACGACCATCGGGCCGAGGTCGATGACCTTGCGCTTGCGGACCTTCATCGACAGGGGGATCTCGCTCGTGTGGAGCCCGTAGACCATGTAGTAGTCCTGCAACCGGCACTCGCCCGCCTGATCGCAGACGGGGCAATCGACCGGGTGATTTATCAGCAGGAATTCGAGCACGCCGCGCACGGCGGTCTTCACGCGATCATTGTCGGTGCGGACGACCATGCCTTCGCTCACGACCGTCGTGCAGGAGGGGGTCAGCTTCGGCATCTTCTCGACATCTACCAGGCACATGCGGCAATTCCCATCGACCGGCAGGTCGGGGTGATAGCAATAATGCGGCACGTCGATGCCCGCTTCGAGAGCCGCCTGAATGACCGTCTTCCCCGCTTCTACTTCTAACTCTTGTCCGTTGATAGTGACTTTTGGCATTCCCGGTTTACCCTTCGCATAGCGCTTCGAATTCGCTTCGGAATTTGGTGACAAAGCTCCGGATCGGCATCACGTCCGCGTCGGCGAGCGGGCAGATCGTTTTGCCCTCCATCATGTCGGCGATCTTGAGGAGCAGGTCTATGTCGGCCTTCCTCCCCTTCCCCGCGACCAGATTCCGCAGGATTTTGGCGGCCCACCCGGTCCCCTCCCGGCACGGGGTGCATTGCCCGCACGACTCGTGCGCGTAAAAATCGGCGATCACCGAAAGCACCTCCGGCATCCTGCATGAGTCGTCCAGCACGATCATGCCGCCCGACCCGAGCATCGAGCCCGCCTTGAGCAGAGACTCGTAGTCGAGGCCCACGCCCTCGCACTCGGCGGCCGTCAGCACGGGGACCGACGAGCCTCCGGGGATGACGGCCTTGAGCTTCCTGCCGTTCGGTATCCCGCCCGCTTCGTTGTTGATGAAGTCGAGCAGAGGGTACCCCATCACGATCTCGTAGACGCCGGGCTTGTTCACGTGACCCGAGACCGAAAAGAGTTTCGTGCCCTTGCTCTTCTCCGTCCCCAGAGCCGCGTGCGCCGCGCCCCCGTTGTTGATGATCCAGGGCAGGGCCGTGAGCGTCTCGACGTTGTTGACGACCGTGGGCGACGCGAGGAAGCCGTGGGTCGCGGGGAACGGGGGCTTGATGCGCGGGTAGCCGCGGTAGCCTTCGAGCGATTCGATCAGAGACGTCTCTTCGCCGCAGATGTAGGCGCCCTGCCCGAGGTGGACGAAGATGTCGAGCCCGTAGTCGTTCCCCACCACGGAGGGGCCGAGAATCCCGTCGGCGTACGCCTCGTCGAGCGCCTTCTGCACGGTGTTGGCGACGAACTCGTACTCGCCCCGGATGTAGATGTACGAGAGATGGCAGTTGAGCGCGTAGCACGCGATGGCCATGCCTTCGATGAGCAGGTGCGGGTCGCGCTCCATCAGTATGCGGTCTTTAAACGTTCCGGGCTCGCTCTCGTCGGCGTTGCAGAGCAGGTAGGTGGGCTTCCCGGTGTCTCGCGGGACGAAGCCCCACTTCATCCCGGTCGGGAACCCGGCCCCGCCCCTGCCCCTGAGCCCGCTCGTCTTGACCTCTTCGACGATGGCGGACTGCTCCATCTTCATCGCCTTCTCAAGCGCCTTGTAGCCCCCGCCCGCGCGGTACGTTTCGAGGCTCGCCTGGCCGGGCTTGTCGATATTCACCAGATGTATTTTAGTCATGCGACAGTTTCTCTATTATCTCGCCGATCTTCGCCGGGGTGAGGTTCTCGTAATACCTGTCCCCGACCTGCATCGCCGGGGCCGTCCCGCAGGAGCCGAGGCATTCGGTCAGTTGCAGGCTGAAGCGGCCATCGGGAGTCTTGCCCCCGATGTCGATCCCCAGCCTATTTTTGATCTCGTCGACGCAGCCGTAAGCGCCCATCAGCCAGCAGCTCAAGTTGCGGCACACCTCCATGTGATACTTCCCCTCGGGCTTTTTGTGGAGCAGGGTGTAGAAGGTGGCGACGCTCATCACGTCCGACGGCGGGTACCCCATCAGGGTGCCCACGTACTCCGCGACCTCGTCCGAAATCCAGCCGAACTCGCGCTGGGCCAGGGCGAGGACAGGGATCAGAGCGGCGCGCTTCTGGGGGTAATGGCTGAGAATAGACTCGTAGCGGCGCTTCGCCTCTTCGCTGAATTCAATCATCGGTCAAGCTCCCCTGCTACTATATTCAGGCTGCCGAGCGCCGCTATCGCGTCCCCGATCAGCGCGCCCTCGATCATCGCCGGGTACGCCGAGAAGATCGGGAAGCACGGCCCGCGCGCGTGGCACCTCCACGGCCGCATCGAGCCGTCGGAGACGATGTAGAACCCCAGCTCGCCATTGGCCGCTTCCGAGTAGCCGTACACCTCGCCCGGAGGCGGCTGGATGCCATGCATCACGAGCTTGAAGTGGTTCATCAGGTCTTCGATGTTGGTGTAGACGCCCTGCTTCGGCGGCAGGGTGATCCTCCGGTCATCGACCTGATACGGGCCTTCGGGGAGGTTTTCGAGGGCCTGATTGATGATGCGGAGGCTCTGCCTCATCTCCTCCATCCGGACCAGGTACCGGTCGTACGTGTCCCCGCTGTTTCCGACGGGGACCTCGAACTCGAAGTCCTCATAGCTCGAATAAGGGTGCGCCTGACGTATGTCGTAGGGGACGCCCGCCGCGCGCAGGCACGGCCCGGTGATGCCCCAGTCAATCGCGTCCTTCCCGCTGATCGGGGTCACCCCCATGGTGCGGTTCTTGAAGACCCTGTTGTTCGTGTTCAGCTTGTGAATGTCGTCGATGTACTTCGGCAGGCGCTTCAGCACTTCGCGGCAGCGCGGCACGAAGTCCTTCGGGAGGTCGGCCGACAGCCCGCCGACGCGCACGTAGCTGACCATCATGCGGACCCCGGCGGTCATCTCAAGGAGGTCGTAAATCTCTTCGCGCGGCTCGAAGGCGTACCAGAAATTCGTGATCGCGCCGAGGTCGACGAGGTTCGTGCCGATGCAGACCATGTGGTCCATGATGCGCGACAGCTCTCCGAGGATGACCCGGATGTACTGGACCCGCTTCGGGACCTCGATGCCGAGCAGCTTCTCCACGGAGTGGGCGTAGCCGACGTTGTTTAAAAACGACGACATATAATTCAGGCGGTCCGTGTAGGGGATCACCTGATTCCACTGGTGCGTCTCCGACATCTTCTCGAAGCAGCGGTGGAGGTAACCGATCTCGACATCGGAGTCCGTGATCGTTTCGCCGTCGAGGCGCGCGACTATCCTGAGCGTCCCGTGAGTCGCCGGGTGCGACGGGCCGATGTTGATGATCTTCGGCTCGCCGTTGATGCGGTCGGGCTTCTCGTCCTCCCGCCACTCGCTCTCATACTCGATGGGGAGGTTGTAGTCGCGCGAGAGCGGGGTGCGCCCTCCGGGGTCGTGGTCCTTCCTCAGGGCGTGGCCCTGAAACTCCTCGTGGCAGAGTATGCGGCGGAGGTCCGGGTGGTTCCTGAACCGGATGCCGAACATGTCCCACGTCTCCCGCTCCCACCAGTTGGCCGTCCGCCACACCGACGACACGGAATCGACTTCCGGAGCCGATTCCGGGAGGGGCACCTTCAGCCGCAGGCGGTGCCCGTGGTCTATCGAGTAGAGGTGATAAACGACGTTGAAGCGCTCGTCCGCGTTCTTCTGTGGGAAGCCTTTCTGGTCGAGGCCGGTGACGCTGCTCAGCAGGTCAAGCTTGGTGACCGGGTCTTCCTTGAGCGAGCGGCAGACCTCCGTCACGCGGTCGGGCCGGATGGTGACCGACAGGTCCCCGCGGAAGTCGTTAACGTCGAGCACCTGATCCGCGAACCTGTTCTGGAGGGCCTCCACCATAGGGTTCCGCGGGGCGGCGGGCTCGCGCGTGATGTGGACGAGGCGCAGGGCCTCCTGCGCCTGCTGCTGCGCGAGCAGCAGGGGCTTGGGCGCGCTCTCGGTGACCTCTTTCTTCAGGCGCTCGCGGAGCTCGTTGCGGGCGTCGGCGTCTATCTCCCGCTCCTCGTCGATTATCCCCTGAATCATCAGCACGGCCTGAATGACCGCTTCGGGCGTCGGGGGGCAGCCCGGAATGTAAACGTCGACGGGGATTATCTCGTCTATCCCCTGCATCACGTGGTAGGCGCGGTAGAAGCCTCCCGAAGTTGCGCACGCGCCCATAGAGATGACCCACTTCGGCTCCGGCATCTGGTCGTAAATCTTTCTCAGGACCGGTCCCATCTTGTCCGTGATGGTCCCCATGACCATCATCAGGTCGGACTGCCGGGGCGAGAAGCGCACGACTTCAGCGCCGAACCTCGACAGGTCGTAATGCGCGGAGACCACGGACATGAACTCGATGGCGCAGCAGGCCGTCCCGAACGGCATGGGCCAGAGGGAGTTCTTCCGCGCCCAGTTGGCGACATCGCTCAACTTCGTGGTGATAATGTTGTCGCCCATTATGGACTCAGTGCTCATCTATGATCCTCTTTCTATGCTCCAGGCAATGAAAGCCGGTAAGGCTTTCCGAATACTTCAACTATTATTACGCTTGCAATAAAAATCTTATCGTCCGGCACACACCCCGTCAAACTGGTCAGTCTTGATGATGCTCTGCCTGTGGAAGGAATTGACTCTCACGCGCCTACGTCGTCTACATCGTTTGATAAGACCCCTCCGAGAGGTTCTAGAAGGTAAATTCAAATCTACAGATTCTAACGCTTACTTGTCAACAAACCTGCCCGCCGCGCGGTCGCGCGGCGGGCGGAAAATGGGGCGTCGGGCAGAAAAACTCGCGCCGTTCAAGGCAATTCACGAGGCGTACGCCGTCAGGGCGACGCTCCGCGCGCGTGGGCCGTTGCACTCGACGAAGAGCACGCGCTGCCAGGTCCCGAGCAGAAGCCGCCCCCTGCGGACCGGCACCGACAGGCTCGCGCCCACGATGGAAGAGATCATGTGATCCGGCGCGTGCGAGGGGTCGTGCCCGTGCCGGAAGTTGATGCGGGGGATCATTCGCTCCAGGGTCTCCATCAGGTCTTCGTCCGTCCCTTCGATTGCCTCGCCCGTGGTAACGGCGGCGGTCGTGTGGAGGACGAAGACGTTGCACAGGCCGTCGCTGACGCCGGCCTTCGCGAGGAAGTCCTCGATCTGGTCCGTGATGTCGAGCACCTGCTTGTCGCGCTGCGTGCGGATGGTGATCTGAGTCGAGGGCATGTCGAATCGCCTTTAATCCAGGTAGTCGTCTATCGTGACATCCGATTTCAAAGTCTTATGCACCGGGCACCGGCTCGCGATTTCGAGCAGCCGCGCCCTCTGCGCGTCGCTGAGAGGGCCTTCCAGGGAGATGAACCTCTCGATGCGTTCGATCTTCGTCCCCTTCTCTTCGCAGCCCAGGCAGTCTTTGGCGTGCTCCCGGCCGTGGCGCAGGGATATCTGGACCCTTTCGAGAGGGAGCCCCTTACGCTTCGCGTAAATCTGTAAAGTCATCGCCGTGCAGGCCCCGAGCGAGGCGAGCAGGAGCGAATAAGGGTCCGGCCCGGAATCGCTCCCGCCGACGCCGACCGGCTCGTCCGAGATAAAAGTGTGCCTGCCGGCGCTCACTTCATGCTTTAGAAACCCGATTGAAGAGATTATAATTTCTGCCATTAAATCCCCTTTCAGACTCAGAATTCCCTGCGGCTGGGAGTCTTAATCTGCATCGAATCAGAGCCGCCTGATTTGCCTTCTTCAGAGAGAAGGGCGGCGATCTTCTGGAACTTTAGTTCGTCTACGCCTGGAAGTGTGGAGGGCAGCTCGCCTTCATCACCTCCTCTCAATTCCCAGGCGAGGATAATGCCTGCTTTAAGCGATTTCAAAGCATCACCGGCTCCTGTCATAGCCGGTAATTCATGTTTTGTGCGAAGTCTTTCTCCTATACTGAGATTTCTCGTAGCCTTATCTTTGCTGAAACTCTCCTTGAGATGTTTCTGCGCTCTTGGGTCCATGCCTAGCCACGCCGCTGCCACACAGGCGCTCAAAAACGTCCGTGCGTGCGATGGATCATAAAATCTATCCTTATCCCTGTCCGCCTTCTCGAAAAGGCTCGCAAGGGATGAGGTAAGTTCGGAGAGCAGCATCATGAAAGGGGTGTCGTCGGGCCGTCGCTCATCGAAATGGTCGGACAGAGCGATGCCACATAACCAGGTGGCGAAACAGTGGTTGCCGATTTGTCCCTCAGAGACGCTCCACTCCGAGAAATACCCTTTGTTGAGGTGACTTTTCTTATTGGAATAAGCATTCGCGTCGGGATCAGCCCTTCTGCGTTTCCAGTGCTCCAGGAGTATATCGAAGCGCCCGCGAAAGATCTCTACGGCTTCCGATTTTTTCTCCGCATCGCGGTAAATATGCGCCCATGAAACGACGGGGAATGGGTCATAAGGTTCTACATCTGCCAGAACCTCCGCCAACGTTAGCGCCATTTCCAGTTGGCCCTGCTCGAAGAAATAGCGCGGCAGGTTGTTCCACGGATCAATCTCAAAGCCGTCGATCTCGTTATGCGGGGGAAGAAAAGCCAGGCGTGCCGCACGTATAAGTTCGGGATAAATCCCCTGCTTGTTTCCCGGGTAGAATCTGCTCGGGGACTTCTCGGCCAGGATTCTCTTGGCAACTTCGGCGATGCGGCGATGGCGCACCATCACGAAGTAGCCAGACTTGGAGGTCGCAGCCTCGTCGGCCAGAGGTGTAATTATTGCCTCTTCGAGATAGTCTAATGAGCATGAAAGCGCTCGCGCGAGAATCGGTTTGGAAAGTAGAACCGGCTTAGGAAAATTCCGGCGATTATCGGGCAGCCCTTTGGCGATTTTAGCGCGCATAGCAGCCATGTCCGCGTGAACCGCCGCTATATAGGCGAATACATGCTGCAACGTTCTGCCATCAGGTAGAGTGTATTTTTCAAGCCGCGCTAAAGTATCCTTCACATAACCCTGAAGAACATTGTCATCTGTACGGGCTGAAAGCATCGCTCCCAGCAAAGGGCCTTCATTCGGATCATTAAGCTCTTCTTCATAAGCCAGGCTTACCAGATGTTGAGCGCGCTCACTTTCAGGGACTTGGGCGAGAATCCCAAGCCCCTGCGGTCCTATGTCACTCCATTTTTCAATTATAAGCCGGGCATCCTCTATATCCAGTTTCCTGACCGGGACTATGGTGAAATTCTTCTCACCGAGAGCCCTGCGCCACCGACTGTCGGGCGGAGCCTTCCTCCATTCCCACTCGGTAGTCTGACTCGCCAGCAGGAATTGAATATTAACGTGGGGCTTATCTTTCAACTGGTCTGCTGTTTCGTACACAGCCTGAGCGATCATCGCGGCGTTATCACAGATGAGCACGAAGCTATCCGACTTATTAAGTAGCTGCCGAATTAGGGACTGATCGAATGCGCCGTCAGCTTTCTTACGCCAGATGACATGAATGTTGGGATAGTTATCGGTTAAATCAACGGCGACCTGCTGAAGAATCGTGGATTTCCCCTCTCCTCCCGGCCCGCGCAACAGCGTGACACACAGCCGCTTCTCGTACGCTGCTTCGCTGATTATACTTTTAATGTCTTTTACCGCCTTGCGTCTGGCGATGCTGTTCGAGACTACGTACCTCCACCGCGGCTCTTCGCCGTTGAAATAGCTTATTGCGTCTTCCTCCTTAAGCTTGAGGCCCTCCCCCAACTCGCCGCGCAGCTTGAGCAAATCGAGCTGATCAAGGTATGTCCATTCCTCCTCACGCAGATCAAGCTCCGGTCTTGGCTTTGAAATCACACTCGTCCCTGACTCATCTATCTTCCACTTGCGAATAAATTGCAGCAGGTGATTTCGAACGATTTGGCCCAACTCTTCGCCGCGCGGAGTCTTTCGAAACTCCGACCTTTTCTTGAATGGCCACCAGAACGTTCCTACGCTAAAAAGACCTCGGAACCGGATGATGTGTGGGCGTTGGTCTCGCCGCTCATCTTCGGTAAGGTTGGGAGGTGTATTCTCACAAAAGTAAAGCAGGAGGATTGGATGGTCGGCGGCTGCCCAGTCTTTGGACGCCTGCTCAAGGACGTGTTCGATGTCTGATACAGGCCCCAAAGAATCGCTTCCGAATCTCCTCCAAAAAACTCCGATTATTACATCCGGATTATGAGCATGGCGGATTTTCTGAATTAAGAGATGGGGAGATTCTCGGAAAAAGCCTGGATCAGTACCTTCTACCCACCATGCCACGATCTCAACTTTTCCCTGCCGGTTTTCTGCGAGGGCAACTTGATTTAACTTCTCAACAGCTTCTAATAGATCGGCGCGAAGATCACTTGTATCCTGGGCTAGCGCCACAACGATTCTTAGCGTGGTCATATCAGGGCACATAAGCGACTCCCGACTGCAACTCGGCGACGAATTCCCTACTGATTCAATTTGAGAGAATCAGTATAATGCCCAGCCTGCGGTAGAGTATATACTGCGTTGGAGCCGCCTTCTATTTTTGAGGCGTTGCCTGGGTCGGATTCTTTCAGAGAATCTGCCAATGGATTCCCCCCGTCAAGAATTTCATTAACTATCACCATGAACTCATCCCATAAGCGCGGCGCATCTTCCTTGAATGAGAGAGACCGCATCGAGCTTCCGCTTAAATCTGCCGGCAGAGCAGGGCCCGGCCCTTTATCATAACGTCGCGCGCTCTCGGCGAGCATATCCCTGATTTCGGAGAGGCGATCAAGCTGAGAATGAATGAAATTAATTTGACGTATCTCCTTCTCTTGAAGCGCGACCGGTAACATGT
>DASQDI010000021.1:0-26377 GCA_035634255.1 Blastocatellia bacterium
CCCGCTCGGCTGCCGGGGGGAGGCGCGGCCCCCGTGTGCGAAGCGTTCAGCTCGCCTATCATCTCGTTAACTATATTGAGCAACTCCTGGCGGTCGCCCACGTACTCGACCAGGGGGCGGTACTTGGCGCGCATCGCGTCCCAGTCCCTGCCGTGCATCTCCGAGTCGTAGAACCTGTACTTCATCGTGCGCCATGCGTCGTCGAACATCTCGGCCCATTCCGCGGGCTTGTCGATCTTCACCTTCGCGGTGAAGTTGACGCGCCTGCGCGTGCCCTCGCGCCCGCCGGAGCCGGCCATGGCCGCGGCCCCCGACTGAGGCATCGAGATCGAGTAGACCCCGCCGCGCTCTCTGAAGAAGAGCGTGCGGCCGTCGCGCGAGAAGCTGAGCCGCGATATCGCCCCGCCGAAGCCTCCGCCCCCGCCCCCGCCGCCTTCGCCGTCCCCGGCACCGCCGCCGGAGGTGACGCGCGTGAGGCGCTTGCCGTCTTCCTGAATCACGTAGAGGACGGGCACCGTGGCCGTGGCGGACGGCTCCGACGTGACGAAGGCGATTGTCTTACTGTCGGGCGCGATTGCGTAGTTAAAGATCGCGAAAGGCATGCGCGTGAGCTGGCGCGTGCGGCGCTTGAGCCCGGCCCAGTCGACGTTGATCTCTTTCGGGGGCTGGTTGCGCTGGGCCGCCGCGCGGCGCGGGCCGCCCTCGCCCATCTGCTCCTGCCCCTCGGCCGGCTCCGGCCTGTCTTCCGGGTCGTTCGGGTCCCGCTCCTCGCGCTCCAGACCTACCGAATAAATCTGAGACGAAAGAGCGCCCGAGGTGCCTTCGCCGCGGATGAAGTAAAGCCTGCGCCCGTCTGGGGTGAACCGCGGGCCAACGTCGCTGAATGAATCGAAGGTGACTCTCCGCTCCTCGCCGCCCGCCGACGGCACGAGGTAAATCTCCCCGGCGCGGGTATGGTCGGGCTTCGAGTAAGCGACCCACTTGCCATCGGGCGACCATGCGGGCTGGCCGATGCTGCCGTACTTCGAGGAGGTCAGCTCCAGGGTCTGCTTCGACTCGACGGAGTACTTTCTCAGCTTGTTGTCGGACGAAGTGAAGGCGATCTCTTTCGAGGAGGGCGACCACGAGATCGAGTTCTTGAGCGCGTCGATGTCGGTGATCTTCGTCGGCTCGCCCGCGCCGTCGCTCGCTATGAGATAAACCTCTTCGCGGCCGCTCCGGTCCGAGACGAAGGCCAGCCACTTGCCGTCGGGCGAGTAGGCCGGGTCCTGGTCGCGCGCGGGGCCGTCGGTGACCTGGAGGAGGTCGCCCTCTTCGACCGGCGCGGTGAATATCTCTCCGTGTATGGAGAAGGCGATGCGGCGGCCCGAGGGCGCGAGGTCGTAGTCATCCACCTGCGAATTGTAGTCGCGGACTTCCGCCATGTTCTCCTGCGTCTCGGCCGCGATGTTGAGCCTGATGGGGGCCACTTTCCTGCTGCCGACGTCGAGCTTCCAGATGCCGAAGTCGTGCTCGAAGACTATCGCGCGGCCGTCGGCGCTCATCGCGGGCCACCGCACGTCCCCGCTCTTGAAAGAGGTGACGCGCTCGGCCTTGCCCCCGCTCTCCGGGGCGCGCCAGATGTTGGTCAGGCCGTTGCCTTCGCGGTCGCTCACGAAATAGATGTGGCCGTCCTGGCCCCACATCGGCCACGTGTCCATCCCCTCGAAGTCCGTAACGTCCGAGAATTTCTTCGACGCCACGTCCATCACGGTCACGTCGCTTTGGAACGAGCCCCGGTAGTACTTGCGCCAGTAAGCCTGCGACTTGCGGTTGATCGCGAGCTTCTTCCCGTCCGGGGAGTAGGTCGCGTAGACGCCCATGTCGGACCCGGCGTTGCGGGGCATGCCGCCATCCACGCTCACCGTGTACAGCCTGGCCATGAAGTCTTCGCCGCGGCTGCTGGTGAACAGCACCGAGCGCGAGTCGGGCGACCAGCCGAGGACCGAATCGTCGGCCGAATGGACCGTCAACTGCTTCGCCGTCCCGCCCGCGGAAGGGATTATGAATACGTCGAGATTGCCGTCGCGGTCGCTTGAGAAGGCTATCCACCGGCCATCGGGAGAGAAGCGCGGGTACACGTCGCGCGCTTTATGCACGGTGACGCGCTGGACGTTCTGCCCATTCTCGTCCGCGGTCCAGATGTCCGCGAGGTAAGTGAACACGACGCGGCCCTGATGATAGTGCGGGTAGCGCGCCAGCTTCGCTTCGCGACCCTGCGCGGCCGCCGGCGCGCACGGGGCCAGCAGAAACAGGACCGGCAGGAAAGCGACTGCGTATAGTCTCTTCATTGGCATCTCCTTCAACGTGGTTATCAAGATGTGATTCTCAAATCGATGATGATTGATGAAGGGCAAAGACGGCCGCCGGGCGGCGGCGGTTACAACTCTGTTCGGCTTAAGTTGCGGGGCGGGCGCGAGGGGCATGGCGCGCCGCCCCGCGAATTCATTTCACGCGCTTGGCTTCCCCGGCCCAGTACATTTCGCGCAGCAGGTTCTTTTGGATCTTCCCGGTGGCGGTGCGCGGGAGGGCCTCGATGAACTCCACGCGCTTCGGGCACTTGAAATGCGCCAGGCGGCTGCGGCAGAACTCGATCAGCTCTGCCTCCGACGCCTGCGCCCCCGCCTTCAGGACGACTATGGCGTAAGGCACCTCGCCCCACCGCTCGTCGGGCGCGGCCACGACCGCGGCTTCGAGCACCGCCTCGTGCTTGTATAACAGACCTTCGACCTCGATGGACGAGACGTTCTCCCCGCCGGAGATGATAAGGTCCTTCTTCCGGTCCACGACCTCTATGTAGCCTTCGCCGTCGAGCGTCGCCATGTCCCCCGTGTGAAAGTACCCGTCGACGATCACGGCGTCGGTCGCTTCGGGCTGACGCCAGTAGCCCTTCATCACGACGTTCGCGCGCGCGATGACCTCCCCGACCTCCGCCCCGTCAGGCGCGATGTCCCGACCCTCATCGTCGACCACGCGCACGTCCACGCCGATCATCGGGTAGCCCGTCTTGGTCTGGACGCGGAACTTGTGCTCCGCGGGCCAGTCCCGCATGTGCGGCTTGATCTTCGAGACGGTCAGGAACGGCGAGGTCTCCGTGAGGCCGTAGATCTGAATCACCTGCCACCCGAGCTTTTCCTGAGCCCCCTGAATCGTAGCCGTCGGAGGCGCGGAGCCCGCGGTCCCGACGCGCATGCCGCGCGGGAGGCGCGCGAGCGTCTCTTCGTCGAGCCCGTGGTTCAGCGCCATGTTGATCATCGTGGGGGGCATCGAGGCAAACGTGACCTGCTCGCGCGCGAGCAGCTCGAAAAATAGTGCGGGCTCGAACTTCTTGATGATCACGTGCGTCCCCCCCATCCCCGTGACCGCGTAAGGCACGCCCCACCCGTTGCAATGAAACTGCGCGAGGGTGTGCAGGTAGACATCCGTCTCGCGGATGCCGAACTCGCAGATGGAGTTCATCGCGTTAAGGTAGAGGTTGCGGTGCGTGAGCATCACGCCCTTGGGCGTGCCCGTCGTGCCCGAAGTGTAAAGCAGGGCCGACGTCTCGTTCTCGTCGATCTCGGCGAACTGCGGCGGCGCGGCCGGCGCTTCGGCGATGAGAGTCTCGTAGTCGAGCCAGTCAATATTCGAGCCTTCGGGCTTCGAGCCCGCGATCACGAACTTTTCAACCGTTTCTAGCCGGTCGCGGATGGGCTCGATCAGGTGGGTGAGCCCCTCTTCGATTATCAGGACCTTGGCGCCCCCGTGGTTGAGAATGTATTCGAACTCTCCGGGGGCGAGGCGAAAGTTGAGGGGCATAAAGATCGAGCCGATGACGGGCGTGCCGAAGAAACCTTCCAGCACGCGGTGGCAGTTTTGCGAAAGCATCGCGACGCGGTCGCCCTTCCCGACCCCGAGCGAGCGCATGGCGTTGACCCAGGCGTTGACGCGCCCCCCGAACTGAGAGTAGGTGAGGCGGGTATCGCCGCAGACGACGGCCTCTTTCGCCGCGTGCGCGACGAGGGCGCGCTTGAGAAAATCGAATTCGTTGAGCGGAACTATCAAGGCCATACCTCCTGAGCGATGATTCGGTGCGCCCGAGAGGATAGCACGGGCGGGGGCCAGGAGTCAGCGGCAGGGGCCAGGGGTCAGGGTCTAAGGAAGGAGCATCTCAGGCTCTCTTTATTGAATCCCTTCCCTGAATCCTGACCCCTGACCACTGGCCCCCGCCCGTGCTATCATCCGCCCCGTGAAAACCGATTACAGATTTCATCACAATATCAGGGTCCGGTTCGCCGACACGGACATGCAGGGCATCGTCTTCAACGGCAACTACCTCACTTACTACGACGTGGCCTGGACCGAGTACTTCCGCGCGGCGGGGCTTGAGTACAAAGACTTCGAAAAGTTCGGGGCCGACACGGTGCTCGCGCGGACTGAGATGGATTTCAAGTCGCCCGCCAGGTTCGACGAGGTGCTCGAAGTCTACGCGCGCGTCTCGGCCATCGGGAACAAGAGCATCACCTTCAACTTCGAGATTTATCCGGAAGGCGAAGACAGGCTGATAGGCTCGGCGCTCTCGGTCTACGTCTGCATATCTCCTCAAACGCTCCGGCCGGTGGGGGTACCCGAAGCGCTTCGCGGGCTCCTGGGCGAGTTCGAGGGCCGGGAGCTTTAATAAATTTAAAATTGAAATTTCAAATTCGAGACCGCAGTGATATTGTCTAGGCTCGCGGGATCGGGACCGCGCGACGGAGGCGAGTATGGCAAGCAACATGAAGAATTCGGAAGCGGTAAAGGGCGGCGGCTTCCTGACCGAGGACAGGTCGCCGTCCGAGGTTTTCACCCCGGAAGACATCAACGAAGAGCAGAGAATGTTCGCTCGCGCGGCGGAAGAGTTCCTGCGCAAAGAGGTCCTCCCGCGCGAGGAAGAGATTTACGCGAAGAACTGGGAGACCACGCGCGAGCTGATGCGTAAGGCCGGGGAGCTCGGCTTTCTGAGCATCGACATCCCTGAAAAATACGGGGGGCTCGGGCTCGATAAAGTCAGCTCGGCCCTCGTCGGCGAGCAGTTCGCCCTGCAGGCGTCGTTCGCCGGCACCCAGAGCGCGCACGTCAACATCGGCACGCTCCCTCTGGTCTTCTTCGGCACGGAAGGCCAGAAGGAGAGGTACCTGCCGAAGCTCGCGACCGGCGAGTGGATCGGCGCTTACGCCCTCACCGAGCCCCACTCCGGCTCCGACGCGCTCGCGGCCAAGACGAAAGCAGTGTTATCCGAAGACGGCAGGCACTACGTCCTCAACGGCCAGAAGATGTGGATCACCAACGGGAGCTTCGCGGACCTCTTCACGGTCTTCGCCAAGGTCGACGGGGAGCACTTCACGGCCTTTCTGGTGGAGCGCGGCCCCGGCCTCACGAGCGGGCACGAGGAGAAGAAGCTCGGCATCGACGGGTCGTCCACCACCGCTCTGATGCTGGAAGACTGCCGCGTGCCGGTCGAAAACCTGCTCGGAGAGATCGGGCGCGGCCACAAGATCGCCTTCAACGTGCTGAACATCGGGCGGCTGAAGCTCGGGGCGCGGTCGGTCGGCGCGATGAAGATCGCGCTCGGGCAGTCGGCGGAGTACGCGAAGGAGCGCCATCAGTTCGGGCAGCCCATCGCGAATTTCGGCCTGATCAAGCAGAAGATCGCGGGGATGGCCAAGCGCGCCTACGTGGGCGAGTCTATACTTTACCGAACGGTCGGCATGATCGACGACGCGCTCGCCCTCGTCGATAAGGGCGAGCCCCGGCAGGTGCTCGGGGTGCTCGAACAGTACGCGGTCGAGTGCTCGATCATCAAGGTGTGGGAGAGCGAGGCCCTGGCCTGGGTCGTCGACGAGCAGGTGCAGGTCTTCGGCGGCTACGGGTACTCGAAAGACTACCCGGCCGAGCGCGCCTACCGCGACGCGCGGATCGCGAGGATCTACGAAGGCACCAACGAGATAAACCGCATAATAATCGGCACGCAGTTACTGAGGCGCTCGGAGAGCGGCGAGCTCCCGGTATTTCAGGCGGCCGAAGCCATCCGCGACAACTCCCCCCTCAAGCCGGACACCCTGCAACTGGAGATCGCGAACGTAATCTTCTCCGACGAGCTGAAGATCGTCGCGGGGGCGAAGGCGATGGCCGTCGACGCCATCGCCGCGGTCGCGCGGGCCTACGGCAAGCGCGCGCGCGACGAGCAGGAGTGCCTCGCGCTCATAGCCGACTCCGTGATGGACGTCTACGCGATGGAGAGCACCCTGCTGCGCACGCAGAAGCTCGTCTCCTCGCGCGGGGCGGAGAGCGTGCCCGCGCAGGTCGACATCACGCGCCTCTTCGTCCGCGAGGCCGCGAGGCGCGTCGAGCAGGCCTCGCGCGCGATCCACGTCGAGACTTCCGAGGACGGCAGGGGCTCGGCGGCCGTCGCCGACCGGCTCGCCCATCAATCGCCGATAAAGACGGTAGCCGCGCGCCGCCGCGTCGCCGACTCGATCATCGAGGCGGGGAGGTATAACCTGTAAAAGGCACAACCCGTATGAGGACACTATGAGAATAATCGCACTGATGCTGATAATCGCCGCGCTCTCCGCCACGCCCGGCCACGCGGGCGCGGAGGTCGCGGACGCCGTCTTCAGGAACGGCAACATCTACACGGTCAACGAGCGCCAGCCGCGCGCGGAGGCCATAGCCGTCAAGGCGGGCAGGATAATCTTCGTGGGCTCGAACAAGGACGCGAAGGCGTACGAAGGCAAAAACACGCGCGTGATCGACCTGCAAGGCAACACGGTGGTGCCGGGGCTGATCGACTCGCACTACCACCTCGCGGGGGTCGGCGCGCGCGAGATGAACCTGAACCTAGAAGGGACGACGAGCCTCGAAGACTTTCTCGCGAGGGTCAAGGCCAGGGTGGACCGCGCCAAGCCAGGAGAGTGGGTCACGGGCCGCGGCTGGATAGAGACCTTCTGGAAGCCTCAGGCCTTCCCCACGCGCGCGGACCTGGACAAAATATCCCCTAACAACCCGGTGTACCTAACGCGCGCGGACGGCCACGGCGCGGTCGCGAACAGCGCGGCGCTGAAGATCGCCGGCGTGGACAAGAGCACACAGAGCCCGTTCGGCGGCGAGATAATGAAGGACAAGCAGACGGGGGAGCCGTCGGGGATGCTCCTGGACAAGGCGCAGGCCCTCGTCACCCGGCACATCCCCGCGCCCTCGGAAGCCGACCTCCAGCAGGCGCTCGTCCTGGGGTCGAACCGCAGCGTCGAGCTCGGCTGGAGCCAGATTCAGAACGCGGGCAGCAGCTACGAAGAGATCGCCCGCCTGAAGAAGCTTTACGAAGAAGGCAGGATCAAGCTGCGGGTCTACAACGCCGTGTACGGGCCGACGCCCCACTCGCAGAGGCTCATAAAAGAAGGCGCGATGACCGGCATGTTCGACAACCGCTTCACGGTGCGCTCGATCAAGGTCGTCTTCGACGGCGCGCTCGGGTCGAAGGGCGCGGCGCTGCTTGAGCCCTACAGCGACCACGACACCAGCGGGTTCCTCACCGCGAAAGAGGAGGAAGTCTACCCGATGCTCGTCGAGGCGCTGAAGCAGGGCATTCAGGTCGAGACGCACGCCATCGGGGACCGCGCCAACCGCGTCGTGCTCGACCTGTACGAGAGGGCTTTCAAGGCGGTGCCGGAAGGTCAGAGGAAGGTGCGCGAGCCGCGGTGGCGCATCGAGCACGCGCAGATCGTACACCCGGAAGACCTGCCCCGCTTCGCGAAGCTCGGCGTCATCGCCTCCATGCAGCCTTCTCACGCCATCGGGGACCTGCACTTCGCCCCCAGCCGTCTCGGCATCGCCCGCCTCGGCCGGGCCTACGCATGGGAGAGCTTCATCAAAAGCGGCACGATCATCGCGGGAGGGTCGGACGCGCCGGTCGAGCGCGGCGAGCCGATGATCGAGTTCTACGCCGCCGTCGCGCGCAAGGACCAGAAGGGATTCTCCGGCGAGGGCTGGCACCCCGAGCAGGCCGTCACGCGCGAGCAGGCTTTGAAGATGTTCACGATCTGGGCGGCCTACGCCGCCTTCGAAGAGAAGATGAAGGGCTCGATAGAGCCGGGCAAGCTGGCGGACCTGACGGTGCTTTCGGCCGACATAATGAAGATTCCCGAAGCCGAGATCCTAAAGACTCGCTGCGTGATGACCGTGATAAACGGCGAGGTAGTCTTCAGGGGTCAGGAGTCAGGGATCAGAGGCCGGGGAGCGGTTTCACGATAAACAGAGGGCGCGGCATTCTGGATCAGATGCCGCGCCCTCGCGTCTCATGAGAAGTTCTCTTTATAGAATCCTAGCGGCCTCTGGCTCCTGGCCGCTGGCCCCTGCCTCTACTTCTTCTTCGCTTCCCACTTGCCCTGGACCTGGCTCGCCACGTCGAGGTCGCCCGAGAGCTTGCCGTCTTTGAGCATGCCCGTGAGGACAATCGGCCCCATCTCGGTTTCGAGGTTGATGGTGAGCTTGTTGGCCGCGTAGGTGCCCTTGGAAATGGCAACCTTACCCTGCGGTGACTCGGTCTCGCCCGTGACCTTCTCGCCTTCGAGCTTCAGCCTGAGGGTGATCGGAAGGCTCGTCCCCTGAACGTCGGCCGTGCCGTCCCACACCCCGGTTATGGGGTCGCCCGCCGCCGCTGGAGCAGCCGACGGAGTCGCGGGGGCGGCCGCGACCGCGTCCTTCCTCGTCAACTCGAAAGTGCCCTTCTGCCCGCCGAGTTCCCACTCGCCCATAATCTTCCCGTCTTTAAATCGGGCCGTGAGGGTCAGCTCGTTGCCTCCGAGGTCGGCCTTCATGCTCACCGCGCCGTCCGCGTAAGTACCCGACGTGATCGTGATCGGGCCCTGAGGGGTTTCGATCTTGCCCGAAAGCTTTCCATTATCATTCTTGATCTCGGCCGTCAGAGGAAGCTCACCGACGTCCGGGCTTTTGGCGACTCCCTCGTACTTGCCGGAGACGGGGTCGGCCGCTTTATTATCCTGAGTAAACGCGAGCGACGACGACGCAGACATCAGCAGCACTATAACCAGTTGAAATATCACTTTACGTAACTGCATCTTTTCCTTCTCCTCGATATCTGATTTTTAGTTCGGGAACTCAACCCATCTACGCTGGAAGAAAGGCGTAAGTTCGAAAGCCTATTATTTATACAGCAAAAGCCGCGACGGTAAAAGCTGTTTGTCGGACCGCGCGCCGCGTCACAGGTTCTGCATGATGAAGTCGGTCATCAGAGATTGCATGTGTTTTTGCAGCAGCGGGTCGACCACCCCGTGACGCGACTTCGGGTAGAGCATCAGCTGAAAGGGCTTCCCGGCCTTTTGCAGCTCGTAGGCGAACTTGACCGTGTTCTGCACGTGGACGTTGTCGTCCATCGTGCCGTGGATGAGCAGGAGTTTCCCGCTCAGGTTCGCGGCGGCGCTCAGGGGAGCGGTTTTGTCATACCCTTCGGGGTTATTCTGCGGGGTCCGCATGTACCTCTCGGTGTAGATCGAGTCGTAGAGGCGCCAGTCGGTGACGCTGCCCCCGGCGATCCCGATCTTGAAGCTCTTGCTGTGGGTCAGGGCGTAAGAAGTCATGTAGCCGCCGAAGCTCCACCCCCAGATTCCGATCCGGGACCCGTCAACGTAAGGCTGGCCCCTGAGCCATGCGAGCCCGTCTTCGATGTCTCTCAGCTCCAGCTCCCCGAAATTCTGGTAGATGGGCCAGGCCGACTCGACCCCCTTGCCGCTCGCGCTGCGGTTGTCGCAGACCCAGACGATCACGCCTTTCTGGGCGAGCATCTGGTGCCACATGTACCGCGGGCCGCCCCACGCATTCCGCACCTGCGGGGACTGCGGCCCGGCGTAGGTGTAGCTCATGACGGGGTACTTTTTGTTAGGGTCGAAGTCGGGCGGCTTGATCATCATGGCCTCCATCAAAAAGCCGTCCCGCGTCTTCACCTGAAGGAACTCGACCTTGCCGAGCTTGAACTGCCTGAGCGCCTCGGCCCTGTTCTCGTCGATCACGCGGACGGGGGAGCCGTCGGCCTTCGCCAGACGCACCTGAGTCGGGGTGTTCACGTCGCTCCACGTGTCGATGTAGTGAGTGAAGGTCGGGTTGAAGCTGGCCGAGTGGTTCCCCTCCGTCTGGGTCAGGCGCGTGAGGCCCGTCCCATCGAGCTTGATCCTGTAGGCGTGGACGGCGATGTGGCTGTGCTCGGTGCCGCTGAAATAGACGAGGCCGTTCGCCTGATCGACCCCGTGCAGAGAGCGGACTTCCCACTTACCGTCGGTGACCTGACGGACCAGCTTGCCGGCGGGCGCGTAATGGTAGACGTGCTTCCAGCCGCTCCTGTCGCTGAGCCACAGGAACGACCCGTCTTTGAGCCATAGAGGCTCGTCGCCGACCTCGACCCAGGCCTTCGAGGTTTCGCGCAACACGTTCTCCGTCTTCCCGTCGGAGGGGTTCGCGTAATTGAGGTCGAGCCACGTCTGCTCGCGGTCCTGAATCTGGTAGACGACCTTCCTGCTGTCGGGGGTCCAGCCGACGCGGACGATCAGGAAATCGAGGCTCTCGTACTTGAAAGTATCGACCCACCGCGTCTCGCCTCCCGCCACCGGGACCACCCCGAGCCGCACGCCGGGGTTCGGGTCGCCGGCCTTGGGGTAGGGCGTCACTTCCGACACCTGCAATCTAGGGATATGGTCCACGACCGTGAAGTCTTTGACCGGGGCTTCGTTCAACTGGAGGTAGGCGATGTTGGACGAATCCGGGCTCCACCAGTAGCCTTTGAAATTCCCGCGGCCGTACAGCTCCTCCTGGTAGACCCAGTCGAGGCGGCCGTTCAAAATATCCGGCCCGCCATCGCCGGTCAGGGCGCGCTCGCGCTGCCCGGAGATGTCGACCACGTAGAGGTTGCTGTCGCGCACGTAGCTGACCATGCGCCCGTCCGGGCTGAACTCCTCCCCGACCTCTTCCGCGGGGCCGTTGGTGAGCCGCAGGGCCTTCTCCGAGCCGAACTCATAATAGAAGAGGTCGTTGGCATGATTGATGAGGGCGGCGGTCTTCGCGGGATTCATCTGGTACGTGCCCTGGTTCGCCAGCCGGCGCGCGCCTTCCTGCGTGAGCCCCGCGAGCGCGGCGAAAGCCCTCTCCATCTTCGCGGCGTCGTAAAAAGGCGAGGCCTCGCCCGTGACCGCGTTCACGCGCATCAACTGCCGCCCGCGCGTCTCGGGGTCCCTCTTGACCTGAAGGTAGTGCCTGCCATCATTCAGCCAGGTGAGTCCCGACGGGGGCGTGCCCCCGAAATTCACGCGCTTCACGGGGTCGTAAATATCGTCGATGGTCAGCAGGCGGTCCTGGGCCAGGGCCGGCCGGCCGGCGGATAAAAAGAGCGCGATCAGGGCGAGAACGAAAAGGCGATTTCGCAATGGGTTTCTCCTCAGCAGATGAAGTTCGAGGCCGGTATACTTGAAAGAGTATTTATACAGAAATTCCTTAATGCGCGAAAGCTTTGATTGAAGGGGTCCGCGGGCGGGATAAGTTCAAACTAAATTAACAGTCCGTTTTCAAGGTGTGCCTTGTACTCTAACTGATCATTAGGTAGAATCTCAGGGTCATTTTTTAGCAGCTTACTATCTCTGCTAAATATTCTCGGACATCCACACAAATTTGAAAGGAGTATGCCCCAGGTCTGCGCGCCCCCGAAGTTATGCCTCCCCCGCTCAAGGTGCGGCCACGGCCAGGCTCTGCCCGGTATGAAAGTAAAAAAACTATATTCGCTCCCGAGGCGGCGGTCGCGCTTTGTCGCTATCGCCGTGTGTCTGCTATTAACGCTCGCAACAGGTTCCTTCTATTTCCCGACCCCCGCGCCCGTGCGCGCTGCTACCGCGGAACTGTTCTTCTCCGAATACATTGAAGGCTCTTCCAACAACAAAGCTCTCGAGATATACAACGGCACCGGCGCGCCTATAAATCTCGGCGCGAACGGCTACAACGTTCAGATGTTCTTCAACGGGAACCCCGTCTCCACGCTGACGATCAACCTGACGGGCACCGTGGCCGACGGAGACGTCTTCGTCCTGGCCCAGTCTTCGGCCAACGCGACCATTCTCGCCCAGGCCGACCAGACCAACGGGTCCGGGTGGTTCAACGGGGACGACGCCGTGGTGCTCAGAAAAGGCACCACGATCATCGACAGCATAGGCCAGATAGGGAACGACCCCGGCACCGAATGGGGGAGCGGCCTCACCTCGACGGCGGACAACACCATCAGGCGGAAAGCTGCCATATGCGCCGGGGACGCCAACGGCACCGACGCATTCAGCCCCGCCGCCGAGTGGGACGGATTCGCCACCGACACCTTCGACGGCCTCGGGGCGCACAACGCCCTGTGCGGTGCCGACGCCGCCCCGAGCGTGGACAGCACGACACCCGCCAGCGGCGCGACGGACGTGGCCGTCAACTCCGACATAACGGTCAACTTCAGCGAGCCGGTCAACGTCACGGGAGAGTGGTTCACGATCACGGGCAGCAACAGCGGGGCCCACACGGCGACCGTGACGGGTGGCCCGACGAGCTTCACGCTCAATCCGGATACCGACTTTGCTGTCGGAGAAGGCGTCTCCGTCACCATCGTCGCCGCTCAGGTGACCGATCAGGATTCGAGCGATCCTCCGGACGCCATGCAGACGAACTTCACCTGGACTTTCAGCACGCCCGCGCCCGCGCTCGCTATCAATCAGATTCAGGGCAGCGCGAGCGCCTCGCCGTTCGTCGGGCAGAACGTAAAGACCAGCGGGATCGTCACGGCGGTCAAGAGCAACGGCTTCTTCCTACAGACCCCGGACGCGAACGTCGATGCTGACCCGCTCACGTCGGAAGGCATCTTCGTATTCACGTCGAGCGCGCCTGCCGTTAGCGTGGGTAATGCGGCCACGGTCACCGGAGCGGTGACGGAGTTCTTCAACCTGACGCAGCTCGGTCTGGGCGGCAACCCGGCGAGCGTGGTCGTCGATTCGAGCGGCAACCCGCTCCCGGCGGCCCTCACCGTCACGACCGCGATGCTGAATCCCGCGGGGCCGCTCAATCAGCTTGAGCGATTCGAAGGTATGAGGCTGCACGCGGACACGCTCGTCTCCGTCGCGCCGACCAATCAATTCGGCGAGATATTCACCGTTTTGGATGGGGTCGCGCGGCCCTTCCGCGAGCCGGGCATAGAGATCGTTGACCCCGTCCCGCCCGGAGCGCCGGCGGGCGTGCCCCGTTTCGACCTGAACCCCGAGCGGCTGATGGTCGATACGGACGGGCTGGCGGGCTCCACGCGCCTCGAAGTCACGTCGCTCGTCACTCTGGCGAACGTAACGGGGCCGCTCGATTTCACGTTCAGCAACTACAAGATACTCCCCGAATCGACTCCCATCGCCTCTCCCAACATCGTCGCCCTTGCGGTCCCGGACGCCAACTGCGACGAGTTCACGGTGGGCTCGTTCAATCTGGAGAACTTCACCTCCGCCACGAACGCGACCCGGATGAACAAGGCGTCTCTCGCCATCCGCAACGTGATGAGGTCGCCCGACATCATCGGCGTCGAGGAGGTGGGCACACTCGCGGTCCTGCAAACGCTGGCCAATAAGATCAACCTTGATTCGGTCGCCGCCGGCCAGCCGAACCCCCAGTATCAGGCGTACCTCATCGACTCCGGCGCGAATGCCAACGACACGAACATAGACGTCGGATTTCTCGTGAAGTCTTCGCGCGTCGCCGTGACCAGCGTGACGCAGGAAGGCGCGGACGAGACGTTCATCAACCCCAACACGGGCCAGCCCGAGTTGCTGAATGACCGGCCTCCCCTGATCCTGCGCGCCAACGTCCAGCCCGCCGCCGGGGTGTCTTTCCCGGTCACGGTGATCGTCAACCACCTGAGGTCGCTCATCTGCATAGAGGCCGACCCGACCGCGCCGAACTGCGACCTGAATGACGGCCCGCGCGTGCGAGCCAAGCGGCAGGCTCAGGCCGAGTACCTCGCGAATCTGGTGCAGAGCCTACAGTCCGAGAACCTCGTGCTGGTCGGAGACTTCAACGCCTTCCAGTTCAACGATGGGTACGTCGATTTGATAGGGACTATCAGCGGAGTTCCGACCCCGGCCGACGAGGTCGTGCTCGCGAGCCCCGACCTGGTGAACCCGGACCTGACCGATCTGGTCAACCTCCTGCCGCCTGACCAGAGGTACTCGTTCATCTTCGAGGGGAACCCGCAGGTGCTCGACCACGTGCTCGTGGACGCGGACATGTTGTCGCGCCTCAGCCGATTCGCCTACGCCCGTAACAACGCGGACTTCCCTGAAAACCTGCGCTCCGTCGCCACGAGGCCGGAGCGTCTGTCGGACCACGACATGCCGGTGGCGTACTTCAAACTGCCCCCGAGCATCACGAACGTGTCGACGAGCAGGACCGTGATCTGGCCGCCGAACCACAAGATGGTCAACGTCACGGTCAATTACGACGTGGTGAGCCCGTGCCCGGTCACTTGCACCCTGACCGTCACGAGCAACGAGCCCGTCGACGGAGAGGATGATGGGAGCACTTCTCCGGACTGGGAGATCATCGACGCTCACAACGTCAGGTTGAGGGCCGAACGCTCCGGCGAAGGTACCGGCCGGATATACACGATCACTATCACCTGTACAGATAGTAGCGGAAACTCGACCAGCCAGACCGCGACTGTAACAGTGCCGTTAAATCAGGACTAGAACAAAGCTGGAACACCGACCGGTGAGTAGCGGAAGGCCTTCCGCTACTCACCAACCCAACCCACTAATCCCGAGAAACGCGGGCGAGCACCTTCACCGGGCATTACTCCGACATAAAAGTCTGCTCACGTTCAGTCGAAAGGGGAACGCCTAAATCTCCGCAGCCCCGGGTCAGGGCGTATCCCTGCTCCGAGGGTCGAGGCAGATTTGGCTTATAGGTTGTATGAAAAGATTCAACGAAAGAAATCTCTGGTCAAAAAATTGATGAGCGAGCCCTCACCCTCGCGCTCGCCCTTGTTTTAAGCGGCTCTGATCTTAGTGGGCGGCCTGTTCAGACAGATCGTTTTGCTGGTCTACGCGGATACGAACGCCTAGACCCTTCCCTTCAGCCGGGACTGGGCCAACACCGGATTGATCACGGCTGACGACAAGTGGTCCGGGGTGCCCGGCATCATCGGCTACGGCGGAGACGACCGGACCGGCAGCACCGGGACTGACTCTCAGACTATTCTGGACGATGGGTCGGCCGTCGCGGACGTGAATGCCAACAAGGCTAATCCAAACACTTTCGCCACGGGCGGCGCGGCGGAGTTTCACATCACTAACCCCGTGGTCGCCCTGACAGGATCGGGCACGGCGGGCGCGCCTCAAGTCGCGATCAACATAAACACGACCGGCAGGACCGGCATCAACGTATCTTATAACCTCAGAGACATTGGTGGCTCGACGGACGATGCGGTTCAGGCGGCCGCGCTTCAGTCACCTTTCAGCGGGCAGGCGGTCACCATGAGCGGCATAGTCACGGGAGTCAAAAGCAATGGCTTCTTCATCCAGACTCCCGATGCTGAAGCCGACGCAGACCCGAACACGTCCGAGGGAATTCTGGTCTTCACATCGAGCGCGCTGCCCGCCGCCGCAATCGGCAACGATGTCACCGTCATGGGAAACGTTTCTGAGTTCATCCCCGGCGCTAACCCCGGAAGCCCGCCTTTGACGGAGGTCACGAGCCCGACTGTTTCGGTCACCTCTACGGGCAACCCTCTTCCCGCGGCGATAGCGCTCACGCCGACGCTCAACGACATAAACGATCCGGCTGGCGGGAACCGCGTTCGCCACAAGTGCCGCGCTGACGGAGTTCCTCGCCAACTTCATTCAGGCTCGACAGACGGCCGATCCCGGCGAGCGCATCATTTCCGTCGGAGATCACAACGCCTTCCAGTTCAACGATGGGTACGTCGATTTGATAGGGACTATACTTTCGCCGCCTCGGGCACACCGACTCGCGGCGCAGGCGGTCCCGGTTTATCGAATGTGCTTATGACTTTTACTAGGGTATCCGGCGGTGGAGTCATACCCGCCCCCGTGCTGATGGATGGAGGTGGCGAGTGGAGTCAGGCCGGGTTCGAGAACGGCCTGACTTACAGAGTTACTCCGTCCAAAAAGCGATTCTCTTTCGCCCCGACCTCGCTTGATTTCAGCGCCGCAAGTTCATCCTTAAATTTCGCGGGCACCAAGAACAGCGACACGACGGGGTCTTCCGTCCTTCCACCGGCGACCTTTATTTGGAGAATAGCAACGCGACGGGATTCGCTGATCTGCTACTCACCTACGGATTGCCGGGAGACGTTCCCGTATCCGGAGACTGGGATGGAGATGGCGTAGACACTATCGGCGTCTATCGTGATGGAACGTTCTTCCTCAGGAACTCCAACACCGACGGGTTCGCCGACATCGTCTTCACGCTTGGGGTCAACAGCGACCGGCCCATTAAGGGGGATTGGAACGGCCTGCCTTAACCGCTTGAATAACATTTTTCACAAGCGGGAAAACTAAGATGCCTGCCGGAATAATCTTCCGGCAGGCATTTATTTTTACTCGTTTTATTATAGTAATAGTATTACGCGTAATTAAATTTCATAATGTAATTTACTCTGGGCCAGCTCGCTGAATCAACAAATCAAATAGGCGGGTCAAATCATCCGTAGAAGAGAATTTTATCTCAATCGCTCCTCCTTCCTGATGGAATTTAATTTTAACCGGGGCACCGAGCCGCTTGCCGAGTTTAGCTTCCGCGGCATTTATATTCGGGCGCTCTATTTCCGCAATATTAGAAACTGAACCGGGGGCCTGTTCTTTCCGGTTTCGCGTCTTCTTAACCAGCCTTTCAGTCTCTCTTACTGATAGAGATCCATTCACGATTTGCGAGGCCAGGGCTATTTGTTCATCGGTCGAATCGAGAGACAGCAAAGCCCGCGCGTGACCCATGGAGATGGACTCATCTTCCACGAGTTGCTGAATCTCAATCGGGAGTCTTAATAATCGGAGAGAATTTGTTATCGACGTTCTATCCTTGCCCACTCGCCGCGCGACTTCGTCCTGCGTGATCCCGAGTCTCTCTACTATATTCTTATAAGCCTGAGCTTCTTCAATAGGGTTTAATTCTTCTCGTTGTATATTCTCGATAAGGGATATTTCCAGGGCATTATCATCCGATATGTCCTTTATTATCGATGGGACCCTCTGTAGTCCCGCTCTTTGGGCAGCTCTCCATCGTCGCTCACCCGCAATTATCTCGAAGCGCTCTCCTCTTCTCCTGACAACAATGGGCTGAATGATCCCATTCACCCGGATGGACTGGGCAAGTTCCTCAAGCTTATCGTCTCTGAATATATGTCGTGGCTGCTGCTCGGCCGGATCAATCTGATCGATGTCGAGATCTGTAAGATCGTGTTCGACCGGATTAATCTGAGTAAACAGAGCACTAAGCCCCCTGCCCAGTGCCTTTTTTGACATTATTTATGATCTCCTTTGCTAATCTAAGATAGCTCTCTGCCCCCTTCGATTTTATATCGTAAAGGACGATAGGCTTTCCGTGACTTGGAGCCTCTGCCAGCCTGACGTTTCGAGGGATTATAGTTGAAAAGACTTGAGAACCCAAAAAATCACGAAGGTCAGAGACGACCTGATTTGATAAATTTGTTCGTTCATCAAACATTGTGAGCAGAAAGCCTTCTATTGTAAGGCTCGGGTTCAGGCTCCTGCGTATCTTCACGAGAGTATCCCAAAGCTCCGACACTCCCTCGAGAGCGAAGTACTCACACTGTATTGGTATTAAAACGGAGTTTGCGGCCGCAAGTGCGTTTAAGGTAAGCAATCCGAGGCTTGGCGGACAATCAATCAAGATATAGTCGAACTGATCGCCGAAGCTTTCCAAAAGCCTTTTTAGCTTAAACTCTCGTTGTTCGAGATCGACCAGTTCTATCTCAGCCGCAACAAGTACCTTTTCCGAGGGGATGACTTTCAGGTTAGGCAATTCCGTATTCAAAACGATGTTTTCTAAAGGCTCGTTCAGGACCAGAGAGTGGTAGAAGCTTCTTCGAAATGTGCCGCGTAGACCAAGGCCACTCGTGCTGTTACCCTGAGGGTCTGCATCTATTATTAAGACCTTCATGTCGGCGACTGCTAGACTCGCCCCAAGATTAATCGTTGTGGTGGTTTTACCGACGCCTCCCTTCTGGTTTGCGATAGCTATGACTCTGTCCATTACTTTCGTACAATACCATAGTTTTTTTAAGTAACAACAACTTTTCGCCTCCTACTTACCTTCATCGAGAAGTTTTCCTTCAGTTTCACGTGAAACGAAAGTAAAAGCTTCAATAATTAGTTTCACGTGAAACTAAATTCTGTAAAAGCTGGGTAATAATTGACATAAGGTAATTTGACCTAGGGAGGCTCCAAAGTCAGACTACTTGCGGGAGGCTGGAAATCTAGGATAAGTGCTGGCAAAACATTCCTCATTATGTTATTTTTGTTGGCTTTAAAGGCGAGCCAAAACTAAGGGGTAGAGTCGAGTTACATATCCGAATATCGTTTACCCTGGTAAGGAGACAATTATAAATGGCAAACGAAGGAAAAGTCATACAGGTTATCGGGCCTGTTGTCGACGTCGAATTTGAGGAATCAGCTCTTCCGCCAATATATCAGGCTCTTAGAGTAGTGAGCGATGGATTCGATGTCCCCGAAGCTAGAGAAGTAGTAGTAGAGATACAGCAACACCTTGGAGAAGGCCGTTGTAGATGCGTTGCAATGCAACCGACTGAAGGCCTAATCAGAGGAATGAAGGTAATCGACACCGGAAAACCTATAACAGTTCCAGTAGGCCCGGCGACCCTGGGACGGGTTTTGAATGTGACGGGACAGCCTGTTGATAAATTAGGTCCGGTTGAATCAGATTCTCATTATCCAATACATCGTCACGCCCCCGACTTCCAAGATCAATCAACAGAGCTTGAAATCTTTGTCACTGGAATTAAAGTAATTGATCTTTTGGAGCCCTACCTTAGAGGTGGAAAAATCGGTCTATTTGGCGGCGCAGGGGTAGGGAAGACCGTGCTGATCATGGAATTAATTAACAATGTGGCGATGAAACATGGAGGCTTTTCAGTATTTGGAGGGGTGGGAGAACGAACGCGAGAAGGAAATGACCTGATTCGTGAAATGGTAGAGTCAAAAGTAGTTAACTTCGGCCAGTCCTTTTACGACCACCTGGAGAAGACAGGGGAATTTGATCTACAGCATGTTGACATGAGCGCCGTCTCCAAATCAAAAGCTGCTCTGGTCTATGGCCAAATGACTGAGCCGCCTGGAGCGCGATTGAGAGTCGCCTTAACCGCTTTGACAGTTGCCGAATACTTCAGAGATGAGGTAGGAACGGACGTTCTACTGTTTATAGATAATATATTCAGGTTTACACAGGCGGGCTCTGAAGTCTCAGCTCTCCTTGGTCGAATGCCTTCAGCAGTAGGTTATCAACCTACCTTGGCAACTGAAATGGGAGAATTGCAGGAAAGGATCACTTCAACGAGAAAAGGGTCGATCACCTCTGTTCAGGCTATTTATGTGCCCGCAGATGATTATACGGACCCCGCACCAGCTACCACCTTTGCCCATCTTGATGCGGTGACTGCTTTGTCTCGGCAAATTGCGGAATTGGGGATATATCCGGCGGTCGATCCCTTAGCATCGAACTCTCGCATTCTTGATCCCAGAATTCTGGGCAGCGATCACTATGAAACGGCTCAGCAGGTCAAGCGTATCCTGCAAAGATATAAAGACTTACAAGATATCATAGCTATTCTGGGAATTGATGAACTCTCAGAAGATGATAAGCTTACCGTTGCTCGGGCTAGAAAGATTCAGCGATTCCTGTCTCAACCTTTCCACGTAGCCGAGCAGTTTACCGGGTTAAAAGGGAAATTTGTTCCCCTTGAGGAAACCATTAGAGGCTTTAAGGAATTAATCTCCGGTAAACATGATGATTTACCCGAGCAGGCTTTCTACCTCGTGGGTGGGATAGAGGAAGCGGTTGAACGTGCAAAGACCATGTAGTTAATGCGAATAGAAGCGGCCATAATAAGCTTACAATTATGGCCGCTCTAATTCATAGGACACCAGAGAATAATAAAATGCCGGAAAGAATCACGCTTGAAATCGTTACCCCTGAACGTAAAGTGTTAGAAGAGGAAGTAGATCGAGTCGAAGTGCCGGGTCTAAACGGTGAACTGGGCATACTTCCGGGACATACGCAATTAATATCACAGTTAAAGCCCGCAGGTCTACTAACTTACCACATAGGGGATACGAAAAACGAAGTCGCCCTAAGTAATGGCTTTGTGGAAATCAGCCCGGACCGGGTCGTGATACTAGCGGATAAAGCTGAACGCCCAGAAGACATCGATCTGGCAAAAGCCCTCGAATTGAAGGGGGTAGCCGAGAGGAATTTACAAAAGGCTTTGTCGGAGCCGGATGGGGATATTGATAGGGCAATGGTTGAACTCGAAAGGGCTTCGATTGAGTTGCAAATGGCGGAGCGCGCTCGCAGATAGAAAAGCGTAATGCACGTATCATAAACGTGACAACCAAAAGACTTACTTCGCAAAAACCGGGGCGATTATAAATAATAAAAGTAGGCTCCGGGGATTGATAAACGCGATCATATTGTGATATGGTGTCGAAGTTTCAGTAGCAGTATTCTCCTCAGATGAGATATTCTCTAGGTGGTATCCAATTGACATCTTCTCAGATACAAATTGATCTTCTTTCCTCTATACTCACGGCGATCTCAAAGCGGGTGAATCATCAAAGCTTCAACACTTGGTTCAAGCCTATCTCCTTCGCTACAAAAGATGAATCAACAATATACCTAAAAGTACCCAATGAGATTTTCCGGGATTGGATTACAAGTAATTATTTCGACGTGTTGGAAGAATCACTTCAGGAACTTGAAATGGAAGCCTACAAGGTCAATTTCCTGATTGATGAAGGTCATTCTCAGAATGGGTCGAATGGTCATAAAATCCAGGAGACGACAGTAAAAGCGCCTAAACCTGCGCCAATGAATGGGCAGGACATCCAGAACTACGGAATCGCCAAGCTTATCGAAATAGAACCAGTTGAGCTTCCACTCAATCCTAAATACACATTCGAGACTTTCGTGGTGGGTTCGTGCAATCAATTTGCTCACGCGGCGGCTCTGGCTGTGGTTGATATGCCATCAAAGACGTATAACCCGCTCTATATTTATGGAGGAGTGGGGCTCGGGAAGACCCATTTGATGCATGCCATCGGTCAGGCCATAAAGGGAAGAAATAATAATCTGCGGCTAACCTACATCTCATCCGAGAAGTTCATGAATGAACTTATTAACGCGATCAGATACGATAAAACTATTACTTTCAGGGAAAAATATAGAAATATAGATATTTTGCTCATGGACGATATCCAGTTTCTGGCTGGAAAAGAGAGGACTCAGGAAGAGTTTTTTCATACGTTCAACGCGCTCTACGACGCCCAAAAACAGATAGTGATTTCAAGCGATTGCCCGCCCAGAGAGATACCTACCCTCGAAGAAAGGCTACATTCAAGGTTTGAGTGGGGGTTGATCGCGGATATTCAACCGCCTGATCTCGAAACCAAAGTCGCGATCCTTAAGAGAAAAGCAGAGATTGAAAAAATTGATCTTCCCGATAACGTCGCTCTCTTTATAGCAAGCAAGATCAAATCAAACATCAGGGAACTGGAAGGATCACTCGTCAGGCTCGTAGCTTACGCATCTCTTAAGGGCAATCCTATAGGAATTGAACTAGCTCAGGATGTTCTCAAGAATATAATTGATGAGGAAACGGATGGCATATCTATAGAAGTTATTCAGAAAACCGTGGCCAGTCACTACGGCCTGAAAGTCAGCGACCTGAAATCGAAAAATAACTCCCGAAGTATAGCCGTTCCGAGACAGGTAGCAATGTATTTATGTAAGACGCTTACAAAAGCTAGCCTGCCGGAAATAGGAAGAGAGTTCGGAGGGAAGCATCATACGACGGTCCTGCACAGCATTAATAAAATAGCTCTGCTTTATGAGGCAGACGCGGTTTTCCACAGGATTATCAACAGCCTAATTACTGATATTAAATGATTTGCTTATTTTTTCCACAATCACCCTCTGTGGACCCCCTGTGGAACCTGTTGAAAAGTATTGGACTTAGCGAAAGGATCCACAGGAAGGGCGGTTTTTTCACAACTTTTGCACAGCCTTTTGCACAGCCATTACTAGAGTTTGGCATAATGTTTTCAAAGATTTAAGTAAAAGGGTCCACTTTTCCACAGGCCCTACTACTACTACTATATAAAACAAAACTTTTGAAATCTTATAAGTAGTAATAAGACTCCCAACAGGAACAAGGAGGTGACATATGCAATTCAGCCTGAATAAATCAGTTCTTTTAAGAGAATTAAACTTACTTCAGGGAGTCGTAGAGAAGAAAAACACGATTCCTATTCTATCAAATGTCTTGATTGAAGCGGCAAGCGAATCTTTAATCTCTCTCGTTGCGACCGACCTTGATGTCTCACTTCAAACACAGTGCTCGGCGGATGTCACAAAGCCCGGAGCGGTCGTACTACAGGCGAAGAAACTCTTTGATATAGTCCGGAATCTTCCGGATGCGGACATTCACTTCATCAAAGAGGATAACGACTGGGTTAAGATCGTCTGCGGGGCCTCAGAATTCAAGATCGTCGGGCAGGCGAAGGAGCATTTTCCCTCAACCCCTCAGATGAAGGATGGTGGCCGGACCCTTTCGCCGGGAGTTCTTAATAAACTGATCAGTCACACGATCTATGCCATCACTCAGGAGGAGTCGAGGTACGCCCTGAACGGGTCGTTGTTTATCCTCAACTCCGAGAAGGCGCAGATGGTCGCGACCGACGGGCACAGGCTCGCGCTCGCGGCCAGCTCTCTCGAAGATAAGGGCGGAGCGGATTCGGGCGAAGAGCTAAAAGTTATAATTCCCAAGAAGGCACTCGGCGAGCTGATGAAACTGACTTCGGGGTCCGAGGAGCCGATGGAGTTTGCGAAAGACGATAATCATCTCTTCTTCAAGGTCGGTCATCGCCAGCTGACTTCGAGAATGCTTGCGGGACAATTCCCGAACTATGAGTTGGTCCTTCCGAAAAATAATGATAAGTTGGTACCATTAAATGCGGATAAGATAACGCAGGCGATCAAGCGAGCTGCGTTGATGGCCGACGAGAGGAGTCATGGAGTTAAGTTTGAACTCAATGACGGCCGGCTCAACATCACTTCCCAGAGCGCCGACGTGGGGGAGGCGAAGGAAGTGATCCCCGTGGACTACAACGGGGATGGGCTGACCATCGGGTTCAACGCTCAATACCTGCTCGACTTCCTGGGGGTCGTAAGCTCCGAGCAGATAGCTTTTGAGTTCAAGGACGAGCAGAGCCCGGCCTTACTTAAACCGACCATGGCAGATGAGTACGAGTATAAATACGTGATTATGCCTATGCGTCTACTCTAACAGTTTTGGGAGGTTTGACGAACAGATTTGAATCAGATGTCGAGCGCACCTAACAAGCGAGTCTTGATCGTTGACGACAATAAATCGATCCGCGCGATGGTGGCGGATTACCTGAAGAACAAAGGGTATGAAGTCGTCGAGGCGGTCGACGGCATCCAGGGCTTCGAGCGGGCTATGTCCTCTTCGCCTAACGTGATCATACTCGATGTCGTCATGCCGAATATGGATGGGTTGAAGTTGTGCCAGCTTCTGAGAGAGAAGGGCGTCAAGACCCCGATAATAATGCTGACCGAGAAAGCCACCGAGGACGATAAAGTCAGGGGCTTCTCTCTGGGCGTCGACGACTACCTCGCGAAGCCTTTCAGCTCTCTCGAGCTTGAGATGAGAATAAACGCGCTGCTCAGGCGGTCCGTCGGGGAGTATCAACAGGCGGAACCGAAGATAATAAGGCATGGCGGCCTTGAGATTGACCTTGACCGCCACGTCGTCACGGTGGATGACAAGGAGATCCTCCTTACGCCCATCGAGTTCAATATCCTGAAGCTCCTCGCCTCCACTCCGGGGTACGTTTATTCGAGGCAGGATTTGCTTAGCGTGATCTGGGACACCGCCTACGAGGGGTACAAGCGCAACATCGACCCCCATGTGAACAGGCTGCGGACAAAGGTTGAGGAGAACCCGAAGAAACCCAAGTATATTCTCACCGTGTGGGGCGTCGGATATAAATTTAATGAGTCTCTTTGATAATAAATCCGGCGGCGGACTTACAGATTGATTGCGATGGCCTCTCCCCTCGCAGTAAAAATAATTTATTAAAGCCTACTTTGATAGATCGCCTGCCGGGGTGACTATCATTACGGTACCGTGAGGGCCGCGACCTGTTGCCGGGGTAGGGCGCATGATGTATCCTTACAGCTAGAAGTTAGAGGCAGGCGAATAATCGATGTACGACTTAATAATAGTAGGCAGCGGTCCCGCGGGCCTCGCCGCGGCACTAACTGCGAAGCGGCACGGGCTGGACTTTCTGATGCTTGAGCGCGGAGTACTGGCTAATACTATTTATGGGTATCCGATAGCCCGGCCCCTGTTCTCGACATCCGATGAAGTCGAGCTTGATCCGGGCGCTTTGCGGAGGGACAAAAAGCCGACCAGGGAAGATGTCCTCGATCACTATGAGAGAGTCGTGGAGCGCGAGCAGTTCAATATAAGAACCGGCTGCGAGGTGAATAGGATTGTTCGGACTTCGGAAGGCATATGGGTCGAGACATCGGACGGGGATCACGAAGCTCAAGCGGTTCTCGTGGCGGTCGGCGGGTTCGGAAGGAAGAGGAAGCTTAACGTTCCGGGCGAAAACGACTCACGCGTTTCTTACAGCTTCGTCGATGCGGCCCCCTATGCGAATAAAGATGTCCTCGTAGCCGGCGGGGGGAACTCCGCGGCCGAGGCGGCGCTTTTTCTGGCTGAAGCCGGAGCCAGGGTGACTTTATCGATTCGCAGACCGTCGCTCGACGTGACGGGGCCCGAGACTGCCGCATCGAGCGACGCCGTGAATGACCGCAAAGAAGTGAAAGTGAAAATAAAGCCCTGGGTCCGCGAGCCTCTCGAAGAGGCGATTTCGAATGGGCTTGTGAGGTTGCTGCCTTCCTCTAGGCTGGTCGGGATCGGCGCGGAATCGGCCACGTTGAGTCTGCTCGGAGCCGGCGCAGAAGAGAGGGTGGATGTCCCGTGTGATCATATCTTCGCGTTGATAGGCGCGGACCCGGACACGCGCCTGCTCGAAGAGGCGGGCGTCGAGATCGCCCCGGACGGAAGACCCGTTTACGATGAAGAGAGCTATGAGACTAACGTGCCCGGAATATACGTCGCGGGCCATATAACAAGAGAAATGCATATGAAGAATGCCATCAAGGGGGCTGAGCGAGTCGTCGACCTGATGGCGTCCAGGGTGTTTGAGAAGAGCTTAACTTGATAGTGCGTTCACCCGGAAATCGGCGTGTCGGCGTAATTTTAAAATGATATCACTGGATGACCCCATACCCGAGAGAGGCGAAGGTTCTGCACCCGACTCGAATGATCGGGCCGTGGCCGTCGATGAAGCGTCCGCGCGCGGGGCTGGGTCAGGGAATGCTTCGGCCGCAAAGGCTAGCGCTGTCGAGAGTGATTCATCTAAAGAGAAGACCGTGAATACAGAAGTTTCAACAGAGATAACTACCTCACCCTCAATCCTGCGGCGGCGACAGGGCGCGCGGTGGTGGTTCTTCGCCGCGGCTTCGGCGGTTTTATTGATAGCCCTCACGTCCGGCGGAATTTATCTCTTGACCAAGCGCCCGTCGACGATTGACCAGTTGGTGATCCTGACCGTGCCGTCCGGCGCGGAGATCAGGCTGAATTCGATAGACTATGGGCACTCTCCCGTGAAACTCGAACAGGTGGCGATTGGGACTTACACTCTCGAAATCACCAAAGACGGGTACGAGCCCATCGTCGAGCAGATACCTATAAATGATTCGCGGCCCCTCGAACGGAAGCTGAAGCCTCTCCCTCCCACGGGAGCGATAAGCAATCTTTCCCCGGCAGAGCAGGTAAAGGAATACCAAAGGCTGGCGCAGGAAGCTTTCGACCGCGGGCGCATCGGCCTCCCTTACCCGGAGAGCGCACTGTATTACGTCATCTATATTCTAAATTACGATCAGTCGAATC
>DASQDI010000022.1:0-11915 GCA_035634255.1 Blastocatellia bacterium
AGAGTTCGCGAAGAGCCCCGAGTTCTGCCGGCAGGCGGCCGAGGCGGGATTGAGGTACGCCTACCTGCAGTTCGACGGGATAGGGAATGCGGCCAACGAGCACAGGAAGGTCGGCAACCTCTTCGACGTTAAGCTCCGCGCCATCGAAAATCTCCATGCCGCCGGGGTAGAGATAGTCCCGGTGACTACCATAGTGAATGGCATCAATAACGAGCAGGTGGGCCGCATCATCAAGTTCGCACTCGACAACCCTAAGAAGATCGCTTTCTGCTCGTTCCAGCCGGTGTCGTTCACGGGTAGGGACGAGGAGGTGAGCGACGAGCGGCGCAACGCCCAGCGCTATACGCTCTCCCATCTCGCCCACGACGTTAAGAACCAGACGGGGCTCGGTGAGCCGACGCGGGACTGGTTCCCGATCTCTTTCATGAGCACGTTCTCTGATTGGGGCGACCTCGTGAAGGGGCCGGAAAGCGATTGGGGTCAGTTCAAGTGCGGGTGCCACCCGAATTGCGGCATCGGCATGGCCATCATGGTCGACAAGGAGACGAAAGAGAGAGTCCCGGTCACCGCGTTTTTAAACGGGGAGCAACTCGCCAAAGACGTGACCACGATCAACGACGCGGCGCGGGGCAAGTTCCTCTCGATCCTCGGCATGGCGCTGGCGCTGATGAAGAACTACGACCCCTTCCAGGCCCCTACCCATTTCAGAATTCTCGACCTGTTGAAGAAATTCGATAAGACGTGGGGGGCGACGGGCCGCGATTACGGGAAGGTCGGCGGGGACCGCACGCGCGAAGACATAGAGAAGCGGAGGAAGGACAGGTGGCTCTTCCTGTTCATAGCAGGGATGTGGTTCCAGGACCTGTTCAACTACGACTTCCGCCGTACCGAGCAGTGCATCATCCCCTACGCTACGCAGGAGGGGGAGATATCCTTCTGCGCCTACAACACTGGGGTGGGCTGGAGGAACATCATCGAGAAGATGCACATGACGGCGACGCTGACGAAGTGGTACGAGGAGCACGGCAGGCACGAGATATTCGCCGGCGGCAAGTCCGTAGACCTCGACAGCGTAGAGCACTCGCTGCTGCTCAAGGAGGAGATAATTACCAACGAAGTCCAGCACGACCTGGACGAGCTCGGGATAGCCAAGAACTCGCGGGAGGAGAGGCAGCGCGCCCGCACGGAGAAGCTGCGGAAGCAGAAAGAGAACGAGAGGATGGCGAGGCTCTACCGGGAGCACGTGCTCAAAGAGCCCGCCTCCGCCGACTCTCAACTCGTCCAGCTTAAGGCGAACACGAACAGGCCGTCCGAGCGGATCACTCCGGCAGGGTTCGGGGACTGAGCCGGATTTGCGGCACCGGGAGGCCGCCGGTACTCACCCGGCGGCCTCTTTTATTTGAACAGAAAATTCAGATGAAGATAACAAAGAAGCTCAAGAGCTATTATCGGGAGTTCAGCTTTCTGGCGCGTGGGATACTCTCGACCGATCACCCAATCCTGGCCCACCTCATCCCGATCCGGAGGTGCAATCTGGCCTGCGGCTACTGCAACGAGTACGACAACTACTCGCCCCCGGTCCCGCTCGAAGACCTCTTCCGCCGCGTCGACAAGCTCAAAGAGCTCGGCACGGCGGCCATCACGCTCAGCGGGGGCGAGCCGCTCCTTCACCCCGAGCTTGAGCGAGTGATCTCAAGGGTCAGAAAGCACGGGATGCTGACGGGGTTGATAACCAATGGCTACCTGCTCACGCGCGAGAGGATACTCAGGCTGAACGACGCGGGGCTCGAATACCTGCAGATCAGCATCGATAACATCCGTCCCGACGAAGTCTCGAAGAAGAGTCTCAAGGTGATCGATAAGAAGCTCGTGTGGCTGAGCGAGCTGGCCGACTTCAAGGTCAACATCAACTCGGTCATCGGCGGGGGGATTAAGAACCCGGAGGACGCTCTGGTGGTGGGCCGCCGGGCCATGGAGCTCGGCTTCTCAAGCTCTCTCGGGATAATTCACAACGGCGTGGGGACCCTGAAGCCGCTCCGGGGGACCGAGCGCGAGGTCTTCTTCAAGATGAAGAAGGTCGGGGAAAAGAGCTACTCGCGCCTGAACTTCTTCAAGGACAACCTCGCGGACGGCAAGCCCAACAACTGGCGGTGCCGCGCGGGCTCGCGGTACCTTTACATCTGCGAGAACGGGCTTGTCCATTACTGCTCGCAGCAGAGGGGCTACCCCGGCACGCCGCTCGAACAGTACACCACCGAAGATATCCGCAGAGAGTATCTGACCGAAAAAGCCTGCGCCCCTTACTGCACCATCGCCTGCGTCCAGCAGGTCTCGACTTTCGACTTCTGGCGCGGCCCCCAGTCCATCGACGGGATGGGCGAGCGCCGGGCCGATCTGGTGCAGATCAATCAGGCCGGGCTGCCCGAGTACGAAGCGCGAGACTGACCGGCCTTTGTTCACTCACCACATCTTTATTTCCGCACCCTCCGCGCGGAATACAGCCCGTTGAAAATATACTCCGCCCTGCCGTCGGCCCCGCGCACGAAGGCGACCTCTTCCCCCTCCGTGCCCGCCGCGAACCTGCTCTCGCCGACCCTCGTGAGCGGAGCTTCGGCCCCCTCGATCCTCAGAAAGAGCTTGCCGTCCTTTATGAAGACCTCCCACACCTGCGGCGCGTGTGAATAAGAGCCCGCGAAATCCTTCATCTCGTCTTCTGTGATGGGGAGGGGCTTAATATTTCTCTCGGCCCGAGGCTTGAGCGGGAGGGCGAGTTCCATGGCCTTCTCGCGGCTCCTGCCGAGCGTCTCCCCGCTCCTGTTGGTCAGGACGATCACCGCGAAGCGATGCTCGGGTACCATCTGGATCGTCGAGCCGTAGCCGCGACTGAACCCTCCGTGCATCACGACCCGCACGCCCCTGTCGTTGAAGGAGAGGAGGCCGTAGCCATAGCTCACGTCCGGGTCGCCCGGCATGAGCGCATGTCGGGCGGGCAGTTTCGCCGCCACCGAAGCGGGGAGGGCCTGCCTGCCTTCGAGCTTGCCCCCGTTCATCAGGGCGATGGCAAAGCGCGACAGGTCCAGCACGTTGGAAAAGATCGACCCCGCGGGCCACATCGCCGTGTTGTTGAAGAACGGCCTGATTATCGCGGGCGGCTTGCCGCCTTCGGAGTTGTGGCCGAGCGACATCGGGTAGGTCATCGCCGAGAGGGGGCGCAGAGTAGTGCGGTTCATGCCGAGGGGCTTGAAGATCAACTCCTCCATCCCGTCGGCGTAAGGCTTGCCGCCGACCTGCTCGATCACGAACCCGGCCAGCCAGAATCCGGGGCTAGAATAGGAATACACGTCCCCCGGCTCCGCGAAGAAAACGTCGTCCTTCCACGAGAGCACGTTGCGCGCGAGCCCTTCGTCGTCGTGGGAGATGAAAGGCGCGGCGAAGTCTCTCATGCCAGAGGTGTTGCTGAGCAACTGGTGGCCCGTCACCAGAGAGAGCTTCGGGCTCAACCCCTTGACGTAATCCCCGATGGGCGCGTCGAGCCTGAGCTTTCCCGAATCGCCGAGGGTCGCGAGCGCCGCGGCGGTGAACATCTTGGTCGTCGAGCCCATGCGGAATAACATCTCGGGAGTGACGGGAGCGCCCGTCTCAACGTTCGCGACCCCATACCCTTTGGCGTAGACCACGCGGTCGCCGATGACGATGGCGATGGCCCCGCCGGGGGTCCGGGTGGCCTTCAACTCTTCGAGGGCCACTTCGTCGAGCTTGCTGAAGTCCGCCTGCCCGCTGCCGGACGCGAAAGCCGGCCGGGGCATAAGCGCGAGCAGGAGGAGCAGGAGACAGTTCATCCCCGCGATCTTGAAGTGACACTTTACGCCTGCGCGATCATTCGTCATGCCGGATTAAATTTATGAGTTCCTTTCCGCCTCATTATACCCCGAGCCGCGTCACTGGCCCTTGCTCGTTATGCAGTATAGATGCTTGTCGCCCCGGATGAATAATTTCCCCGGCGCAATCGCGGGGGAGGCGTAGATCGGCTCGCCGAGGGGGTTCGTCCGCACGACCTCGAACTGCGGCCCGGCCTTCAGTACGAACGTGTCCCCGTCCTCGCTCGCGAGCAGTATCTTGTCGTCGAAGGCGACCGGGGAGGCCGTGAACCTCGCGGGCACCGGCACGCGCTTGCCTTCGTATTTAACCTCGCCCGTCTTCACGTCGAGGCACGTGAGGATCCCCGAATCGGTCATCAGGTAAACGTAATCCCCGAAGAGTATCGGGCTCGGGACGTAGGCCGTGCCCTTCTGGTATTTCCAGGCGATGAAGGGGGTGTTGGTCAGGTCCCCCGTCCCGCCGAGCTTGATGGCGATGGCGCGCTTGGCCTGACTGCCCGCCGAGACGATGACCATGTTATGGCCCACCACGGGCGTCGGTATCGCGTTGCTCTCCACGCCCTCGCACCTCCATATCTCTTTCCCCGTCTCGGGGTCGTAGGAGATGATCGTCTCGGCCCCGCTCGTGATCAACTCCGTCCGGCTCGCGGTCTTTACGATGACGGGGGTGGACCACGTGTAGCGGTGCGCGCGGGCCACTTTCCACACCTGCTTCCCGGTCCTTTTGTCGAGCGCGAGCAGGAACGAGCCCGCGCCGTCGTCGCGCAGGTCGCATTGCAGGATCACGAGGTTTTCGTACAGGACGGGCGACGTGCCCGCGCCCATGCCTAACTGATTGATGTACCCAGGCGAGGTCTTCCAGACCTGCTTCCCTTCGAGGTCGTAGCAGTACAACCCTTCCGTGCCGAAGTAAGCATAAACATGCGCCCCGTCCGACACGGGGGTCGCGGAGGCGTAGGTGTTCTTCCGGTGGCGGTAATCAGAGATCGGGCCATCGTAAGCGGTCCTCTCCCAGAGCACCTTCCCCGTGTCGCGGTCCACGCAGAGCACTTTGAGGGTGTAGAGCCGCCCCGCCCCCGCCCAGTCCGGGTGGACGAACTCTTCCTTGTCGAAGGTGTGCTTCGGCGGCTTCGCTCCGGGCACCTCGGCCCCTTCAATCGCCGTGGTGAGAAATATCTTCTTCCCCCAGACTATAGGCGAGGAATGGCCCCGCCCCGGAATGGCCGTCTTCCACGAGATATTTTTGGTCATGCTCCATTCCAGGGGGAGGCCCTTCTCGAACGACACCCCCTGGCCGCCCGGCCCCCGCCACTGCGCCCACTCCCCCTTCCCGCCGCCCGCGGCGGCAGAGAGCGGCAGCACCAGCATTGCGGCAAAGAACACGACTATACGTCTTTTCATATCTTTATTCTCCGATCAAAGGAATCGAGCCGGGATGGCGGCAGATAGTTGCGAACCACTCGAACGGGTCGGGCGTATCTTCAGTTGCATCCCCGATTCTTAACGCTCATGTGATTCAAGAAGACTTTATGCCATGATCGCGGGCAGATGTCTTGAAAAAGAGATGATAAAAATCTCATAATGCGCTCAGAGGCTTTTCAAGTGAGTATATACACAGAAGAGATTCGTCTTTATGCGTTCGGCCCCTTCCGTCTGGACGCGGCGGAGAAGTTGCTGCTGAAGAACGACGAGCCCGTGCCGCTCACGCCGAAGGCTTTCGAGACACTGCTGATACTGGTTCAAAAAAATGGATCGCTGGTCCAAAAAGATGAATTAGTCGCCCAGCTCTGGCCCGACAGCTTCGTGGAGGAGAACAGCCTTGCCCAAAATATCTACCTCCTCCGGAAAGCCTTGGGCGAGGGGCCGGGCGAGCACGCTTACATCGAGACGGTCCCGCGGCGGGGCTATCGCTTCATCGCGAAGGTGACGCGGCTCAGAGAAGACGACGAGGCCCCGGCCATCGAAAGCAAGGCCCCTGTCGGGGCGGGTTTCGAAGAGGAGGCCGGGAGGGAGGTCGCCTCCGAAATCGACCCCGGCCCAACGGCCCGCGCCGTGATAAACCGAAGCCGGATGCTCGCGCCCTCCCTGCTGGCGCTCGTCGCTCTGGCGGCCCTGGCCGCCGCCTCGTACCTGCTCCTACAGAAGGTGGCGGGGCCGCCCCTCGAAACGAAGCCGAAAGCGATAGCGGTCCTGCCGTTCAAGTCTCTGGGCGGCGGGGGCAACGACGAACTCCTCGGGCTCGGCATAACCGACGCGATGATCACGAAGTTCAGCAACCTTCAGCAGATCTCCGTGCGCCCGACCAGTTCGATATTCAAGTACACGGCCGCCGCGTACGACCCTTCCACGGCGGGCCGCGAACTCGGGGTGGACGCGGTGCTCGAAGGCACCGTCCAGCGCGTGAACGACCGCGTCCGCGTCACGGTCCAGTTGATAAACGTCCGGGACGGAGAGCCTCTGTGGGCCGACCGCTTCGACGAGAAATTCACGAGCGTCTTCGCGGTGCAGGACTCTATCTCGGAGCAGGTGGCCCAGGCGCTCGAACTGAAGCTCAACAGCGACGAGAGGAGACAGCTCGTTAAGCGCTACACGGAGAATGCGGAGGCGTATCAGGCTTACGTCAGAGGCGTATTCTTCTGGAACAAGAGGACCGACGGGGGGCTGAGCAGGAGCATCGAATACTTCAAGCAGGCGATAGAAAAAGACCCCGAGTACGCCCTGGCCTACGCGGGGCTGGCCGACTCTTACGCGCTCGTCGGCTACCTGGAATACGGCCTCTTACCCCCGCGAGAGGCGTACGAGCATGCGCGCGCGGCCGCCATGAAAGCTCTGGAACTGGACGAGTCGATAGCGGAAGCGCATTCCGCCCTTGCGATTGTAAAGGCTTACAGGGACGGGGACTGGCCCGGCGCGGAGTTGGCCAACAAAAGGGCCATCGCTTTAAAAGCGAATCACCCTACCGTGCATCACCGCTATTCGATCTACCTGCGCGATCAGGGGAGGCTCGACGAGGCGCTCGAAGAGATCGAGCTGGCCCACAAGCTCGACCCCCTATCACCGGTGATCGGGAGCAATCTGGCTTACGTGCTCTACCTCCGCCGCGATTACGACAGGGCCGCCGAGTCCTGCCGCAAGGTGCTTGAGACGGAGCCGGAGTACTTCCAGTCTCTCATCGCGCTCGGGATGATTTACGAGCAGAAGAAGATGTACGGCGAAGCGATAGAGCTGCTGGGTCGTGTGCGAGAGCAGACGCGGGGGCGGGGCGGGGTTTATTACTACGCTCTGGAAGCTCTGGCGCACGCGCAGGCCGCCGCGGGCAACCGCGACGAGGCGCAGAAGCTCCTGACGGAGATGACCCGCGTGTCGGAGCAGAAGAAAGACAACGTGGAATTCAACAAGGCCATGATCCTGGCCGGGCTCGGGGAGGTCAACAAAGCTTTCGAGTTGTTGGAGCGCGACGCCGGCAACTGGATATCCCCGCCGCCGACCCTCGCCCTCGACCCGAGATTCGACAACCTGCGGGTCGATTCCCGTTACCAGAAGCTCATGCACCGCCGCTTCGGGTCAGGGGTCAGTGGTCAGGGGCCGGGGGCCAGTGAAGATAAGAGACTCCCTTTATAGAATCCCCTCCCTTCACTGAATCCTGACTCCTGACCCCTGGCCACTGTCCCTAATCACTGCCCCCTGCCCGCCGGGTTCTCCACCGGGTCGCTCCCTCCCTGCCACTGCCGCTCAAGCTTCTTCTGCGCGGGCCATATCTGGTTCAGGGTGTCGCCTTCGAACAGCTCTCCGTTCTTCATCACGTAGCGGACGGAGTTGGAGTTGCGAATGTCTTTCAGAGGGTCTTTATCCAGCACGATCAAATCCGCGAGCTTCCCGCCTTCGAGGGAGCCGAGGTCCTTCTGATAGCCAATCGCCTCCGCGCCGTGAATGGTCGCCGCGCGCAGAGCCTCGTGCGGGGTCAGCCCGCCCGATTGCAGGGCCCACAGTTCCCAGTGCGCCCCGAGCCCCTGCAACTGGCCGTGCGACCCGAGGCAGACCCGCCCGCCCGCGCGCACTATCTGCGCGGCTCCCGCGGCGAGGCCTTTGTGCGCGAACTCGTCTTCGGCGAACCACTGCGGCCGCCGCTTCGACACGCTGTCTATAACCGAGTGCGGGATGAAGTAGCGCAGCTTTTTATCCCCGTGGACGTTTTCCGTCTGGTAGAAAAAGTTCTCGCTGAACGGCCCCCCGTAAGCCACCAGCAGCGTCGGCGTGTAGAAGGTCTTCGACTGAACGACGAACTGCACTATGTCTTTATAGATCGGGTGCACGGGGAAGCTGTGCTCGTGGCCGGAGTAGCCATCGATCATGTGAGAGAGGTTGAGCTTAAGATCGAGCCCGCCTTCCACGGTCGGGGTGAGCCCGAACTCTTTACACGCTTCGATCACCCACTGGCGGACTTTGCGATCCCCCACCATGTACTGCTTGATCGTGTTGGTCTTGTAGACTTCCTTGTACCGCTTGAGCACCGCCTTCGTGGACTCGGCGTCATCCAGCCCCGAGAAGCTGAAGACGCCCGGCCCGGTGCTGTAGGTGCGAGGCCCGATGATCTCCCCCGCGTCCACGAGGTCGTGGTAGGCGAAGGCGTCGTTGGTCCCGGTCTGCGGGTCGCGGGTGGTCGTCACCCCGTAAGCGAGGTTGGTAAGGAAAGACCATATCTGCGTCTGGTGGATGCCGCGAGGGATATCGAGGTGAGCGTGAACATCGACGAGGCCCGGCATTATCGTCTTGCCCGTCACGTCGATGATCTTCGCGCCCGCCGGAATCTTCACCCGGCCCTGCGCGCCGACCTCGGCGATGCGGTTGTTGACGACCAATATATCGGATTTTTCGATGACCTCGTCGCCCTTCATCGTGATGGCCTTCGCCCCGCGCAGGACGACCGTGCCCTCGGGCTTCGGGCGCGGGACCTCTACGACCGCGGAATGGCTCTGAGGCTTTTCGGCGGTAAGCTCCTGGCGGTAGAACGTGTCGCCGAGCCCCCACGTGACCGACTTGCCGTCGGGAGACCAGCTAAGGTACTCCCCGCCGTCTTTCGAGATCGATTTGACGGGCACGGCCGAATCGCCCATCACCGAGATGGTCGGGGCCTCCGACCCGATCTTCGGGATCGTGACGACGTAGAGTTTGTTCTGCACCTCCGCGAAGGCCGACTGGCCGTCGGGAGAAACGCGCACGCTGGTAGCGTTGGGCGGGGGCTGAGGCGGGATCGAGCCCGTCCCCGTGATCTTAACGTGCGTCTTGCGGTCGGTCCCGTCGAAACGCATGGAGATGAGGCCGTTGCTCCCGCCCCAAACGTAAACCCGGTCCGACTCCTTCGCAAAGTGAGGCCCCTGCCCCGCCAGGGGGGCGATTAAAGTCGTGTCGCCCCCGCCCGACGGGAGCCACCGCAACTGCAAGCCGCCGGTGAACTCGTCCTCGATCCTCTCTCGTCGCGCGCCGCTGACGACGACTATCCGCTGGCCGTCGGGCGACCACGCAAGCTGCGAGTAGTAGGCAGGCTGCCGCGTGAGCTGCTGCGGCCTTCCTCCGCCGGAAGGGATTTTCCAAATGTGCCCTCCGTCCGTATTCCACGTGACGTAGGCGATCCACTGGCCATCGGGCGACCAGATGGGAGAGAACTCTCCGACGCTCGAATCGGTCAGCCTTCTCGGTTTCCCGTCCGGCAGGTCCATCACGTAGAGCTTGCTCAGGGCGCTGAAGACGAGGCGCTTGCCGTCAGGGGATTGGGAAGGCCAGCGGATCAGGCGCGCCCTGACCGGGCCTTCGTCGACGCGAGACTCGAAATAGACGCGGGGCCCGATGTCCTGCGACACCTTCGCGCTGAACGGGATGCCCGTCGCCTTGCCCGACGCTACGTCCACGCGGAAAAGTTTTCCGTTGATCGTGGTCACGACCTCCTTGCCGTCGGGAGTGAAGGCATAGCCGGGATACGTGTCGCGAGTCGCGCGAGATTCCTGATCGTCGCGCGTGACCGGGTAGATCAGCCACCTTTCGTCTCCGGTCTCGATGTCGCGGACCCGCAGGCCGGTCTTCGTATCGAAGCGAGTGGCGTAGACGAGCAGCTTGCCGTCGGGCGAGATGGAGGGCCGAAGGCCGCTGCCGACCGCGCCCGTCACTCTGGTCGTCTCCCCCGTCTCCCTGTCGAACCGCATGATCTGAGACTGCCCCGATGTCTGGTTGTACTGGTGCGCGCCGGCGCGCCGGGAAAAGAAAACCCAGCGGCCATCGGGCGAGGTCACCGGGCCGAGGGAGCTGTTGGCGGGAGGGCCGCCGGGGGTGGGAGGTCCCGGAGTTGTGGAGGTCTTGATAAGCTCTATGCCGGAGCCTCCGTCCTTGTGATACATCCATATCGCGTACGCGCCGAGGCCCCCGCTCGACCTCGAAGTGACGATGTAGTTGCCGTCGGGGGTCCAGCCGGGAGAGATGTAAAGCGACTTGCTCCCTTTGGTCAACTGCTTGGGGTTCTGCCCGTCCGAATCCATCAGCCAAACGTTCTCGGAGCCGCTGCGATCACTCAGGAAAACGATTCTTTTGCCATCCGGCGAAAACCTCGGCTGGGTGTCGAAAGACATGCCTCCCGCGATCAGCTTCGCCTCCCCTCCCGAGAGCGGCAGGGTGTAGATGTCGCCGAGCAGTTCGAACACGATTGTCTGCCCGTCGGGCGACAGGTCGAGGGACATCCACGTCCCCTCGTCGGTGGTGAATTCGATCTTGCCGTCGGGTTTGAGCGGAAGGACCTCTTCTTTTTTCGCATCCTTCTTCTCGTCGGCTTTCTTCTCTTCCTGCTTCTCGTCCTGCGAACGGGCATACCCCCTCAGGTTCAGCGCGTCCGCGAAAGAGGCGACGAGGGCCACGGCGAGCAGGTGGGTTAAAAGAAACCTGGCCCATCTACTATTCTTCGAGATTGCTTGCGACATTTATACATCTCCTGAGGCTACTTATTATGATCGCCCGGCGCGGGCGCTGAGCCTTCGCGCGATCCCGCCGGCTCTTAGCAAAACGAATTTGCACCATGCCTGCGCGAATGTCTTGATAAGAGGGTCACAAAAATATCACATAGTTCTCAAATTTTCATAACGAACGGTGACCGTGCTCTGTGCGTCCCGGCGCAATCCGGCATGCGGGTTCTACTGCGAGCCGGTGTTGCCGCCTCGCCTCAAATTGGGCTTAGCCTGTATGGCGATTCTCTCGTGAATGGTCTTCGCCATCGCAAGGTGCTCGCGAAGGGTCGGGACCGCCTTGCTCGCGAAGCTTTTCAGCTCCGCGTCCTGCGCGTTCGCGGCGGCAAGCTCGAATTCGGATACCGCTTTGGTATGCTCTTCGACCATCGCGCCCATGTAGGTCTTATCAAACTCGGAGCCGGAGAGCTTGCTCAGGCGGTCTACAACCTCACTGCGCACCCTATCAAGCTCTGTCGGGAGGGCGGCGCTCTTCTGCGAAGCAAGCCGCTTCAGCTCGGCGTTCGCGCGCGAGTGATCGTCCACCATCCTCTGCGCGAACTGCCTCACCTCCTCGTCGTACCCTTTCTGCGCGGCTATCCGACCGAATTCCACTTCGGCCATGCCACCCATCGCCGCCTCCGTCATGAACTGATTCTCAGGGCTCGCTCCCGCGCCCGCAGCGCCGCTTCCGCTCGCGCCCGAAGCATTGATGTTCACCTCGGAGTTGGACGCGCAGCCCACTGCGAGCAACGCGAAGCCGCCTACCAACACAAGAGCCACCAGAACTCTCGCTCTCTTGATCATCACTTTCTCCTCTCATAGTTCTCGGATGCCAGCGACCACGCCGAAAGCCCGAAGACTCTTATATAAACCAGGATTGAGTTCTGCGCCAGCCCGCTATGGATGAATGAAGAAACGAGGCCGGGTGAAAAAGAGAAGGGCCCGCCGGCGTTAGCGGCGGGCCCTTTGCGGTGTGTAATTCCGGCGGCGACCTACTCTCCCACACAGTTCCCCATGCAGTACCATCGGCTCCGAAGGACTTAACTTCCGT
>DASQDI010000023.1:0-53606 GCA_035634255.1 Blastocatellia bacterium
TTTCTTCAGGGTGAAGAAAAAACTTCAGGGTGAAGGAATTATTTCACCCTGAAGAAATTATTTCAGGGTGAAGAAAAAACTTCAGGGTGAAGGAATTATTTCACCCTGAAGAAATTATTTCAGGGTGAAGAAAAAACTTCAGGGGTTCCGGGGTGAAGTCCTGCCTTGATATAAGCAGGTGTGAAACTTATAACCGTCGGATTGATAAGAATTAAGGCGGTAGAGATGGGCACAACCTAAACAGGGGTAAGGTTTACTTGTAATTTGATGCCTAACCTACTCGAAGGATCATATTCTTCAATTCTTAATATAAATCCTCGTGTCTGAAGACTCTTAAGGGTCAACTGGCAACCTCGGGCGGTTAGGTTTACAGCCTCCGCGAGCTTCGGAATTGTTATATAGCATGCGGTCTTGGCTTGGTCGTGAGTCGCTCCAAGTAAATATTTCAGTACGTTAGCCTCACCTTTACTCAATCGGTATTTGAGCTTTAGTCCATCCACATAGATTGATGTCTCAAGCTTGCACGATATTACCGGCATCGCCGGTTGAGACGTTTTGACAGAACCCCCAGCAGGAGTCGCGACAATTAGAGTGGGCTGCTTGGTTTTAATTTGTTCCAGAACAGGGTCAGCCATATCTGTCGGGTCTATTGAAGCCTGATTAAGAGTAATACTCGCCGCCGGTTCTTCGGCTTGGTTCCTTTTAATATCGAGCGCGGCTGCTTCAAGGTTTGCAACAACAGGAGATAAATGTGTATCGGGCTCAATATCTAAAACGGCTAGATTAGCTTGATTTTGAGTCTCTTGATTGGAATCTGTCTGATCAGGGAAGGGAATTTTATCAACCGGCAGCGACGCCTCCGGCACCTGATTCTGTTCTTGTAATTCACTGAAAAGCCTATCGAAATAGGTGTTGTCGACCGGAGGGGCTTCCCTCTTGGGGAACACAAATTTGGATTTGCCTGGGCTTCTCCTGGCCGCCTCTTCAGGTTTTGGTTTCGTATTTCCCACTTAGGGAGATCTCCTATCGTGAAGCAGATTTATTACCTTTGTCTTTGATTGGTAGCACATTCTTTCCTGCCGAATGAATCCTAAGCCGCTCAATAATCTCGTCTGTAAGTTCGGCATATACAAGAGCTCCCCGCGAATTCGGCGCATAAAGCTGCACGGGTTTATTGTAAGAGGGAGATTCTGCAATCTTGACGTTATTGTGAATCAGCGTATCAAAAACAAGGTCTCCAAATTTTTCCTTCAGCATCTCGTGAGATGCGGCAGAGACCGTTGTGCGCGTATCAAACATAGTCGAGACTATGCCCAGGAGTTCCAACCGAGGATTAAGCCCGCGTACCTGTTTAAAAGTGTGCATAAGATACTGCAACCCATCCTGGGCTAAAGGATGGGCTGAAACAGGGATGAGCATGTGGGTTGAAGCCAGTAAAGCAGTAGTTAAAATCTGCCCGAGCGTCGGGGGCGTGTCTATAATAACGTACTTATATTCATTGTTTAGCCTATCGAGATGCGTTCGCAACCGGCTTATTGCAATAGATGGTTCCTTTTCAAAATTCGAGAACTTAATGGAGGAGGGGACCAGGTCTAAATGCTCCAATTCGGTTTCGACCACAGCCTGTTCAAGCGTTGTTGCTTCCGATGATCCCAATTCAACCAGAACGTCTCCGATTGAAATATTTACCTTCTCATACGGAAGAAAATGAGCCGTTGCATTAGCTTGAGGGTCGGCATCGATGAGCAATGTCTGATGACCCCTCTGGGCTAATTCTGAAGCTACCGCTGTTGCTGTCGCACTTTTACCCACGCCGCCTTTTTGATTAGCTACGACGATTACTGCGTCCATTCGGCCCCTCCTTCAAGTGCTTCAGGTCATTGAGATCAAACAGAGTCACGCGCTCATCAAGCTCAAATTTTTCACCTTTTAAGATACCTTTCTTATAAAGCCGTGATACCTTATGCCTCGATACTTCCAAGTAGTCAGCTGCCCCGAGCAAAGATACTTTGCCTTCCGGAATCTTAGGTTCTTTTCTGGGTTTTTTGTGCATCATTAGGTCTCAATATGGAGCAATATGTCACAAAAGGCAATTATCCTTTTCCCAGGTCCTTTGTCAATCAGAAAATGGGCGCCGGCCAGCTTATGTTGTAGTTAATTCAGGCCTTGTACAGGATATGGTAGTGGAGGGTTAGGTATCTGCTTTTATTCCGAGCCAGGCTGAAGATCAGATGAAAATCAGTTGTGCTTATTTACTCGTGTTTCGCGCCGTTTTTCAATCCGGTATAGGATGGTCGATATCTTATCAATTGCCCCGAAGAATTCGTCAAGCGTTTCGCCATCAAGGTCCTCCGGCTCAATCTTACGCATTGCGAAAAAGATTCGTCTCATCTCCTCCCAGAAAAGATGCCGGGTATCGGACGGGTCAATCTCCAGTAACTCGTCGGCCACTGCCACAACCGAAGCCATACTTTCCGATGTAATCTCAGGCGTTGATGACTCTCCCAGAAACTCCTTCACCCGTGCGCGGAGGCGCGTCTGCGACCCCTGTATCTTAAGGTGAGACTGAAGCAGGTTGCGACGTTGAGCGCGGGCTGCCGCCGGCGTACACCCCAGTCGGTCGGGAGTGAGACGGGCAAGTAGCCCCGCTTCCTGAAGGTTCAGATCACTGGAGGAGAGGGCTTCCAAAATATCAGAAGGGAAGTGAAGCACCTGGATATATTGCCCGATGAAGCTGCTCACCGAAACCCGGCCTGATGTTTCACGCTGTAGAATGCCGCGCAACTTACTCGCTGCCTCTATCAGAACTTCGCGCGACCACCGACCAGGACGGCCGCGTTTCGTCTCCTTTGCCGGGTATCGCTCGACGTGGCGCACGGCATAAAGGAAGCGTATCAAATCTTTCTCTTTGTTTGGGATGACTGATGGAAGGCATTCGCGCAACCTCTCACAAATTGCACGCACGCCCTCAGGCGAAGTAAGGGGGTCGTGACTCCGTTGGCGCCGTCGGACATTATGCATAATAAAAATTCGACGTTAAGAGTTAAGATGTTTCACGGAAAAGCCATCATACACTATTTTTACCAATTAAATAGGTAATATTTCGATTTCGAACGAGCGAGATTACACAACCTGTCGAGAAGTGTAACCATGATATGATTGGCGCATGTCAAATGATACGGACCTGATATCATCCCAAATTGCGGGCCAGCCTGCGTTGCTTAACGCAATCGCACTCTGGGCCGACGCCACGACCGATATGGCCAGTTCCCGCAGGCATGACCTGCTGCGAGACAAACAACGAGCCGTAGCCGATTTTTTTGGCTTCATTAAAAAGCCCGCCGATATAGTCACACCGCTGGACGTGAAAGCCTGGCAGTCCGCGCTGGAAGAGTCCGGGTTGAAGCCAACGACCATCTACTGGAAAATCTCACGCGTCTCGTCCTTCTACACCTGGGCAATGTCGGCCCCGGAGTTGAAGGAATTTATCCGCGACAACCCGGCGCGGATCGCCAGACCCAAGGCCCCTAAGGCATACCAGACCGAGAGCGCGAAATCATTGGACGACGATCAGCTTCAGGGGTTGATCGATGTGGTCAGGCAGAGAGCGGGGAAAGGTGATGTTGTGGGTATGCGCGATTATGCAATCCTGCTCTTTTACGTTCTTACGGGAATGCGCCGCCAGGAGGTCATCTCGCTTCGCGGCGCGGGTGTAAAGTTTAATCAGGACTCAATTATAGTTCTTGCGAAGTCCAAGGGAGGGGATTATGTCGGGCGGGAGATACGTGAGCCACTCGTGAGGGAGGCCCTGATCGACTACCTGGAGGCGTGCGGCCGCATGCATGTTCTAAAGACCGATGGGCCTCTTTGGACTCGCCACGACCGCGCAGGCCGGCCGGGAGAGCCCCTCACTTCTCATGCCTTCGTGAAGAACCTTCAGCAGTACGCAAAGCAAGCCAACATCGGTCACATTCACCTCCATCAGACCAGACACACATTCGCCCGGATGGTAGCGGAAGACACGGGATCATTGACCGACACTATGGACGCTCTTGGGCACAGGAACGTATCGACGACGCGCGTTTATGTCCAAAGGATCGCCGTCTGGAAGGACAAACACAGCGAGAGGATCACGGCTCGATTCAAAAAGAATCTAGACTAAACATATTTCGGATGGGTGTTCCTCTCACAAGCTTCAGGCTCGTTCGAGTCGCCCCACGCCTGACAGCGTTTGAAGATCGATGTCGGCAACGCACCTGACTTTTTCATAATTCAGAGTTAATCCGCCTATCAGAAGGATGCGCCCCGTCGAGTTGCCGAAGTCCGCGTTACTCATATCGCTCTGACCCTGCTCAAGCCTCAACCCGAACTCAGTCCCGCCTCTGGTGTCGGTGAACTTAATGTGGACATAGCCTCTATCAATAGACTCTTTAAGCTCGTTGATTTTCAGGTCGGATCGCGCGCTGATTTCAACCGGGTGATCGCCCTGAGATAGATACGTAACCAGGTCCTCGCTCTCGGAATCTTCGGACTGTGCCGGCTCAGACGGTTCCATTCGCTGTGCCGCTTCTTCCATTTTCTTTCTCAGACTCAGAGGTCTCATATCAGTCCAGACCTCTTCGATATAAGCGAGGCATTCGGCCCTGGTGCCTGTCCTGCCCGCGTCCGTCCATCCTAAGGGGTTCTCTCGGTCGGCGGGCCAAATGGAGTACTGCTCTTCGTGGTTCACTACTACTTTATAGATTCTATTATCTTCCTTGTCAGGATCATTCCGGCTCATCACTGCCTCCTAAATAGCTATCAGTGGCACGAGCGGTACGATTATATTAATACGTAATCTCAGCCGCAACAGCCAGAATTATAGAGAGATTTCATAACCGGCTCCCGCCTCGGTCCGACCGCTGGCGCCGGCCTTAGCTCATCTCCAAAATCAAAATCTACCCCGCGAGCCGCCTGTAATCATTCTTGCAACAACTTGCGCCCCACAGCGTTTATAAGAAAGCGGGCTCCAATCAGCTCTGAATTCGTGCGAGTAAAAGTTATAACGGCCCTAGTACACTCGCCCGGCAAAGGCGGAACAACGAGATTCAGGATAAAAAAATGAGCACTTTAATCAGCGATGTCGGCCTCGTTTCAGGCGAATGCGAGAAGGCTAATCCCCAGGCGAGCGCAAGCAGTGTCGCGCACCCTTTTAAGCTCGCAGGCAGGCAGGCAGGCAAGGGTTGCACAATCGTTGATGTCGGCGGAGTGAAGATAGGCGCAGCGGAACCGATCATTATCGCCGGCCCTTGCGCCGTTGAATCCCCGGACCAGTTGTTTACCACCGCGCGCGCCGTTAAGCTTGCCGGGGCGCGGATGCTCCGCGGCGGGGCTTTCAAGCCCCGCACTTCGCCTTACGATTTTCAGGGGCTAGGCCTCGAAGCTTTGAAACTACTTGGGCAGGCCAGGGAAGAGACGGGGCTGCCAGTCGTCACCGAAGTCATGGCGGCCGAATCCGTAGACCTGGTGGCCGAATATGCGGACATGCTTCAGGTCGGGGCACGCAACATGCAAAACTTCGACTTGTTACGCCGCCTGGCCCTTGTACCGCGCCCGATCCTGCTTAAGCGCGGACCCGCGGCGACGATTAAGGAGTGGCTGCTCGCGGCTGAATATATCTTGTCCGGTGGCAACCCGAATGTCGTACTGTGTGAGCGCGGCATTAGGACCTTCGAAACCGGCATGCGTAACACGTTAGACCTCGCTGGTGTCGCTTTAGTCAAACAACTTTCTCACTTGCCCGTCCTGGTCGATCCGTCCCACGCCACCGGGCTGCGCAGCCTGATCCCCGCCGTCTCGCGAGCTTCCCTCGCCGCTGGCGCTGACGGGCTCATCATAGAAGTGCACCCCTCGCCCGACCACGCTTTGTCTGACGGCCCCCAGTCGATGGACTTCTATGGCTTCACCGAGATGATGAAGAGCCTTCAGGCCTATTGCGCCGTATAGCAAGCTGCTTTAGAACATCGCCGGGCGTAAAGCCTGACAGGCGAAGGTGGCTACCTCCGATAATGCTCTTCATGCTCCCGCGCCGATCAAATACCTTCTGAGAGGGTGGCTCTCATCTCCTCTAATCGCCTCGAAGGCTTTCTTAAGCTCCACGAGTGATTGCATCGCCGAAGGGTCATAAATATCGCCTTCGCACAGGCGCAATATCTCGTTGCGAAAATTGTTCCCGATGACGCGGCTGAATATCGGCGCTACGTCGTAGAACAGGCGGACGAATTCCTGCCAGAACTCCACCCCGCCGCGCAGCCTAGTCTGGTACCCGTCGAAGCTCGACTCGCTTAAATCATTGGCCGCCAGCGCCTCCGCGATGGCTCCGGCGGCGAATCGCGCGGAGTGGAAGGCATCGCTTATTCCGGAGAAAAAAATCGGATCGACGGAGAAGGCCGCGTCGCCCAACATCAGCCAGCCGCTGCCGGCGAAACGGTCCATCGAATAGCTGTAGTTGCCGTCCATCCTGAATTCGCGCAGCCGCACGGCGTCTTTCATGCGCGCCGCCAGAGTCGGGTTCAGGCCCACCGTGTAGTTAAAGAACTCTTCGACGCTCTCGCCCGACCTGACGTTGTGCTCGCGATCCATGATGATGCCCACGGAGACCACTTCTTCGCTGATCGGTATCTGCCACACCCACCCGCGCGGGACCGGCAGCATGTGGATGTGCGTGTAGCCATCGGTTTCGGCCCTCTCGTTCCTCACGTTAGAGAACCGGCTGTGTACCGCAAATTGCGGGAGGCCGGATTCCATCGTCAGGATGCCCAACTGCCGCCCTAGCATGGTCTGCGATCCCGATGCGTCGACGATCAGGCGGGACTTGAGCGGGAACCTTGAGTTCCCTATCTTCACGGTCACCCCCTCTGCGAACCCCCGGCGGCTGAAATTGACGCGCTCGACCTGCGCGCCCGAGAAGACGCGCGACCCGCGCTCTCTGGCGTGTTTCAGGAGCAGGTCGTCAAACCTGGCGCGGTCCACCTGGTACGTATAACCGGGGCCTTCGAGGTCTTTGAAATTCATGTCAACCTGCTCCTGGTCGAACCAGGAAGTCCAGGACACTCCCCGCTTGACGACGAACTGCTCGCGCTCCATAACCGGGAGAAACTCCATCTCCTTGAGGAACGCGGTCGTCGAGTAGGAGAGTGATTCCCCGACATGCGCGCGCGGGTGATGCGCCTTGTCTATGATGAGGTGATCGATCCCGGCGCGCCCAAGATAAAATCCGAGCGCCGACCCGGCCGGCCCGCCGCCTATTATGATTACGTCGGCGTCTAAGGCTTTGTGTCGCAGAGGGCTCGACACCGTCGCCGCGGCGGCCGGCGCGGGATCCTCGTCGACGTTCTCGCGGCCGGCCCCCAGCCCCGAATGATCCAGGCCCATGATTTCGAATATCTCGTCGCGGATGCTGAGGTATTCCGGAGCGTCGAGGTCGCGAGGTCGCGGCAGGTTGACATCGATGACGGTCGCGATGGTCGCGGGCCTTTTGCTCATGACGACGACCCGGTCGGCGAGCTGGACCGATTCTTCCACGTCGTGCGTCACGAACAGGATGGTCTTCTTCTCGCGCTGCCATATCTGGGCAAGCTCCGCGCGCATGTGAAGCCGGGTCAGAAAGTCGAGCGCGCCGAAGGGCTCGTCCATGTAGAGGATGTCCGGCCCGGCGGCGAGCGCGCGGGCGATCTCCACGCGCTGCTTCATCCCGCCCGAAATCTCGCGCGGGTAGGCATGCTCGAACCCCTTCAGCCCCACCATGTCGATGTAGTGCTCGACTATGCGGTTCCGTTCCGAGGGCGGCTCGTTGAGCAGCCCGAACCCGATGTTGTCTTCGACCGTGAGCCACGGGAAAACCCCGTTCTCCTGAAAGATGAAGATGCGCTTCACATCCGGGCCGGTCACGGGCTCGCCGTCGATCAGCACCTCGCCCCTCGAAGCTTTCAAAAAGCCGCCCACTATATTGAGCAGGGTGGATTTGCCGCAGCCCGAAGGGCCGACTATGCAGACGAATTCGCCGTCCTGCACCTTGAGGTTGACGTTCTGTAAGACAGGCACGGCTTCCTTGTCAGTCTTCGTGCTCCTGCGGATGTCCGCGAATTCCTTCCACACATCCTGAATGACTATTTTTGCTTGTTCTTTCATAGTTTCTTACGTCACGGAGGCCGGTTACCGATTGAAGCCCCACTGCACTTCGTCGAGCTTCTCCAACCGCCTCACCATAAAATCGAGCACCAGCCCGATCAGCCCGATCATCACCATCCCCGCCACTACGAGGTCGTACCGCATGCCCGCGTTGCGCGCGTCGATGATCAGATAGCCGAGCCCCGAATTGACGGCGATCATCTCCGCGGCTACCACCACGAGCCACGCGACTCCCAGAGCTATACGTATCCCGGTAATGATCTGCGGCAGGGCGGCGGGGAAGACGACCTTCCTGAAGAGCGTGAGCCCCGTGAGCCCGAAGTTCCGGGCGGCGCGCAGGTAGACCAGCTGTATGTTCTGCACCGCCGCGATTGCCGCAAGAGTGATCGGGAAGAGGCTCGTCAGAAAGATCAGAAAAACCGGGGCCAGATCGCTCACCCCGAACCACAGGATCGCCACCGGGATCCAGGCGATTGGCGAGATGGGGCGCAATACCTGAATCAAAGGGTTGAACGCTTGGAAGGCGATGCCGAACCAGCCCAGCAAGAGCCCCAGAGGGATGCCTATGGCCAGCGCGAGTAGAAAGCCGGCCGACACGCGGAACAACGAGGCGACCACGTATTTCAACATCACGCCCCTTTGAATGAGCTCGACCATCCCGGCCAGCACTTGAGTCGGCTTGGGAAAGATCGGCGTGCCGGACACCACGACGGCCACGTGCCACAACGCTATAAACACTGCGGCAACCGTCAACGGAAGCACGACGTTCTGGTAGCGAAATCCCATATCGAATACTCAACTTTCATGTCCGGTCATGTTCGATTCGGCCTCTTGCGCCCGCGAGCCGCCGGGCGCGGGGCCTCCCTACCTCCGGCTTTCGAGGACAGCGTCCGCCCCCCGCATGGCGTATTCGAGGAATTCATGAAGCGGGCGGATATGCGCGTCTTCCTTCAACCATTCGCCGTATAAATCTTCGAGGATGTGATGCTCGGCGATTAGGTTGCCGCCCGAGAACCTCCTGATTACCGGGTGCAGAAAGGTGCTTCGCGCCGCCTCGCCGGGGACCGGGTGCCTCTCGATGTTGAATGGGTCGCCCGTGATCTTGCCGAATTCCAGAGTCACGATGTAGTAATGGTCGTTGAGCCCGAGCTCGGTGTCATGTATGTAATCGACGGGCAGCTCTTCGTAGTAGCGGGCGTCCTCCCCTTCGCCTGAAACTACGATCAGGTCGCCGAGGTACCCGAACTGCTGCCAGAGGGCGGAGGATTCGTTGACCCTCTTGATGATCGCATCGGTCAACCCCTGCGCGGTCGGCGGCACCGGGTATGATGGCAGGGGGTTCCCGTGGTAAGTATGCTCGAAGATATGGAACAGGGCTTTGACGTTGTACCTGTACCCGTGAATGAAGCCCGACGTGGTCTTCTTGAAGTCCCGCGCCTGCGTCAGGGTGCCCGCGAAATAGAGGCCCTTAACGTTTGTCGATTCCCACGCGCTGGTCTGATTCGGGAAACGGTCGTTGATGATGAGCTCCGGGCGGCAGCTGTCGTCGAAGATCGAAGGGTCGAAGCGGAACCCGGTGCAGGCGATCACGCGATCATAGACGAGGTCCTCTTTCTCCCCGTTCGCGTGGGTGTAGCACAGAGAGACCACGTATTTCCCATCGTCCCTGCGCTCGATCTTTTCGACCGAAGCGTCGAGCACGGCGTTTTGAGATTTCAACTGGTAGGTGTCGAGAAAGTTATTGTTGACGGCCCGGACATGGCCTACGAAGTGAGTCTTCCAGGCCAGGGACACCGGGTTCGGGCTCGCGAGGTGAATGACCGCCGCCGTGGGGATCAGGTTCTCGGCCGTCTCGAAGCCCGAGTTGCCTTTGCCCAGGATCAGGACCTTCTGGTTGATGAAGTCATTCGGGTCCACGGAGACTTCCGTGTAAAGCTCGGCGAGTTCCATCCCAGGCACCGGCGGCACGTACGGCTTCGTAAAACCGGCGGCGATGATCAGGCGCTTGCCGGAGTAGGTGTTGCCGTTCTGGTCCAGGACCTCGAACTCGGCGCCCTTGCTGATCCTGACGGCCCTGGCTTCGTACCTGATGTTGAGGTTGTAGGCGTTGGCGAAATCGGTCAGGTAGCGGACCATCTCGTCCGCCGGGGGGAAGTACTCCTTGCTGAACTTCGAGAAGAGCAGGTCGTCGTTGTCGCAGAGCAGGGAATTCCAATCCCACCTCAGGTTGCGTTCCGTATCGTCGAAGCCGGTATAAACTTTGTTGGATGAGATCAAAGTCCTGTGCCTGGGGAACCTCTTAAAAAAAGTGCCGGCGCTGGTGCCCGCTTCGAGGATGAGATAATTCCGCCCCGCCTTCTCCATGAAATAGCCTAGCTGCAGGCCCGCGGGGCCTGCCCCGATGATTAAGTAGTCGAAGCTGTTGTCATTCTTATTGCCGTTTGTCTGCATATGTCCTCCGAAATCTGGCGTAGGTGTTCGGCATCTACGCTTGAACTCATCTCGATTGCATCAGCTGATCGATCCGCGACTCTACCTCCGGGCTGTTCAACCGATGCCGTATGTCTTCAATGCTCATGATCTGGTCCAGTATCGCGCGCTGCTCCCGGTCGACCCTCATCGCCTCGGCGTAAGGCATGCACGTGAAGGTGATCATCGAATACAGGTCTTTGTACTTATCCGGGTACATCTGATTGATTTTCCGCTCGACCTCTTTCCTGAGTATGAAACCCGGATCGCCGACGAGGTCGCGCAGTTCGATGAAGTGGTCGACGCACAGGTCGGCGATTGCGTCCGTGTTCGGCTTGCGTAGCCTCTGGTACTCTCCCAGAACCGTGCCCCAGTCCTCCCCGTGCCTCTCAATGCATTCGTAAAGCGTCAGGCAGTCTTCGAACCCCGCGTTGGCCCCCTGCCCGTAGGAGGGGTATATGGAATGGGCCGAATCGCCGATCAGGGCGGCCTTGTCGTTGAAGGTCCAGGGCCAGCACTTGACCGTTATCATCGTGTTAGGCGGGTTGGCGAAGAAGTCTTCGACGAGACTGGGGAGCAGGTTCACAACGTCCGGGAAAGAGTTTCTGAACAGGGCCAGCAATTCCTGCTCGGTCCTGACCGACTCGTAAGAGACCTCGCCTTCGAAGGGGATGTGCAGCGAGCAGGTGAAGCTGCCGTCGGTGTTGGGGAAGCCTATCAGCATGTAGTTGCTTCTCGGCCAGATGTGCAGGACGTTCTTCTCCGAGGTCCAGCCGGCGTCCGCGCCGGCGGGCACCCTCAATTCCTTGTAGCCCTGCTCCCAATACTGCTGCGAGTAGTTGAACCTTCTCTTCCTCTGCATCTGCATCAGGATGGTGGAGTGCGCGCCGTCGGACCCGAAGAGCAGGTCGCCTTCTTCCCGCGTGACGTTGCCGGTCTCGGTGTCCTTCACCTCGACCGTCGCGGTAGCCAGGTCGGCGCCGACACACTTCCGGTTGAAGTGGAACGTGATGCGGGAATCTTTCTCGGCGAAATCGAGCAGCGCCCGGTTCAGGTCGGAGCGCGAGATCGAGTGGATGGCCTCGTTGGTGTTCCCGTACGGCTGAAAGACCAGCTTGCCCTCCACGTCGTGCATCAGCCTCCCATACGCCGGGACCGCGCAGCCGCGCACGATGTCGCCGACCCCGACGAAGTCCAGAGCCTTGAACCCCCTGTCGCACAGGGTCAGGTTGATCGACCTGCCATGCCCCGCGGACGTTTCGCGGGGGTCGGGGTTGCGTTCGTAGACGTCTACCTTGTGCCCCCTTTTCGCGAGGAAGACGGAGAGCAGAGAGCCGACAAGCCCGGCACCGATGATGATTATTCTGTCCATACGCGCGCCTCGATCAGACTTCCCGCGCCGGCGTCTTTATTCCGCCTGTCGAACTGCACCTTACCGTAGTCCAGCTTGATGACCCGATCCGCGACCTCGTAATAGCGGTCGTCATGGGTTACAACGATCACTGTCTTCCCTCCGGATTTCAATTCCGGCAGGAGCCGGTAATAAAACACGTCCCTGAAGACCGGGTCCTGGTCCGCCGCCCACTCGTCGAAGATGTATATGGGCCGGTTCTCAAGCCGGGCGGTCAGCAGGGCCAGTCGCTTCCGCTGGCCCTGCGAAAGCTCGGTGGTAGAAAACATCCCGCCGCTGAGCTTCACCTTCTTTTCCAGCCGGAGCTCGGCCAGGTAATCGTTCGCCCTGACATCGATGTCATCGCCGCCGAGCCCGAACAGCCTTTCGAAGAGGTAAAAATCGGAGAACACCACCGAGAAGAGCTGGCGGTAATCGTCCAGACTCTCGCCCGTGACCGCTCTGCCGTTTAGCCTGATCTCGCCGGCCTCGGGGGTGTACAGGCCGGCGATGAGCTTGATGAGCGTCGTCTTGCCGCTGCCGTTCCCGCCGGTGATGAATACCATCTCGCCCGGAACGAACGTCATGTCCAGAGGGCCGAGCGTAAAGTTCTGCGACTCGTCCTCCCTGTGATACGTGTGTGTCACGCCCGACAGTTCGAGGCTCTCCCACGCGGGGCTCGGCATGGGCGCCGAGTTGTCGTCGCTGGCCTCCGGGCCGAGAGACAGGCCGAGCTTCTGAATCTTCATGATCGCGACGCTCGCCCGCCCCAGAATTGGGAACGTGCTTATCAGCACGGTCATCGGGCCCAGCATGTACAACACCGTGATGCACGAGCTCGTAAGGAGGTTCGGGTCGGCCGCTTTTAACGTGGGCAGGATGAAAACGATCAGCCCGATGAGGATGAAGACCAGTATCTCGCTCCAGTGGCTCGCGGCGCTGAAAATTATCATCCACACCCTGCTCAAACGCCGCGAGTCGGAGACGCTCGACATGAAGGTGTCGGAATAATCTCTCCTGCGCGGGCGGTGCAGCTTGAGTTCCTTGATCCCTTCCGTCAAAGATCGGAAGTGCTTGAAGACCTGGTCCCAGTTCTCTCGGGCGAGGTTCTGGTAGTGCACCCCCTTGTTGATCGGGACCTGGTAGCTTATCGTCCCCACTACCGCGAACGCGATCACCAGAGCGAATATCACCCATGACAGCCACGCGAGGTAGATTAAACAGCCGACCACGACCGCGAGGTTTATGCAAAACGTCGGCACCGAGGTGAGCGTGTTCGCGATGGCGTTCACGTCGTCGGTCAGGGTCGCCATCAGGCGGGAAGGCCCGTTCTCTTCCAGGCGGCTTAAATCGGCCGAAAGGATCCGCGCGAACAACTTCCGCCGCAGGTCGAAGGTGACCTCCGTCGAGATCCGAACCACGAGAATCTCTGAGACCAGACGTACGATTGGCACGAGCAGGCAGAGGCAGAAAAAGGCCACCGCCAGGCCGAAAGACGAGCCGGCCGGGTCGCTCAACGCTCGGTTGATCAGCGCCAGGAGGCCCGCCGACGCCAGCCCTCCCGCCGCGCCGGAGACGATGGCGATGGCGGCAATACTCCTCAGGGATCGAATGCCTCTGGAGTATTGAAAGAGAAAAGCGATTAACTGCCTCAAGAGAAATTCTCCTTCCTTCGGATCGGCAAAGAAGGCTTTTTGAAATCAGAAGGCTGGTGTTATTGCGAGCACCCTTATCCCCGGAGCATCGGCAGGGCCAATCTCAACCCGTCACAGAAGCTACAATCCGTCATCCCCGGTGCGGCCTGAGCCCGCACCATGAATGTAGAATTCCAGAACCTTTGCGTCGTCGCAAAAAACATTCCAGCAGCCATTCTTCTTTGTTGGGAACGCTGGTTCGATGGTCCGAGAAGCTGCCGCTAGCCGGAATGGCAGACTAAGAATAAGGTAAGCAGTATGACAAAGCAATCAAGAAAAACGTGAGGAAAGTATTTTTACAAAAAATTTTCTCTCTAATAGTTCGGTGCCCGGTTCGTGTGGTTCGTGGCCATCAGTGCGCGTAGATTGTGAGTGATTCGACCCTAGTCAATATGTCATCAAGCCGGAAACTTCTGGGCTCTCTGTAGCGTAGTTCACGCCAGGGTGTGCGACTCCACCTTGCGGTTCCTTTCGACTTGGGTGTATAAGTACATCCATATTTGGGTAGTACTTGTTCGTTTCTAACGGTTTTGGTTCCCGTGCTGAGCTAAATCCTATGTAATTGCAAAACGATTTTTCGCCCTCGGGTTAAGATTAGGCGCTCAAGCCGGGCAACCGTACTTACTGGTGGAAATCACAATAAATACTCCTGATGGATAAGTTTGTGAAGAGGAGAATTTGTCAGTAGCCAGGTAAGCACAATTTATAAACGCTGTAGTCAGCTTCCTTCAGGGTTTAACGAGTGCGGTATGGGTGTGTCTGATGGTCCCGCGTTTTTCGGTCGTCTCTCAGGACGCCGGCTCTTTCCGTTAGAGTGCGAGCGCGCAGCGGGCGCTTTATCGAAGCGGCAGTAAACACCGGGCTCCGCGCGTTCTCACCGACTGGTCCCCGGAAGGCCGAGCACCTCCCGGCTTCAAATTCACCTCAATAATCTTTAGCGGGTCAGGCGGAATGAAACTCAGGGGCTTTGCGTCGGCTGGCGGTCTAACAGCCGAATGGTTGCCCGTGAGTGAATATCCATTTAGCGGGAATAAAATGAACGAAAAATTGAATCTCGATAATTCCTGGAGCATCGGCGAAGCGTCATTCCAGGCGATCACGGATTTGATCCGCCAGCTCCGGAGGCCGAAAACAATCGTCGAGTTCGGCAGCGGGCCGAGCTCGATCAGGCTGGCCCTAGCCTTCCCGGACAGCGACATCACTTCGATAGAAAGCGACAGGCAGTCCTTCGAAGCGGCCCGGTCCATGATCGATGAGGCGGGCGTCGGGGGTAACCTGAAAGTCGTCTACAGCCCGCTCGCGTTTCAGAGCTACGGCCCCGGACGAATCCTGTCCTACGAGGCGCAGGCCTTCGACGAAGAGATCGATTGTGTGATCATAGACGGCCCGCCGTTTTATACTCTGAGGGGGAGGGAAGCCTGCCTGTACCAGGTTTATGACAGGCTGGTCGTCGATGGCCTCGTCATCCTCGACGATCACAGCAGGCCCTCCGAAGCCTCGGTCGTGAAGAACTGGCTGGCGGTCTACCCCGGGAGTTTCTCTCTGGAAGTATTAAAAGTCGGGAATGAGCTCGCCGTACTGAGGAAGCTTAAAACGGTCGAAGCGAACTGGGCGGACCCCTCAAAGCTCGCCGACGCCGCGACGGTGGAAGACTCTTACTCAAGGATCATAACGGCGATGTCGCACCTCGGCGATGACGTCTGGCGCAACGCCCTGCAAGCCTGGGGGATCACCGGCGGCGAAGCCGACTCCTACTTTTACGTCATCAACGCCGTGCGCGACGCTTACGAAATATCGGCGGATCGAATCGCCGAGGTGACCGCGGCCGATGGCGCTCTACCGCCCGACGAGCGCGAGCGCGTGCAGGCCGAAAGCCTGCAATTGTCCTTGACTCTGTTCGGGTTCAATTAATTGTAGGGTCTATGGAGATGGGAACCACTTTGAACACGCCCGTAGGTTTTATCATCTTTAACCGGCCGGAAGTCACCCGGAGGACTTTCGAAGAGATAGCGAAGGCGCGGCCTCCGAAGCTGCTGGTGATAGCCGATGGCCCGCGCGCGGCACGGCCCGGCGAGTCGGAAAAGTGCCTCGCGGCCAGGGCCGTCATCGACCAAGTGGACTGGGATTGTGAAGTGCTGACCAACTACTCGGACGTGAATCTCGGCCTGAAGCGGCGGATCTCAAGCGGCATCGACTGGGTGTTCGAAAACGTCGAAGAGGCGATCATTCTCGAAGACGACTGCCTCCCGCACCCAAGCTTCTTCCGGTTCTGCGAAGACCTGCTGGAAAAGTACCGCGACGACCCCAGGGTGATGATGATAAGCGGCAATAACTTTTTGCCCGGACGGGGCGAAGAGGCGCAGAGCTATTTCTTCTCCCGATACCCGCACATCTGGGGCTGGGCCACGTGGCGCAGGGCGTGGCGGCATTACGACGTCGAGATGAAGAACTGGCCCGCGCTCCGCGACTCCTCCATGATCCTCGACGCGCTGGGGGACGCGGCGGCCGCCGCCTACTGGCGGTATACGCTCGAAAACGTGGCCCTCGGCTACCTGAACACATGGTCCTACCAGTGGATGGTGGCCTGCTGGGCGCAGAACGGCTTCTCCGTCACTCCGTGCGTGAATCTGGTGTCGAACATAGGGTACGGGGCCGAGGCCACGAACCTGAAGAAGGGGGACGAAAAGGGGGAAAATCTCCCGGTCTTCGAGATGAAGTTCCCTCTGCGGCACCCGGCTTATTTCGTGAGGAACCGCGAGGCCGACTCCTTCATCGGCAAGCACATTTTCAAGTGTCACAGGTGGAATAATCACGGCAGGTACGCCCGAATAAGCCGCCGGCTGTTCCCGTGGCTCCCTGCCGTGACCGTTCAGGATTACCTTTTCATCCTGAGGGAGATCACCATCATGCTCAAGCTGCGCCGCCCGCAAAGATGACCTTACGTCCCTAACCTGAGAGCCCGACGAGCCGTCACGCATGAAAAATATAGAGAACTTTTACCCCCTCTCCCCGATGCAGGAAGGCATGCTCTTTCACACGCTCTACGCCCCCGGCTCGGACGTGTACATAGAGCAATCGCACTGGACGATACACGCGGACCTCGATGTCAACGCATTCGAGCGGGCGTGGCAGAGGGTGATCGACCGCCACGCGATATTACGCTCGGGCTTCATCTGGGAAGGCGTGAACGAGCCGATCCAGGTCGTGCACAGGCAGGTGAGCTTCTCGCCGTCGGCGGAAGACTGGCGCGGCCTTTCGCCCGAGGCGCGGCAGGAACGCATTAAAAGTTTTCTTGAGGCGGACAAGTCGCGCGGCTTCGATCTGGCGGAGCCGCCTCTGATGAGGCTCGCGCTAATACGGGCGGCCGACGACCGGTTCGAGTTCGTGTGGACCCGCCATCACCTGTTGCTCGACGGGTGGTCCGGGTCGCTGCTGATGGACGAGGTCTTCAGTTTTTATGAGGCTTTCCGGGCCGGGAGGGACTTGAACCCGCAGCGCAGCCGCCCTTATCGCGATTACGTGGCATGGCTGCGAAGGCAGGACCTCGGGGCCGCGGAGGAATTCTGGCGTAGCACCCTGAGCGGATTTACCCAGCCGACCCCGCTCCGCATCGAGCGCGAGCCGGGAGCCGCGGCCGAGCATGAAAGTCAGTACTCCGAGCAGCAGATCGATCTGTCCCCGGAAACTACCTCGGCGCTGCAATCACTTTCGCGCCAGCGTCAAATTACGCCCAACACAATCGCTCAGGGCGCGTGGGCCCTGCTCCTCAGCCACTACAGCGGCGAGGATGACGTGGTCTTCGGGGCGGTCGTCTCGGGCCGCGACGCCGAGCTCCCCGGCGTGGAGTCCATCCTCGGCCTCTTCACAAACATTTTGCCCGTGCGGGTGAAGACGCCGCCCGCGACCGACCTCACCTCGTGGCTCAGGCAGTTGCAGGCTCAGCAGATAAGACAGCGCCAGTACGAGTACAGCCCGCTCGTGCAGGTGCAGCGGTGGAGTAATGTTCCGCAGGGGCAGCGCCTCTTCGACACCATACTGGTCTTCGAGAATCACCCGCTGTCTGCAAAATTACAGGGACAGGAACAACTTCTCGAAGCCCATCAACTCACTTACTCCGTACGCACGCACTACCCCATCACGGTGACCGTGGTCCCCGGCGCGCAGTGGCGCATCAGCCTCGCGTACGACGCCCGGTCGTTCCGGCCGGAGTCGATGACGAGGATGTTGAATCATCTCCGGGTTCTGCTCGAAGAGATGGCGAAAGACGCGGAGCGCCGGCTCATCGACGTGCCCATGCTTCCCGAATCGGAGCGGGCGCAGATTCTTCATGGGTGGAGCGGCGTCGAATCGGATTACCCGCGCGACAGGTGCATACACCACTTGTTCGAGGAGCAGGTCGAGCGCACGCCCGATCTCATCGCAGTCTCCTGCGGGGACGAGCGCGTGAGTTACAAAGAGCTGAACAGGCTCGCGAATCAAGTCGCCGCACACCTGAGGTCTGAGGGCGTCGGCCCCGAGTCCCGAGTCGGCGTCTGCCTCGAACGCTCCGTCATGACCGTCATCTCGCTGCTCGGAATCCTGAAGGCGGGCGCTGCCTACGTCCCTCTTGACCCGTCATACCCGCAGACGCATCTGGCGTTCATCCTCAACGACACGGGCGCGCGGGTGATCCTGACAAGTGAAAGCCTTCTGCCGCGCCTGCCCGAAAACATCCCGGCCGTGATCACCTGTCTCGACAGAGACTGGGGCCTGATCTCGCGGCAGGATGGCGAGAATGCCGTCACCAACGCCGTCCCCGAAAACCTTCTCTTCGTGATGTACACGTCGGGGTCGACCGGCCAGCCCAAAGGCGTCGCCGTGGAGCAGAAGCAGTTGTTGAACCGGTTCGCCTGGATGTGGGACGAGTACCCGTTTCAACCCGGCGAGGTGCTGTGCCAGAGGACGACTGTAAACTTCACCGTCTCGATCTGGGAGCTGCTCGGCGCGCTGCTCCGGGGGGCACACACGGCGATAATCCCCGATTCGGAAGCGAAGGACCCTAGCCTGATGGTCAGGCGACTCGCCTCCGAAAACGTGACCCGGATCGTGCTAGTGCCATCCCTGTTGCGGGCGATATTGGACGCCAACGTCGACCTCCGCGCCGCCCTGCCGGGGCTGAAGCTGTGGAGCGTTTGCGGCGAGCCCCTCTCCGTCGCGCTCTGCCGGGAATTTCACGAGCGCCTGCCCGGAGCGAAATTGTTGAACCAGTATGGCGCGTCCGAAGTTAATGACGTGTGCTGTTACGACACCGCTTCGTTGGCGGCGGACGCTCCGACCGTACCAATCGGCAGGCCGATAAACAACCTTAAGGTCTACCTGCTCGACAGGTACAACCGCCCGGTCCCCGTCGGCGTTCCGGGCCAGCTTCATGTGAGCAGCGTCAACCCCGCGCGCGGTTACCTGAACCGCCCCGACCTGACGGCCGAAAGGTTCGTGCCCGACCCGTTCAGCCCGACCCCCGGCGCGCGCCTTTACAACATGGGCGACCTGGCCCGCTACGGGCCGGACGGCCAGATCGAGTACGTCGGGCGGGTTGACCATCAGGTTAAAATCCGCGGCCAGCGCGTCGAGCTCGGAGAAGTCGAGGCCGTTTTAAAACGGCACCCGGCGGTCCGAGAGGCCGTCGTCGTGGCTCTCGAAGAGCCGGCCGGCAGGCGGCTCGTCGCTTACGTGGCGGCCCCCGGAGAAGGCCAGCCTTCGGCCAGCGAGTTGAGAAGTTTCCTGGGTGAAAGGCTGCCGGGTTACATGGTCGCGTCGGCGTTCGTGTTCCTGGATCGTCTGCCGCGCACGCCCAACGGGAAAGTGGACCGGAAATCCCTGCCCGCCCCCGATTCGTCAAGGCCGGAGATGGGGCAGGAGTTCACGCCGCCGCGCAACGAGGTCGAGAAGGCGGTCGCGGGCGTCTGGGCCGAGGCCCTGGGCATACCCGAAGTCGGCGTCCACGACAACTTTTTCGAGCTGGGCGGCCACTCGCTCACGGCGGCTAAGATAGTCTCAAGACTGTCGGAGCAGTTCGAATTGGAGCTGCCTCTGCGCGCCCTATTTGTGAACCCCACGGTCGCCATGCTGGCCGCCGAAATCGCGCGCATCGAGCAACAGAAGTATGAGCTTGAGAACGAGCGGCTCCTTGACATGCTCGAACAACTCTCGGACGAACAAGTGCTGGCGGAGCTTAAGCAAAGGACTGAGAAGTGAGGCCGCAGGGCGTAGATGGTCTGCTGACGGTCTCTTCGGATCAGATGAACTAAGGAGGAACTTGAATGAGTTTCGAAGAACTTGCCCTTAACGGCGGGAAACAGGCGAAGCGAAAGCCCTTTCCCGAATGGCCCGTCTACGACGAGCAGGAGATCGCCGCCGTCAACAGCGTGATCGGCAGCCGCCAGTGGTGGCGCATGACGGGGTCTCACGTCAACGAGTTCGAAAAAGAGTTTGCCGCGTACCAGGGCGCGAAATTCGCTCTCGGCGTGACGAACGGCACGCAGGCTATAGAGCTGGCGCTCGCCGCGCTCGACATCGGGGCGGGCGACGAGGTGATCATCCCCGCCTTCACTTTCATATCCACCGCGACCGCCGTCCTCTGCGCCAACGCCGTGCCCGTGCCGGTCGACATAAAGCCCGACACGTACTGCATAGACGCCGACGCAATCGAGAATGCGATCACCGAACGCACGCGCGCCATCATCCCAGTCCACATGGCCGGGCACCCCGTGGACATGGATGCCATCCTCGAACTGGCCCAAAAGTACGGGCTGCCCATAATAGAAGACGCCGCGCACGCGCAGGGCGCGGAGTGGAAAGGGGCCCGAGTCGGCGCGCTCGACGCGGGCGGAATATTCTCTTTTCAGGCGGGCAAGCTGATGACGGCCGGGGAGGGCGGGCTGGTCCTCTCCAACGACGAAGAGTTCATCGAGCGGTGCTTCCTCTACGGGAACTGCGGGAGGCCGAAGACGGACCGCACTTACCAGCACGAGCTGCTCGGCAGCAATTGCCGCATCTCCGAACTACAGGGCGCGGTCCTGCGCGTGCAGATGTCGCGGCTCGACGAGCAGATCGCGCGCCGGGCGGCTAACGCGCCGCTGCTCGACCGGCTGCTCGGAGACATTCCGGGGATCGTGCCTCAGGGGGTCGACCCGCGTGTCACCCGGCACTCACATTACATGGTCATGTTCAGGTATAACGCGGCGGAGTTCGGCGGGCTCCCGCGGCAGAAATTCGTGGACGCCTTGATCGCCGAGGGCGTGCCCGCTTTCGTCGCCTACCCGGCCATACACCGCACGCCCGTCTTCCGCAACGCGAATTTCGGCCCGCGGTGGCGTCCGGAGTATTCAAAGCTCCCGGATTACAACCTGTTCGAGTGCCCGGTCGCCGAAGAGGTGGGCGATACTGTGGTCTGGCTCCACCACCGCGTCCTGCTCGGCGACGAGGAGGACCTCGTCGAGCTGGCCGACGCCATCCGCAAAATTCAGGATTATTCGTGGGACGGTAAAGGCATCGCCTGATGCGAAACTACTGGAGCTGCTCATGCTGAAGGCTGTCATCTTTGACCTCGACGGGGTGTTGATCGATTCCGAACCTTTGATGCGGTTTGCTTTCGAGCAAACTTACCGGATGATGATAGGGGGAGGGGAGGCTCCGATAGAGGAGTACCTTGAGCACATGGGGGAATCATTCCCCGGCATCATGGACGCCCTCGGGTTGCCGCACAGTCTGTGGAAGCCTTACCGGGAGATATGTCAGGCCAACCTCGACCGCATCTCGGTCTTCCCCCAGGGGCGGGAGTTGCTGAAGTGGGCGAATGATAACGGGCTCAAGCTGGCCGTGCTGACAGGCAAGGATGGGGCGCGGACTCTGCAGATCCTCGAACACTTTGATCTCATCCACCACTTCGACGCGGTGGTGAGCTCGGACCAGCTTACTAACCCCAAGCCTCACCCGGAAGGCATGTATCGAACCCTGAAACTGCTCGGCTGCCGGGCCGACGAAGCCGTGATGGTCGGCGACGCGGTGAGCGACATTATATGCGCCCAGCGCGCTCTGGTCAGCGCCGTCGCGGTCACGTGGGGGATCAAGCCCGAGCGGGTGCAGACGCTGTGTCACCCCGACCATATCGTACACGATTGGGATTCCCTCGCCCTGTTGTTGAAAAACATGTTGGAGGCCAGCCCGCTTAAGCCGGGGACCCCATCAGTCGTTTACTCTTAGGCGGTCGCTCGATGCAATCCGGACCCTTTTACCTCGGTCTCGACATAGGCGGCACGCGGGTCAGGGCGGCGCTCGGGAGCGGCCTCAACGTCGGCCCCACGCTCTCCGACGAATGGCCCGACGGCCTGTCGCCCGAGAGCGCGGTGGGCTTCATCGCGGACCTCGCGTCGGGGCTCATCTCCGAAAGCGGGGCGGCGGGGACCGTGCGCGCCTGCGGAGTCTCGCTGGCCGCGCTGACGAACAAACAGGGTGAGGTGGTCAGTTGGCCCAATCACCCCGACTGGCGCGGTCTGCCATTCGAATCGATGTTGGGGTCGCGCCTCGGCCTCCCGCTCGTGATCGAAGACGACGCGAACGCGGCCGCGCTTGCGGAAGCGAAGCTGGGAGCGGGCCGGGATTATCGAAACCTGCTCGTGATGATGGCGGGCACGGGAGTGGGCGCGGGGCTGATCCTCAGGGGCAGGTTATTCCGGGGCAGTAACGGCTGGGCGGGCGAGCTGGGTCACCAGATCGTGTTGCCCGGAGGGCCGGAATGCGCGTGCGGCCACAGGGGGTGCTTGCAGCTTGTGGCGTCGGGGCGGGCTCTGGAAAGGGCGGCGGCCGAGCACGGGTTACCGGGCGCGGCCGCGTTATCCGAGGCCGCCGCGCGCGGGGAAGTGTTCGCGCTCGAAGCTCTGGCCGACTGCGGGCGGTGGCTCGGGTTGGCCGCGGCAAACGTAGTCAACCTGTTAGACCTCGAAGCGGTGATCGTCGGCGGCGGCCTAAGCAAGCTCGGCGCTCCTCTATGGCCCGCGCTTGAGGGCGCTTTGCGAACCAATCTGCTCGTTCAATCTCACCGCAGCGTGGCCTTGCATCAGGCCGCGCTGCCGGACGACGCGGGGGTGAGGGGAGCGATCCTGCTCGCTCAGGACGCATGCGGGGAATCTGGTGATGTCAGTGAGACAGGCCGGCGGTAACCCATCGAACAAAGTTGCGGCGACGCTCGCCATGCCCGGAACGGACGAATGCCTGCTCGCGCTGGGGCAGCTTCGGCCGGTGATAAGCATGGCCGAGATCAGGCTCGACCTCATGGATTCGTTCGACCTGGAGAGGCTCGTCTCGGATTCGCCGTGCCCTTTGATCATAACCTGTAGGCCCGCGCGGGAGGGGGGCCGGTTCGGCGGCGGCGAGTCCGAGCGTCTGGATGTTTTGAAGCGCGCGATGGACCTGGGCTGCGATTACGTGGACATCGAGTGGGACAGCGTCGATGCGCTCTTAAAGCTTAAAAGCGGAAAGACCCGGCTCATTGCTTCGAGGCATTGGTATGACCGCATGCCCGCTTCTCTGCTGGGCGAGTATGCGAAGTTGCGCGACCGGGTTGACGTTGTGAAGCTAGTGGGGATGGCCAATCGCCCGGCGGAGATGTTCCCGGCTTTCGAGTTGCTGCGACACGCCGACGGCCCCGTGATCGCCATAGCGATGGGCGAAGCCGGGAGGCTCACGCGCATACTCGCCCCGTGCTTCGAGTCCTGCTTCGTGACTTACGCCGCGCCTTCCGCGGAGTATGTCTCGGCTCCTGGGCAACTGACCGTGAGTGAGATGGTCGAGGTGTTCAACCTGAATGCCGCGGGCACACACACGGCCGTTCATATTCATCTCTGCTCAGGCCCCGACCCGGCCGGCGCTGCGGGAGAGATCGACAGCTATGGGGGGAGCGGAGATGCCTTGCGCGTGCGGCTGGTCGTCACGGCGGACGAATCGCGCGACATCGCCGAAAGACTGCGCGCCAGTATTCCGGGGCTGGTCCTGACGGCCGACGCCGCGATTTCGGCGGAGGCATTTTAGCCCGTGATCGTTTGCCGGGTTGAACAGGCTGATGGCTTTATTACCGGCCTCGCCGCGCTGGAGGAGATGATCGTGATCGGGGGAACCATTTGACGGAATTAACTGGCGGGCCTCGCCCATTGCGAGTCGGGCTCGTAGGGGCCGGCCGCATAGTCGAGCTTACGCACCTCCCGCTGTTGTGCTCCCGGCAGGACGTTACGGTGGCCGGGCTGTTCGATACGAATGTCGAGAGGGCGGAACAAATGGCCGCCCGGTTCGGGGCCGAAAACGTCTGCGCAACCCCGGAAGAGTTGTTTGAACTGGACCTCGACGCGGCGCTCGTCGCGTGCCCGAATTACAAGCACGCGGAGGTCACGGTGGCCGCGCTACAGGCGGGCATCAACGTGTTATGCGAGAAGCCTATGGCTACTGGCGCGGACGAAGCCAGAGCCATGATTGACGCGGCGGACCGTAACGGCAGGGAGTTGATGATCGCTTTCGCGAACAGGTTTCGCCCCGAAGTCATAGCCCTGCGGAAGGCCATCGAAGATGGCGCGCTCGGCGAAATCAGGTCCGTCCGGTGCGGGTGGCTGCGCAGGAGCGGAGTGCCGGGCCTTAACAGCTGGTTCACCTCGAAGCGGAAGGCCGCCGGGGGCGTTTTGATCGATCTCGGTTCTCATCTGGTCGATCTGGCCCTGTGGTTGACCGGAAATCCGCGGCCCCTTTCCGTTCAGTGCGTGACCGAGTACGCGACCGGGCATGCGTCGGAAGCATCGTGGTACCGCCCGACGGACGGGCCCGCCGCCGATTCCTGCGACGTTGAAATCGGCGCGACCGGGTTCGCCGTCATGGAAGGGCCGGTCAATATTTTCATCGAGGTGAGCTGGGATTGCGCGGTGCCCTACGACCAGACTTATCTGCACCTGATGGGGACGCGGGGCAGCGCGCGCATAGACACTTTATTCGGGCTGAGCCCTTCGGGCCATCGCCCCGCCCACCCGCTGAGAATCTGGGAGGGCGGCTCCGGCAAATCGCGCGAGGTCGCCGGCTCGGAGGACCTGCTTGCGCCCTACAGGGACCAGTGGTCTTTCTTCATCGACGGCCTGCGCAACGGCCGGGGCTTGCGGGCGAGCCTGTCGGACAGCCTCGCCACGGTCGAGTTGATCGAGGCCATGTACCAGTCGGCTTCAAGCCTGCCGCCCGGAGCGGGCGCGCCGCCGGGAGGCCAAGGCAGGTTATGACTTTAAATTCGGAAGAGTCTGGCCGGGATAGTTGCCATGAGTGATTTCCAGAGCCGAGCAGAAAAGCTTTCGCCGGAAAGGCGCGCGCTTCTCGACCTGCTTCTCAAATCTAAGACGGGCCGCACGCCGGCGAAGCAGGTGATCGAGAAGCGCACGCGGGAAAACAATTGCCCGCTCTCTTTCGCGCAGGAGCGCCTCTGGTTTCTCGACCAGCTTGAGCCGGGCAGCGCCTTCTACAACGTCCCGGCCGCCGTCAGGCTGGAGGGCGACCTCGATGTCGGCGCGCTGGAGCGCAGCATAAACGAGATCGTCAGGCGGCACGATGTTTTGCGGACCACCTTTCCCGTGATAGGCGGCGACCCCGTGCAGGCCATCTCGCCCGCCGCGCCTCTGGAATTCCCGCTCATCGATCTGAGAGCGATAAGCCGGGGCGCGAGAGAAATCGAAGCCCGCCGCCTCGCCGTCGAAGAAGCGCGGAGGCCCTTCGACCTCGCGGCAGGGATGTTGGTGCGCGCGCAACTGTTGCTGCTCGATGCGCGGGACTATTTGCTGCTCTTCACTCTGCATCACATCGTGAGCGACGGGTGGTCCACGGGCCTCTTCATGAACGAAGTCGCGGCGCTCTACAAAGCGTACATAGAGGGGCTGCCTTCGCCCTTGCCCGAGCTCCCAATCCAGTACGCGGATTACGCGGTGTGGCAGAGGGAGAAGCTACAGGGGGAGGCTTTGGACTCGCAGGCCGAATACTGGAAGAAGCAGCTCGGCGGCCGGCTCTCTGTTCTGGATTTGCCATCAGACCGCCCGCGCCCCGCTCTTCAAACTTACGCGGGCGCGACCCATGCATTCGACCTGCCCTTTCACCTGAGCAACGCGATCAGGTCACTCGGCCAGCAACAGGGCGCTACCCCTTTTATGACTTTGCTGGCGGCCTTCAAAGTGCTGCTCCACCGCTACACCCGACAGAGGGACGTTATCGTGGGCACCCCCATCGCGGGGCGCAGCCGCCCGCAGCTGGAGAACCTGATCGGATTTTTCGCGAACACTCTCGTGTTGAGGACCGACCTGTCGGGCGACCCGACTTTTAACGCGCTCCTGAATCGCACGCGCGAAGTGGCGCTCGCGGCGTACGCGAATGCGGACCTGCCATTCGAGAAGCTCGTCGAAATTTTGCAGCCCGAGCGCGACCTGTCGCGCACCCCTTTATTCCAGGTCATGTTCGCCATGCAGAACGCCCCGAGGACGAGCTTCGAGCTCCCCGGCTTAACCCTGAGCTCGCTGGAAGTCGACAGCAGCACCGCGAAATTCGACCTCTCGCTCGACATGTGGGACGAGCCGGATGGGTTCAAGGGCCTGTTCGAGTACAACACGGACCTGTTCGACGCGGCGACCGTCGCCCGCATGGTAATTCACTTTGAGGCCCTGCTTGAGGGCGTTGCGGAACAGCCCGACCGCCCGATCTCCGCGCTCTCGCTTCTCTCCGCCGAGCAGAAGCGCGTCGCGCTCGCTCTGGAAGAAGAAGCCGGATTCGACTTCGATTTTGCGCTGCAAGGAGAGTGACACTTTGAACATTTTTGAAGAGATGGAATCCAACGTCAGAACTTACTGCCGCGTGTTCACCGACACGTTCGTCAGGGCCAAAGGCTCGACCATGTACTCGGAGTCCGGGGCCGAGTTCATCGATTTCTTCGCGGGTGCGGGCACTTTGAACTACGGCCACAATAATGAGTACATCACCGAAAAGGTGATCTCGTACCTGAAGTCGGACGGGCTAGTCCACAGCCTGGACATGCACACGGGGGCCAAGCGTACCTTCCTCGAAAGATTTTCCGAAGTGATCCTGAAGCCGAAAGAGCTCGATTACAAAGTGCAGTTCTGCGGCCCCACCGGGGCGAACTCGGTCGAGGCGGCGTTGAAGATAGCGAGGAAGGTCAAGAAGCGGCCCGGGATATTCTCATTCATGGGCAGCTACCACGGGCTCTCCCTCGGCAGCCTTTCGGTGACTTCCGGCCTCAGCAGCCGGGCCGCCGGGCAGGTGCCTCTGAACAACGTGACCTTCATGCCTTACCCCCACGGGTTCATGTCCACGTTCGACTCGATCCGGTTCATCGAGGCGGTCCTGACGGACAGCCACTCGGGCATAGAGAAACCCGCCGCGATGATCTTCGAGACGGTGCAGGCCGAGGGCGGGGTCGTCGTGGCCCCCGTCGAGTGGATGCAGAGGTTGAGGCGTCTGTGCGACGAGCACGACGTGCTGCTCATCTGTGACGACATCCAAGTGGGCTGCGGCCGCACGGGACCGTTCTTCTCTTTCGAGAGGGCCGGGATCGTCCCCGACATCGTCACCCTCTCCAAATCCATCAGCGGGTATGGCGCCCCCATGTCGCTCGTGTTGATGAAGCCGGAGCATGACATCTGGAAGCCCGGCGAGCACACGGGGACTTTCCGCGGGTATCAACTCGCCTGCGTGGGCGCGACCGCCGCGCTCGACCTCGTGGAGAAGGGCGACCTGCGCGCGGAGGTTGAGAAGAAGGCCGCTTTTGTCGATCAATTTTTGGATAACGAAATCCGCCCGATCAGCGACAAGATCGCCATCCGGGGGCTCGGCCTGATCTGGGGCGTTGACCTGTCCGGCTTCGGCCACCCGAGTCTGGCTCAGCGCGTGTCGGCGCGGTCCTACGAGCTCGGGTTGATAGTCGAAAGGGTCGGCAGGGAGGGCGCGGTGCTCAAGATATTACCGCCGCTCACCATTGACATGGGCCTGTTGGAGAAGGGCTGCCGACTGCTCAGGCAAGCGATCCTCGAAAGCATCGACTGATCTGTAAGCGATAATTTCTTAACATGAGTCTTCAACACTCCGAGCCTTACATGGAAAGCGTCGGGGGCCTCCCCGGAGAGCTTTTCTCTCAGAAGATTTACTGGCTGAACAAGCTCGCGGGCGACCTGCCGGAGTCTAGCCTGATACCCGATTTCCTGCGCCCGACCGGGCAGCGGAGCGAGTACGGTGAGATCGATTTCACCATCCCCGATCAGGACTCGCGGCGGGTGTTGAGATTCGCGAAGCGCTCCCACTTGTCCGTGTACGTGCTGCTGACGGCAGCCCTTAAGGTCGTGCTGAGCAACTACGCCCGGAGCAGGGACGTGATCGTCGGGTCCCCGGCTTACAGGGCGGGCGGCCCGAATGACGCGGCCGGCAACCTGGTGGCCCTGCGGTCCGACGTGTCGAAGGAGGCCAGCTTCAAAGAGCTTCTTTTACAGGTCAGGCGGACCGTGGCCGAAGCGTACGCAAATCAGGACTTCCCTTTCGACGAGCTGGTGAGCCTGCTGAAGCTTCCTCGCGGCAGTAATCGCTGCCCGGTCTTCGACGTGATAATAGTGCTGGAAAATCTGCACGACGGAGAGAGCGCCCTGAGGTACCCGAACGACATCACGTTTTCATTCAGGGTCAATCCCGGCGGCGTCGAGGGAAGGGCGGCTTACAACCGGGCTCTCTTCAACCCGGCGAGCATAGAAAACGCGGTCACGCATTACCTGCACGTGTTGAGCCAGGCCGTCAAAGACCCGAACGTCAGGATCGACGAGATCAGCCTGCTGCGAAGCTCAGAGGCCCGCCGGATTCTCTTCGAGCCGAACGACAACGCGAGGGATTACCCGCTCGACCGGACTGTTCATGAATTGTTCGAGCGGCAGGCCGAAGAGACTCCGCAAAAAATCGCCGCCGTGTGCGACGGCGAGCACCTGCTCTATTCGGAGTTGAACGAGAGGGCGAACCGGCTGGCAAGGCTGCTCGAAAAGAGAGGCACCGCGCGCCGGGACTTCGTGGGCATTCTCGAACCGCGCGGCATCAACTTTCTCGCGGGCATGCTCGCCATCTTCAAGGCGGGCGGCGGGTACGTGCCGATTGACCCCGCGTACCCTCGCGAGAGGGTCCGGTACATGCTGTCGAACAGCGAGGTGTCTACGGTCCTGACGCGCGAGTCGCTGGTGCGCGAATTCTCTGACATCTTTGCCGAATGTTCCGGGCTGAAGAACATCATCTGCTTTGACGGCGCGGGCGAAAGCGCCTCCGCCGCGGGCACCGAACGGCTCAACGTCTTCGGCAGGGAGGATTATGAGCGCCTCTCCCCGAGCAACCTCGGGGCGGAGAGCCGGCCGACCGACCCGGCCTACATGCTCTACACGTCCGGCTCGTCCGGGCTCCCGAAGGGCGCGATCATAAGACACGACGGCGCGGTCAATCACATCTACGCGCAGTTCGAAGCGCTTGATTTCGACAGCGAGTACAGGTTTCTTCAGAGCGCCCCCTCTTCTTCAGACATCTCCGTGTGGCAGTTCCTCGCCCCCGTCCTGATCGGCGGCAGGACCGTGATCGTCGACAACGAAACGGTCGCGGACGCGAAAAAACTTTTCGACGTGATAAAGCGAGAGGGCGTCTCGATCATAGAGCTCGTGCCGGCGGTGCTGAAGAACCTGCTCGACTACGTCTCCGCGCTGCCTGCCGACGAAAGGGAGTTGGGCGGCCTGAAATGGATGATGGCCACCGGAGAGTTTGTCCCCGTGGAACTCGCCAACAGGTGGCTGACGATCTACCCGCGCATAAAGGTGGTCAATTGCTACGGCCCGACCGAAGCTTCGGACGACGTGTCGCAGTTCATAGTCGAAGAACCCATGCCGGCCAATTCGAGGTCGATCCCGATAGGCAAGCCCCTGGCGAACCTCGACCTGTACATCGTCGATGAAAAGATGCGCCCGGTCGCTCTCGGCGTGCCGGGCGAAATATGCGTGTCCGGGGTGGGCACCGGCGACGGCTACTGGAAGAACGAAGAGAAGACCCGGCAGTCGTTCGTGCCGAACCCGTTCCCCGGCGCGAAGGGCGACACGGTCTATAAGACCGGGGACCTCGGCAGGTGGCTGCCCGACCTCAACATCGAGTTTCTCGGCCGCATAGACCATCAGGTTAAACTGCGCGGCTTCAGGATCGAGCTGGAAGAGATCGAGTCCGTGCTGGCGCAGCACCCTTCGGTGCGCGAAGCCGTCGTCGCGGTCAGGGGCGAAAGCTCGGGCGATAAGCGGCTCGTCGCGTACCTCGTCCCGGCGGACGGCGCCGACCCCGACGCCGCGAGCATAAAAGAGTACCTGAAGGGAAAACTGCCGGAGCAGATGGTCCCGTCCGTGTTCGTCCCGATGGGTGAGTTGCCGCACACGCCGAGCGGGAAGGTTGACCGCAATGGCCTGCCGGACCCGCTCTCGGTCACGAGGTCGGTCGAGCAGTCGGCCTTCAGATCAAAGTCTCCGGTCGAAGAGATGCTGGCGGGGCTGTGGTCGCGGGTGCTCGGGATCAAAGAGGTGGCACCGGACGACAACTTCTTCGACCTCGGCGGGCACTCGCTTCTGGCGACTCAGGTGGTGTCGCGGATTCGGGACGCTTTCAAAGTAGAGGTGCCTCTGCGGATCCTGTTCGAAAAGCCCACCATCACGGAACTGGCCGGGGCCATCGGAGAAATTCTGGGCGAGTCCCACGGCGTGCGCGCGCCGGAGATGCGGCGCGTCTCGCGGGACGCGGACCTGCCCCTCTCGTTCGCGCAGCAGCGGTTGTGGTTTCTTGATCGCCTGAGCCCCGGCAACCCTTTTTATAATCTGATGACTGCGATGAGGCTTTTCGGGAAGCTGAACGTCGGGGCTCTGGAACTGAGCCTCAGCGAGATTATGAGAAGGCACGAGATACTGAGGGCGCGTTTCGGGGCGGTGAGAGGCAAGCCCTACCAGCGCATAATGCCTCCCGAGCAGGTGAAGTTCCCCGTAATAGACCTGAGCACTCTCGGGGAGCGCGAGAAGGAAGAAGAGGCGAGACGGCTGGCCGCCGAGGAAGGCGGCCGCCCCTTCGACCTGACCCAGGGGCCTATGCTCAGAGTGGTATTACTGAGGCTCGGCGAAGAAGACCACGTCGTGCTCTTCACGCTCCACCACATAGTCTCCGACGGGTGGAGCACAAGCGTACTGGTCGGAGAAGTGGCGGCCCTGTACGATGCGTTTTGCGCGGGCAGGCCGTCACCCCTGCCGGAGCTTCCGGTGCAGTACACCGACTTTGCGGTCTGGCAGAGGGAATGGCTTCAGGGCGACGCTTTGGAAGCGCAGCTCTCGTACTGGAGGAAGCAACTCGCCGGCAACCTCCCCCCCTTCCAAATGCCGACGGACCGGCCGCGGCCCCCGGTGCAGACTTACAGGGGCAGCGTGCACACGTTCGCCCTCGGCCCGGAACTGTCGAAGGCCGTGAAGGAACTCAGCCGTCGCGAGGGCGTGACTTTATTCATGACTCTGCTGGCCGCGTTTCAGGTCCTTCTGCATCGTTACAGCGGGGAGGAGGACATTATAGTCGGCGCTGACGTTGCCAACCGCAACCGCAGCGAGATCGAAGGGCTGATCGGCTTCTTCGTGAACATGCTCGTGATGCGGCTCGACCTGTCGGGCAACCCGACCTTCCATGAAGTGTTACGCCGGGTGCGCCAGATGACTCTGGGCGCGATCACGCACCAGGACGTGCCATTCGAAAAGCTGGTGGAAGAACTCCAGCCGAAGCGCGACCTGAGCCGCACCCCTCTGTTTCAGGGGGTCTTCGTCCTCCAGAACACGCCCGACGAGACGCTCGAAATGTCGGGCCTCTCGATGTGCCCGATGGACGTGCCGACCGACACCGCGAAATTCGACATGGTGCTGTCGATAACCGAAGAGCCGGAGCGGTTGAGCGGGTTCGTCGAGTACAACACGGACCTTTACGACGCCGGCACCATCGCCCGGTTCGTGCGCCATTACGAGCACGTTCTCGGCCAGATGTCGGCCGGGCTCGATCAGGCGGTCGCGGACTTCCGGCTGCTGGAAGGCGACGAGACGAAGGGCTTTGATGTCTCGCAATTCCCCGACGCGGATTTGAGCCAGGCCGAGCTTGAGAGTCTGATCCTTAAACTAACAACTTCCTGATGACGACCGAGGCAGATATGCAATCAAATGATAAAGTCTATCTTAAGCAGAACGTGAAGCTTGAGCCTTTGTTTAACCAGTGGTACGCATGGACGTATTTAATCGCCCCGCACACGGCCGCCCTGTACATCGCGAACCTGCACCTGAAGATAATGCAGTCGTTCGTCGCGGCCCCTCAGGTGCACGTCTCCGCCCTGAAGAACCCGGCCATGATCGGCGGCCCGTTCATGCATTACGACGCCGGCCGGGTAGGCGACGTGAAGGCCCTGATAGATAAGACCGTGAAAGAGCAGGCTCGCCTGCTTGAGCTTGCCGACGCAATCAAGGCGCTCGAAGAGCTGCTCGCCAACGAGGCGACGGGGTTCTCGCTTGAGCCCCTCTACGCGAAGATACCGCCGGCCCTGAAGGGGTACGTCGAGCTGGTCTACGACTTGACTAATCACCCTTCGGCACGGTTCATCGAAGGGCTGCTCTACAAGAGCCCTTACTACAGGGAAGCCTCGCAAACCCTCGCTCTCTCCCTGATCGAGGCCGACGACCGCGCCTTCGTATTCAGCACGCCGAGGCTTGAGGATCCGAACTGGCTCCACCTCAAGCTGCCTTTCCGCGATCAGGGGATAGACGAATTATTCAAGATGATGTTCGTCCCGCAGCCTTACGGCTACATAAAGGAAGCGCTCGGAGTCGCGGGCGAGCACGACGGCCTGTTCTCCAGCTTCTTCACGGACCACGGGCCCGAGAAAGCGCCCGCTTACGACGGAGATTCCGTCAGGGTCAGGTACTACGGCCATGCGTGCCTGCTGATCGAGACGCGCGACGTGAGCGTGCTGTGCGACCCGGTCATCAGCTACAGGTACGACAACGGCGTCACCAGATTCACGTACGCGGACCTGCCCGACCGCATCGATTACGTGCTGCTGACCCACAACCACCAGGACCATGTCATGTACGAAACCCTGCTCCAGTTGCGCCACAGGATCGGGAGCATCGTGGTGCCGAAAAACTGCGGGCTCGGCCCCTCCGACCCATCACTGAAGCTGGCCCTGAAGCACACGGGTTTCGACAACGTGATCGAGATCGACGAGATGGAGGAGATGGCAATCGAAGGCGGAGTCATCACCAGCCTGCCTTTCTTCGGCGAGCACGGCGACCTCAGCATCCGGAGCAAGACGGCTTACTACGTCAACCTGCTCGGCAAGTCGATCATGTGCATGGCCGATTCGAACAACATCGAGCCCAAACTCTACGAGCACATCAACGAATTCATAAGGGAGGCCGACGCGGTCTTCATAGGGATGGAGTGTCAGGGCGCGCCTTTCACATGGCTGTACGGGCCCCTGCTGACGAAGCCTCTGGCCCGGAAGATGGACCAGACCCGGAGGTTCGATGGCTCGAATTACGAGAGGGGGATAGGCATAATCGACCGCTTCAACCCGAAGCAGGCTTACGTCTATGCGATGGGGCAGGAGCCATGGCTCACGCACATAACCTCCATCCAGTACACGGACGAGTCCTATCAGATAGTCGAGTCGAACAAGTTCGTGACGGATTGCAGGAACCGCGGGCTGGTCTCGGAGAGACTGTTCGGGCAGAAAGAGATTATTCTTTAGTCCCTTAAACACCCTACGCCGCTCAGGCAATAGAACTCGAAACAACAGGTGATTCAATGGACATGACGAATGTCGAGGACATTTATACCCTTTCTCACGTCCAGGAAGCCATGCTTCTGGAAGCGGCCGATTCGCCGTCTTTCGGAAGGTACGTCAGCCACTCCGTCTTCACGGCCCATGGCCTGAACGTGCCCGCATTCGCCGGGGCGTGGCAGAAAGTGGTGGAGCGCCATCAGGCGTTGCGGACCTCGTTCGCGTGGGCGCGGGCCGATAAGCCCGTGCAGGTGGTCCATAAGCGGCTCGACTACTCACTGGATGAGCGGGATTGGCGGGGTCTGTCCGTCGGAGAGCAGCAGCGCCGTTTGGACGAGTTGATCGACGGCTACCGCGCGAGCGGGTTCGACACCGCGGTCGCCCCGCTCGCCCGCTTCGCCGTTTGCAGGATAGCCGACGACACTTACCAGATCGTGTTGAGCTACCACCGGCTAGTGCTCGACAGCTGGAGCCTTTCGCTGATCCTGAAAGAGGCGGCCGCGTTTTACGGCGAGTTGTCGAACGGGCGCGGGATAAAACTTGAACAGCCCCGGCCTTATAAGAACTTTATCGGGTGGCTGAGGCAGCAGGACAGGACGGCCGCCGAGGATTTCTGGAGAAGATCGCTCCACGGATTTACCGAGCCGACCGTGCTTCCCGCGTCGGCCGGCCGCAGGGAACTGCGCGAGCAGGCGGCCGGCTTCTACTCCGAGACGCTCGCCCTCCCCGACGCGACGGCCGAGCGGGTGGCCTCGTTCGAGCGGCAGCATCAGGTGAGCGCGAAGACCGTCGTGCTGGCGGCGTGGGCCTTGTTGTTGAGCCGTTACACCGACAGCCCGGACGTGCTGTTCGGCGTCGAATTGTCTGGGCGGCCCGCGGAGCTTGAGGGCTCGGAGTCGATAATCGGCTCCTGCATGAATCTGCTCCCGGTCAGGGTCGAGGTAGAGCCGAGCGCCGAAGTGCTGCCCTGGCTTCGCGGGTTGCAGGCGCAGATAGAGCGCGTGCGCCGCCACACGGACGACCCGGTCGCCCGGATTAGGCAGATTATGGGACTGTCCGACGGCTCGCCTTTATTCGAGCATGCGATCCTGCTCGACTCGCCGCCCATGGACCTGCTCTCGAATGGGGACGGCGGCGGGCTTCACATACGCGACGTTAAGACCGTCGCGCGGCCCGAGGTTTCGTTGACCCTGACGCCGCGCTTCGGCCGGGGCATATCGCTCGAAATCACCTGCGACTCCCGCCGCTTCGACAGTGCGACGGTAAGCGGGATGCTGGGGCACCTGTCTAATCTCATCGAGGGCATGACCCGGAGCGAGGCCGAGCCCCTCCGGTCCCTCGACATGCTTGGCGAAGATGAGAAGCACCGGCTGCTGATCGACTGGAACGACACGGCGACCGATTACCCGGCGCACAGGAGCATCTGCGAGCTTGTGGAGGAGCACGCGCGGCGCACGCCCGAAGCGGTCGCCGTCGCGCTCGGGGATGAGCGGCTGACCTTCTCGGAACTGGACCGCCGCGCGAACCGACTCGGCAATTACCTGCGCCGGGCGGGGGTCGGCCCCGACTCGCTCGTCGGAATCTGCGCGGAGCGATCATTGGAGATGATCGTCGGGCTGCTCGGTATATTGAAAGCGGGCGGGGCCTACGTGCCGCTCGACCCGCGGAACCCTCTCGAACGGATGTCGGCCATACTGGAAGAGACGCAGGCCCCTCTCGTGCTGACTCAGGAGAGATTACTCGACCGGCTGCCCGCGAGCGCCGGCCAGATATTTTGCCTGGATTCGGAGTGGGGTGCGGTCGCAAGCGAGAGTGAAGAACCTCCCGCGAGCGGCGTCACGCCTGACAATCTCGCGTACGTGATGTACACGTCAGGGTCGACCGGGAGGCCGAAGGGCGTCGCGGTCACACACCGCAACGTGGTCAGGCTCATCAAGCGGACCAACTTCGCGGACTTCGATTCCGGTCAGGTGTTCCTGCAATACGCGCCGATCTCTTTCGACGCTTCGACCTTTGAGATCTGGGGGAGCCTTGCGAACGGCGCGCGACTGGTCGTCATGCCGGCCGGGTCGCCGACGCTTTCCGAACTCGGCAGGGTGATCCGCGAGAACAGGGTCACGACGCTCTGGCTCACGGCCGCCCTCTTCCACGCGATGGTTGATGAACGTCTTCAGGATTTGAGAGGCCTCAAACAGCTCCTCGCCGGCGGCGACGTGTTGTCCATCTCTCACGTGGAAAAGGCCGCCGCGGAGTTGCCCTCCTGCGCGTTGATTAATGGGTACGGCCCGACTGAAAGCACTACTTTCGCGTGCTGCTACAAAGTCCCCGACGAGCCGGGCTTCGCCGGCTCCGTGCCGATTGGCACCCCGATCAGCAACACGCAGGTTTACATCCTCGACACAGAGTTGCGGCCCGTGCCCTGTGGAATGCCCGGCGAGTTGTACATAGGGGGCGACGGCCTCGCCCGCTGTTACCACAACCGGCCCGACATTACCGCCGAGCGTTTCGTCCCCGACCCCTTCGGCCGGGAGCCGGGCGGGAGGCTCTACCGGACGGGCGACCGGGTCGCTTACAGGCGTGATGGGAACATCGAGTTTCTGGGGCGCGGCGACAGGCAGGTCAAGGTGCGCGGGTTCCGAATCGAGCTGGATGAGATCGAGTCCATACTGAGCGGCCACCCGTCAGTGCGCGAAGTCGCGGTCACCGCGTCGGGCGATGAGGCCGGGGATAAGCGACTGGCGGCTTACGTCGTCGCCGCTTCAACGGGTGAGGCTCTGGCCGGGGAATTGCGCGAGTACCTGAGGGCGAAGCTGCCCGAGTTCATGGTGCCGTCAACGTACGTCCTGCTCGAAGAGATGCCCATGACTCCGAGCGGCAAGGTGGACCGGAAGCGGCTCCCGGAGCCTTCTTCGGTCCGCCCGCAGGCGGGGCCGGAGTTCGCGGCCCCTGCCTCGACGCTCGAACGGACGCTCGCGGAAATCTGGGCAGATGTCCTCGGGGTCGAGGAGATCGGCGTCGACGACAACTTCTTCGACCTCGGGGGCGATTCGCTCCGCAGCGTGCAGGTGATCGCGCAGGCCGAAGAGCGTGGCCTGAACATCGAGCTTGAGCAGTTATTCCTGCGGCAGACGATCCGGGAACTCGTTGAGCACATCGGCGTCGGGGAGGCCGTCGCCGGGAGGGTCGAGGCCCGGCCATTCTCGCTCATTTCCGAGCAGGATCGGGTTAAAGTGCCGGGCGACGTGGAGGACGCATACCCGCTCGCGAGGTTGCAGGCTGGCATGGTCTACGAGACGGAACTCAGGCCCGAATCCGCCGTTTATCACGACATCTTCAGCTTCGAATTACAGGTGCCGTTCGACCTCGCGACACTGCGGGAATCGATTGAGCGCCTGCTGAGCCGCCACGAAGTGCTGCGCACGTCATTCGACCTGACTTCTTACAGCGAGCCTTTGCAGCTTGTTCATCGCTCGGTCCCCGTCCCTCTCGAAGTCGTGGACCTGCGCCCGCACGCGCCGGAAGAGCAGAAGCGGCTGGTGGAGAGCTGGACCGACGCGGAAAAAAGCAGGGCCTTTAACTGGTCCGCCGCGCCTCTGATGAGGATGGCCGTTCATCGATTCTCGGACGACTCTTTCCTCTTCACTCTCAGCTTCCACCACTCGATCCTCGATGGCTGGAGCCTCGCGGCGCTTCTGACTGAACTCTTCAACGGCTACCTGTCAGCCCTCCGGGGCGAAGAGTCGAAAGGCGGCGGGCGGCCCTCGACGCTTTATCGCGACTTCATCGAGCTTGAGCGCAGGGCGATTGAGTCGCCGGAGTCGAGAGAGTTCTGGGAGCGGAAGCTGGCAGGCAGCACCCTGTCGGTGTTGCCCCGCTGGACTTCGGCCCCGCAGGAGATCGACCCGCTCAAAGATTACTCTGTCGTCGTGCCGATCTCGGCGGAGATGTCGGGTGGCGTCAAGCAACTGGCACAAATGGCGGGCGTGCCCGTCAAGACCGTGCTCCTGGCCGCGCACCTCAGGGTGATGAGCCTGATCGGGGGGCAGGGCGATGTGGTTACGGGCCTCGTGTCGCACGGGCGGCCCGAGATGACCGACGCCGACAAGGTGTTGGGCCTCTTCCTCAACGCTACCCCTTTCCGCGTCCAGCTCGCTGGCGGGACTTGGCTGGACCTTATGCGCCAGGTCTTCGAGGCGGAGAGAGAGTCGCTGCCTTACCGCTGGTACCCCATGAGTGAATTGCAGGCCCGCAACGGGGGCCGTCCTCTTTTTGAAACGTCTTTCACCTACACAAACTTTCACGTCTACCATGGCTTGCAGGAGATGCCCGGCATCAACGTCACCGGCGCGACTTCCTACGCCAAAGCGAACGTCCCTTTCGGAGCCCTGTTCAGCCTCGACAGCTTCACGTCTCAGGTCGATCTGGTCTTGTCTTACGACCCGAACAGGCTCGCGGACGAGCAGGTCGAAGCAATCGGGCAGTATTACCGGGCGGCCCTCACCGCGATGGCCCAAAATCCGCTCGCGCGGTATGAATTAGAGACCCTGCTGCCCGCGTCGGAGTACGACCTCCTGGTCTCACAATGGAACCAGACCGCTCGGGAATTCCCCGAGAGGCTGTGCGCTCACGGCCTTTTCGAAGAGCAGGCGAAGCGCACGCCCGACGCCGTGGCGGTCACGTTCGAAGATAGCTGGCTGACGTATCGAGAGTTGAACCGGAGGGCGAACAAGGTCGCGCACCACCTCCGCAGCCTCGGCGTCGGGCCGGACATTCCGGTGGGGCTGTTCGTCAACCCATCGATTGAGATGCTCGTCGGCCTGCTCGGTATTCTCAAGGCCGGGGGTGCGTACCTACCCCTCGACCCCGACTACCCGATTGACCGGCTCGCATTCCTGTTGCAGGATGCGGCCGCGCCCGTGCTGGTGACGCAGGAGCACCTGCTGGACCGGCTGCCCGTGGTCTGGGCTCAAGTCGTTTGCCTCGACTCGGATTGGGATTTGATCGGCCAGCAGAGCGACCAAAAACCCGACGCCGCCGTCGAGCCGGAGCATCTGGCCTACGTGATATACACGTCCGGTTCTACGGGGAAGCCGAAAGGCGTGATGGCGACGCACGGGGCAATCGCCAACGACGCTCTGGCGATGATCGCGCTCTCGGGTATCGGCGGCTCGCAGAGGTTGTTCCAGATGGTCTCGTTGAGCTTCGACGCCTCGGCGCAGCAGATATTCATGACTCTGGGGAGCGGCGCGTCGCTCGCGCTGCACGGCCGGCCCGACGAGCTGCCCGTCGCGGACCTGATCAAAGAGTGTGAAAGGTCAGGCGTGACGACCTTATACCTGCCGCCCGCTTACTGGCACCTGATGGTCGATGAGTACGCGGGCCGGCGGGCGTCCGCGCCCGAATGGATCGACATGGTGCTGGTCGGGGGAGAAAGCCCGTCTCTCGCGCGGCTGTCGGCGTGGGCCAGAGTCGTCAGGCACAGATCGGGATTTGTGAATGCGTACGGCCCCGCCGAAGCGACCGTGACCGCGACGGCTTTCAGAACCGACCTCGACCCTTCCGAGCTCGGCTGGTACAGCAGCGTGCCAATCGGACAGCCGATAGCGAACGTTCAGGTCTACCTGCTCGACGAGCACATGAGCCCCGTACCCATCGCGACGCCCGGAGAGCTTTATATCGGAGGCGACGGCCTGGCGCGCGGCTACCTGAATCATGTGGGGCTGACATCGGAGAGATTCACGCCGAACCCGTTCAGCCGGGAGCCGGGCCAGAGGCTTTACCGGACGGGCGATCTGGCGCGCTATATGCCCGACGGGAAGCTTGAGTTCCTCGGTCGCGTGGACCAGCAGGTGAAGATTCGGGGCGTGCGCATCGAGCCCGGCGAAATCGAGGCCGCGTTAGTGCGCCACGCGGATGTCAGTCAGGCGGTCGTGACAACCCGTGAAGGCTCTCGCGAGGACAAGCAGCTCGTCGCCTACGTCGTCCTAAGGAACGGCGCGAAGGTCGGGCATGGGACCCTGCGCGACTTCCTGCGGGATCAACTGCCGGATTACATGATGCCTTCCGCCTTCGTCGAATTGCCCTCGCTCCCGCTGACGCCGAATGGCAAGATCGACTACGGCGCTCTGCCGAAGCCCGACCAATCGCGCGGCGAGGGGCAGGTCGAATACGTCGCGCCGCGCACCGAGACGGAGCGGGTGCTGGCGGGGATATGGGGCCAGCTTCTCGGCGTCGAGCAGGTGGGATCGCAGGACAATTTCTTCGACCTGGGCGGTCACTCTCTCGACGCGACCCAGATGGTGTCGCGCCTGCGCGAGGTGTTTCAGGTCGAGTTGCAGCTCCGGACGCTGTTCGAGAACCCGACCGTAGCGGGGCTGGGCGAGAGGCTCGACGCGCTCAGCCGCTCGGAGTCGGGCTTGCAGGCACCGCCCATCAGCCCGGCGGCGCGCGACGGCCTGCTGCCCCTCTCATTCGCGCAACAGCGTCTGTGGTTCATCTACCAGATGAAGCCCGACAGCACGGCTTACAACGTCCCGGCCGCCGTGCGGCTCAAAGGCAACCTTGACGTGGGAGTCTTCGCGCGAACGCTCGGCGAAGTCGTCAAACGTCACGAGTCTCTGCGAACGACCTTCGCCCTGATCGACGGCCAGCCCGTGCAGGTGATTCACCCGCCGGAGCCGGTCGAGATACCGGTCGAGGATTTGAGCCATCTGCCGGAGGCCGAGCGCGAGGCGGAAGCCCTGCGGCTCGCGAAGGAAGAGGCCGAGCGGCCCTTTAACCTTACCGATGGCCCCCTGCTGCGAGTCAGCCTGTTGCGGCTGGCGGGCGATGAGCACGTGGTCCTCTTCACCCTGCACCACATCATCAGTGATGGGTGGTCGGCGGCGATACTGGTCAGTGAGGTCGCGGCGCTTTACTCCGCATTCCTGCAAGGCGAGCCGTCGCCCTTGCCCGATCTGGAGATACAGTACGCCGACTTCGCCGCATGGCAGCGCGAATGGCTACAGGGCGAAGCGCTCGAAAAGCAGTTGTCTTACTGGGAGAAGCACCTCGCCGGCGCCCCGGCGGTCCTCGAACTGCCGGCGGACCGGCCCCGCCCGGCGGTGCATACGTTCAGGGGCTCCGCCCATGAGTTCAGGGTCCCGGCGGAGGTCTCGCAGTCGCTCAAGGAGATAGGCAATCTCGAAGGCGCGACCCTGTTCATGACTCTGCTCGCGGCTTTCGACGTGCTGCTGTCACGCTACACGGGGCAGGAGGACATCGTCGTCGGCACGGACATCGCCAACCGCAATCACGCGGAGACCGAAGGGCTGATAGGGTTCTTCATCAACCAGATCGTAATGCGGGCCGACCTGTCGGGCGACCCCAGCTTTACCGAACTGCTCCGCCGCGTTCGCGCGGTGGCTCTGGACGCTTACGCCCATCAGGACCTCCCGTTCGAGCGGCTGGTCGCGGCGCTTCAGCCGGAGCGGAGCCTGAGCCACACGCCGGTCTTTCAGGTCAAGTTCGTCCTTCAAAACGCCCCTCCGGGGTCGATAGAACTGCCGGGCCTTTCGCTCTCCCCGCTATCCGTGCCGAGCAGTTCCGTGGGCTATGACCTGATCCTTTCGGTGGAGGAGACGCCCGACGGGTTGCGGTCGGAATTCCATTACAGCACCGACCTGTTCGACGAATCGACCGTGAGGCGGATGTCGGGGCACTTCCAAACCCTGCTCGCGGCCATCGCTTCGGACCCCGAGCAGAGAAAATCGGACCTTCAGATTCTCACCGACGGCGAGCGCCATCAATTGCTGGTCGGGTTCAACGACACGTCCGCGGATTACCCCGTGGACAAGTGCGTCCATGAAATGTTCGAGGCGCAGGCCGAAAGATTGCCCGGTGCTGTGGCCGTAGTCTTCGGGCAGGAGCGCATCACCTACGACGACCTGAACCGCCGCGCCAACCGGCTCGCGCACCACCTCCGCGGCATGGGGGTCGGCCCCGAAGTGAGGGTCGCCATCTGCCTTGAGCGCTCGATAAACATGGTCGTCAGTATCCTGGGCGTTTTGAAAGCCGGGGGGGCGTACGTCCCCCTCGACCCGGCCTACCCGTTAAAACTTCTCTCGATCATGCTCGATGATGCGGGCGCGCCCGTCCTGCTGACGGAAGAGAGCGTGCTTGAGAAGCTGCCCGTGCTCTGGTCGCAAGTCGTTTGTGTGGATTCGGACTGGGGCATGATCGCCGGCTGTGACGATCATAATCTATCGAGCGGGGTCAGGCCCGACAACGCCGCTTACCTGATCTACACTTCGGGCAGCACGGGGAACCCCAAAGGCGTCGTGATAGAGCACAGGGGCGTCGCGAGCCTCGTCACGTGGCAGGCTCACAATTATGGCGTCACGACAGAGACCCGCGTGTCTCAGTACGCATCCTACAGCTTCGACGCGGCCGTGGGAGAGACTTTCATGGCCCTGTTGAACGGCGCGACCCTGATAATGCTCGACAGGTTCGACCTCGACCCCGAAAGGCTGATCGCGGCCGTCAACGAGCATGACATCTCGGTGATGGTCATGGTCCCGTCTGCGATCAAAGCGCTCGACCCTGACCTGCTGAAGCGCCCCGAACGGTTTACACTAGTGGCGGTCGGCGAAGCCTGCCCGCAGGAGCTCGCCCTCAAATGGGCGAAGAAGTGCAACTTCATGAATGCCTATGGCCCGACCGAGTACACGGTCTATTCGCACTTGTGGAGGGCGGACGAGCGGTACGTCCGGGAGAGGGGCGTCGTGCCCGTGGGCACCCCGATCTTCAATTGCAAATCCTACATACTCGACGCGAGCCTCAACCCCGTGCCCGTCGGCGTGACCGGCGAAATCTACCTTTCGGGGCCGGGCATAGCGCGCGGCTACCTGAACAAGCCCGACACGACGGCCGAGCGGTTCATCCCCAACAGGTTTTACGAGACGGCCGTGAGCGTCGATCACGGCACTTTGGTCAGCGACAGCGCGCGCTCCGAAATATCGGACCTCCGGGGCGGGGGCGATCACGCGCACCGGCCCCCCGCGCCGCGTGAGCCGGTCACCTGGAAGAAGAACCTTCCGGCCGAAGTCATACTGGAGCTGGTCGAGCCGCTCGACGACGAACTCGTCGAAAAGACGCGGCTGTTCATAAGCGATCACATCACGCAGAACGCGGTCTACGAAGGCTTCTGCCGGTACCTGATCGAAGGCGCGAACGGGAGCTACGCCTCGCGCGGCATAAACGTGGACGTGCTCAAGCTGCTCCTCCCTTTCGAGAGCTACGAGGGGCTCAGGGGGATCGATTTCGGGTTCGGCAATGGGGAGATAATGCAGGGGCTGGCGAGCATCGGCGCGTCGATGCGGGGCCTGGACCTGAACCCCTTCTTCGTGCAGAAGGCGAAGGAGAACGGGCTCGACGCGCGGATGGCGCGGATCGACCTGCCCGTCGAAAAATTCCTGAAAGAGACGGGGCTGGAAGAAGGCTCGCAGGACTTCGTCATTTCGACTCTGCTGCTCGACAGGCTGGAGAGGCCGAAGGACTTCCTCCGAAACATGTTCCATGTGCTGAAGCCCCGCGGGAGGTTCGCGATTCAAACTCTGCTCCCGATAGTGGGGGTCGATGATGGCAACGTAGACGACCCGATCACTTACACGCCTGAAGAGTGCCGGATCACGCCGGGCAGGAGCGTCGAAGAGGACAAGGCGGCCCTGATCTCTTTGACGTACGAGCTCGGCGCGCGCGGGCTGAGGGTTTACACTTTGCCTTACGTCGTCACGAGCCGGGACGGGCTTCAGGAGTACGAGATATGGAGCTTCGTCGGCTACAAGGGCAACGGCCCGGCGGTAACGCCCGAGCGGGATCATTACGAGAGGATGTACAGGACCGGCGACCTGGGGCGGTACCTGCCCGATGGCTCCATAGAGTTCCGCGGGCGCGTTGACACTCAGGTCAAGGTGCGCGGCTACCGCATAGAGCTGGGCGAGGTCGAGGCCGCCCTCTTGCAACAGGCGGGCGTCAAAGACGCGGTCGTGCTGGCGCGCGAGGACGTGCCCGGCGATAAGCGCATAGTCGCTTACGTGGTCGCCGGCGACGAATCCCCGTCCTTCGCCGCGGACCTGCGCACGCAGTTGAGGGAGAGGCTCCCGGATTACATGGTGCCGTCGGCCTTCGTGGTCCTCGACGCCCTGCCGCTCACGCCGAACAATAAGCTGGACCGCCGCGCGTTGCCCGCGCCGTCGGGCGCGAGCCGCGAGAGCGAGTACGTGGCCCCCTCGACGCGGGTGGAGCAGATCATCGCCGACGTTTGGCGCGAGGTGCTCAACGTCGAGAAGGTCGGGCTCCACGACAACTTCTTCGACCTCGGCGGCCACTCGCTGTTGATAGTCGAGGCCAACAGCAAGCTGAGGAAGCTGCTCGGCAGAGACTTCCCGATCACGGAGATGTTCCAGTACCCGACCGTCAGCTCGCTCGCGAAATACCTGAGCGCGCAGGAGGACGAGCAGCCTTCTTACCGCCAGACCCGCGACAGGGCCGGCCGGCAGAAAGAGGCCGTGCGCGGCCAGAAGCAACCCGCGCGGAAAAAGACCTCCGGGCGAAAGAAAGAAGAGCATACAGAGTAAAGGACTGGTTAGGCACCGATATGGAAGAGACAAAGAGAATCATCAGGGGCTTCTTCTCGCACTTCTTCACCGTGGCGAACCTGAGGGATGAGGATGACATTTTTCAGCTCGGGTTCGTCAACTCTATGTTCGCGATCCAGCTCGTCGCTTTCATAGAGAAGGAGTTCGACATCGTCGTCGATGACGAAGACCTGGACATAGAAAACTTCAACTCCGTTAACGCTCTGGCCGGGTTCATAGGGCGGAAGGGCGCGGGGGCCGTTAGCTCGGCTGATTGAGCCTGTGGGGCGGGGGAGAATTATATGACCGGGATGGAAATAGCTATTATCGGCATGGCCGGGCGCTTCCCCGGGGCGAAGAACCTCCGGGAGTTCTGGCGAAATCTCCGCGACGGGGTGGAATCCATATCATTCTTCACGGATGAAGAGTTGATCTCTTTCGGGGTGGACAGGGGCCAGCTGAGCGACCCCGGCTACGTGAAGGCGTCGGGCTTCCTCGACGACGTGGAGATGTTCGACGCGGCCTTCTTCGGCTACTCGCCGAGGGAGGCGGAGCTGATAGACCCGCAGCAGCGCATCTTCCTCGAATGCGCGTGGGAGGCTTTGGAGAATGCGGGCCATTCGTCGGAGAGCTATGACGGGCTGATCGGCGTTTTCGGGGGGGTGGGCACGAACACTTACCTCTTCAACATCTACTCGAACCCCCAGGTCATCAACTCGATTGACGTGACGCAGCTCACGATCTCCAACGAGAAGGACTACCTCACGACCCGCGTGTCGTACAAGCTGGATTTGCAGGGGCCGAGCGTCGACGTCCAGAGCGCATGCTCGACCGCCCTCGTCGGGGTGCATCTGGCCCGGCAGAGCCTACTGCATTACGAATGCGACATGGCTCTGGCGGGTGGCATACTCGTGAACGCGCAGAAGTCAGGCTACCTCTATTCCTCGGGGGGGATAATGTCGCCTGACGGTCACTGCCGCACTTTCGACGCGGGCGCGAATGGGAGCGTGGGCGGCAACGGTGTGGGGATAGTCGTGCTCAAGAGGCTCGAAGACGCTATCGCCGACGGCGATCACATCCGCGCCGTGATAAAGGGCTCGGCGCTCAATAACGACGGCTCGCTCCGGGCGGGGTACACGGCCCCCGGAGTCGATGGGCAGGCGGAAGTGATCGTGCGCGCTCAGGCCATAGCCGAAGTGGACCCCGAATCGATCACTTTTCTTGAGGCGCACGGCACGGCGACGGCGCTCGGCGACCCGATAGAATTCGCCGCCTGCACGAAAGCGTTCCGCGCCGCCACCGGCCGAAAAAACTTCTGCGCCATAGGGTCCGTTAAGACCAACGTGGGGCACACGGGCGAGGCCGCCGGGATCGCGGGCCTGATTAAAACGGTGCTCGCGCTGGAGCACGGGGAGATTCCGCCGAGCCTCCATTTCAAAGAGCCCAACCCCCAGATCGATCTGGCGAACAGCCCTTTTTACGTGAACACGGCGCTCGTGCCCTGGGAGGCCGGGGAGACTCCGCGCCGCGCCGGGGTGAACTCTTTCGGCCTCGGCGGCACGAACGTCCACGTGATCGTCGAAGAAGCGCCCGCTTTTGAAGACTCGGATGAGTCGAGGCCTGCTCAACTCATCATCCTGTCGGCTAAAAGCGAGGCCGCGCTCGAAGCGCAGACGGATAATCTGGTCGAACACTTGCGGCAGAACCCGGGCCTGAATCTTGCCGACATCGCTTACACGCTTCAGACCGGCCGGAGCAGTTTCAGCCACAGGCGAATGGCCGTCTGCCGCGACGCGGGCGACGCCATCGAGGTCTTGTCATCGCGCAATCCGAAGAGGGTCTTCGACAGCGTTTACGAGAAGGGCAATCGCCCGGTGGTCTTCATGTTTTCCGGCCTCGGGGACCAGTACGTGGACCTCGCGCGCGGACTCTACCAGCATGAGCCCGAGTTTCGCGAGCAGGTGGACCTCTGTTCAATTCTACTCAAGCCGATAATGGGGCTCGATCTTCGAGAGGTGCTTTACCCGGAGAAGCAGGAATCGGGAGACGCTCAGAGCAGGCCGGCGGGGTTTGATTTAAGAAAGGCGCTGCGGCGCGGCGGCGGCCAGCCGGACGAGAGGGAGCAGAAGCTTGACCGGACGTTTATCGCCCAGCCCGCTCTGTTCGTCATCGAGTACGCTCTGGCAAAGCTGTTGATGAAATGGGGCGTCACCCCGCAGGCGCTCATCGGGTTCAGCCTCGGCGAATACGTCGCGGCATGTATCGCCGGGGTCATCTCTCTGGAAGACGCTCTGAAACTGGTGGCCCAGAGGGCGCAGATGATTCAGGGGCTTCCCTCGGGGGCGATGCTCGCGGTGCCGCTCTCGGAGGGCGAGGTGCGGCCGATGCTCGGCGGGCAGCTCTCGCTCTCCGCGATCAGCGGGGACGCGCTTTGCGTGGTCGCGGGGCCTGAGGGCGCGGTCGTCGAGCTTGAAGACAGGCTGCGCGAAATGGGTCTGGTGTCGCGCCGCCTGCGCACCACGCACGCCTTTCATTCGTCGATGATGAGGCCCATCGCGAACCAGCTCACGGAACTCGTCCGGTCCGTGAGCTTAAGCGCGCCGAAGATACCCTACATATCGAACGTGACGGGCGACTGGATCACGGCGGAGCAGGCCGAGAGCGCGGGCTACTGGGCCGACCACATGTGTGAGCCCGTGCGATTTTCGGATGGGATCGATGAGCTTTGCAGGGACCCGCACCGGGCCATGATCGAGATAGGGCCGGGGCAGTCGCTCGGCCCGATGGTCCTGCAACAGGAGAAGAGCATCGGGCGGCTCTACTGCCCGACCCTGAGGCACGGGTATGACAACCAGCCTGACGAAGACTTCCTGCTGACGACTCTGGGCAAGCTCTGGCTCTCGGGCATCAGGGTCGACTGGCAAAATTTCTACGACGGGGAGCGCCGCCGCCGCGTCCCTCTGCCCCCCTACCCATTCGAGCGGAGGCGTTACTGGATAGAGCCGGGGCAGCCTGCGAACGACGCGGCCGTCGCGCCCAAGACTGCGGGCAAGAAGGCCGATATATCTGAATGGTTTTACCTTCAGTCGTGGAAGCGTTCTCTGCCTCCGAAGCCCCTGAAGCCCGAAAGCCTCGAAGGCTCGCCGCGCCTCTGGGTTTTGCTCGCGGGCCATTCCCGGCTGAGCGCGGCGGTCGAGGTGTGGCTTAGACGGGCCGGGCAGGAGGTCGTCACCGTCGCGGCGGGCGAGCGGTTCGACAAGAGGTCGGAGGCCGATTACTCGATCAACATCAGCGCCCGCGAGGATTATGACAGGCTGCTCGCGGAGCTTTGCGGCCGGGGCAAAACGCCCGACCTGTTCGTGCACCTGTGGAGCGTCACCGAGGACGGGAGCGCGCGGTCGGACGTGGAAGCTTTTAACGATCTTCAGGAGAGGGGTTACTACAGCCTGCTTTATTTGACGCAGGCGCTTGCGGAGCGGGCCGCCGCCGCGCCGGTCCAACTTGAGGTCGTGTCGAATAACCTGCACGACGTCAGCGGCGACGAGCTTGCGCGCCCTGAAAAAGCCACTATGCTCGCCGCCTGCATCACGATCCCGCAGGAGCATCTCAACCTCTCGTGCCGCTGCATAGATGTCAGCCTGCCGGGGACCGAAGGCGAAATCCCCGCTAGACTCGTAGGTCAGGTCGTCTCGGAAATTTTGTCCGTCTCCCCCGACGTTGCCGTCGCCTACCGCGGCGACCAGCGCTGGGTGCAGAGCTTTGAGCCGGCCCGCCTTAAAGCCGAGGGTGACGAAGTCAGGGCCCTGCGTGAGAACGGGGTCTACCTTCTGACCGGGGGGCTCGGGGGGGTCGGGTTACTGCTGGCCGAATACCTTGCGCGAAGGTACCGGGCGAGGGTCGTACTGCTCGGGCGATCTCCCCTTCTCGAAAGGAGCCAGTGGGATCAATGGCTGACCAGTCACGACCCAGGCGATCCGGTCAGTCGGAGAATAGCTAAAATACGCTCCATTGAATCGGCGGGCGCGGAAGTGATGTTGCTCAACGCGGACGTTTCGCGCGAAGAGGAATTGCGCCCGGCAATCGATCAAATCTACGAGAGGTTCGGCGAGCTTAACGGGGTGTTGCACGCGGCGGGCATCGCCGTCACGGAGTCCGTCTCGCAGATAAGCCGCGCCGAGTGTCAGATGGGCTTCAGGGCGAAAGCCTACGGGCTTTACGCCCTCGAAACAGCCCTGCGCGGGAGGGGCGTGGATTTCTGCCTGTTGTTCTCGTCGAATGCCTCGATCCTCGGCGGGCTCGGGTTCTTCTCTTATTCGGCGGCGAACATCTTCATGGACGCATTCGCCTCGCAGCGCAAGCGGATGGGCGGGATGGACTGGATAAGCGCGAACTGGGATGGGTGGATGCTGCCCGAGCAGGCGGACGACGAACTCGCGATCCAGTCCAGCATCTCCCAGCTCGTTATGAAGCCCGAAGAGAGCGTCGAAGCATTCAGGCGGGTCGTTTCGCTGAGCACCGCTAATCACCTCGTCGTCTCGACCGGCGACCTCGACGAGAGGTTCGACATCTGGGTCAAGCGGGAATCTCTTCGGCGCGGCGAAGAGTCTCAGCAAAGCGGGCGGCCGGTCACGTACCACCCGCGCCCCGGCTTGCAGACCGCTTACGTCGCCCCGCGCGACGAGCTCGAGCAGGGCATCGCGGAGATATGGCAAAAGCTGCTCGGCCTTGAGTCGGTCGGCATCCATGACCCGTTCTTCGATCTGGGCGGCCACTCCCTGCTGGCGCTCCAACTGTTCGGCGAGTTGCGGAACGTCTATCAGGTCGAGCTGCCTCTGCCGACTATCTTCGAAGCGCCGACGATTATGGAGCTGGCCTCGATTGTTAAGCAGAGGCTGGAAGAGATGGCTCTTATGATCAACGAGCTCGAAGCGCTGTCGGACGAGGAAGCGCGCATGTTGCTCGAAGACGACCAGGCATGAGTTGAAGAGGTGTGGCCCGTATGGATGATCTGGCGAAGCGCATCGTGGAGTTGTCTCCCGAGAAGCAGGCGCTTTTAAAGAAGCGGATGCGGAGGAAGCAGTTGTTCATGCGTTCCTCAGCCTCGCCCCTGGTCGCGTTGCAGAAAGGGGGCGGGCGCAGGCCGTTCTTTTGTATCCACCCGTCAGGCGGCAACGTGCTCTGTTACGCCGACCTGGCTAATTTAATTGGGAGCGAGCAGCCCTTTTATGGAATTCAATCGATGGGCCTCGACGGCCCCGGCCTGCCCCTCACCCGCGTCGAAGACATGGCGTCGCGTTACATAAGCGCGATGCAGGAGGCGCAGCCGGAGCCGCCCTACCTGCTTGGCGGCTGGTCAATGGGGGCAATCGTGGCCTACGAGATGGCGCGGCAGTTGACGGAGAGCGGCCGCGAGGTCGCCCTGCTCGCGCTGCTCGACATGTGGGTCATCACGGAAGCCGAGAAAGTCGAGATAGACGGCGCGCTCATGCTCGTCTCCATCTTCGGCCCGTACCTGCCCCTGTCGCTCGAGGGCCTGCGCAGGCTCGACCCCGACGAGCAGTTGATTCACGTGCTGCATCTGGCGAGAAAAGATGGCCTCGTAGGGCCTGACGTAGGCTCGGAACAGGCCCGGCGGATCATCGACACGTTCGTCATTAACGACAGGGCCGCCTCGCAATACGTCCCCAAACCGTATCCGGGGCGTTTGACTTTATTCCGGGCGACGGGGCCGCGCATGTATGGGAACGTTTCTCACAACGAGGACGCGGACCCGACGCTCGGCTGGGGCCGTCTCGCGGCCGGGGGCGTGGACGTTCGACTGGTTCCGGGGAGTCACGACGATCTCATCGCGCGGCCCCATGTCGAAGGGCTCGCGAGGGAGCTGAAAGATTGCCTCGCGAGCGCGCAGCTTTTTCGAGCCGGGGGCGGGGCAGATTCCTGAGGGGTATCAGATGGGAAATCGACATAACCCGAAAAAGATTTTCGAGATAGGGATGGGTTTCTGGGGGTCAAAGGCTCTGCTCTCCGCCGTGGAGGTCGGGCTGTTCACGGAGCTTGCTAAAGGCCCTCTCGACGTTGAAACGATCTCGGCCCGGCTAAACCTGCACCCGCGCGGGGCGCGGGATTTTCTCGACGCGCTCGTCGCGCTCGGCCTGCTCGCCCGCGAGCGGGGGCTCTACGCGAATACTGACGAGACGGGCCTGTTCCTCGACCGCGGGAAGCCCACTTACGTCGGGGGGCTTTTCGAGCTCGCGGAGACGCGACTGTACCCGGTGTGGGCGTCTCTGACCGAGGCACTGCATACGGGCCTGCCGCAGAACGAGGCCGGGCGGGAGTCCGACTATTACGCCAACCTCTGCGGCGACCGCGAGCGGTTGAGGACCTTTTTGCACGGGATGGTGGGGCTCAGCCTGGACACGTCGAAAGAGATAGCGAAGAAATTCCCGTGGGAGAGCTACTCGACGTTCGTCGACATCGGGGGCGCTATGGGCGCTCTGTCGGCGCAGATCGCGCTCGCGCATGGTCACGTCACCGGCGGCTCGTTCGACCTTCCGGCGGTCGGCGAGTTCTGTGAAGAGTATTTCGCCTCGCTCGGCCTGAATGACCGCCTGAAATTTTACGCCGGGGACTTCTTCAGGGACGAACTGCCGCGCGCGGACGTTCTGGTCATGGGGCATGTCCTCACCAACTGGAACGTCGAAGAGAAGCGCATGTTGATCTCGAAAGCGTATGACGCCTTGCCTCCGAGAGGGGCTTTGCTGGTTTACGACCCTCACATTGATGAGGACCGCAGCCGCAACGCCTTCGGGCTGTTGATGAGCCTGAACATGCTTCTCGTGACATCCGGCGGCTTCGTCTACACGGCTTCCGAGTGCGGCTCGTGGATGAGGGAAGCGGGGTTTCGCGACATCCGTGTCGAAGGGCTTACCGACTCGGAGTCTATGGTCGTCGGGGTGAAGCCGGCCCGGTGATCGACTCGGAATTAATCGATGTTTATTAAGCCGACGGATTTAATGTGAAAGAGAATTTCGGCAGCGACCCTTCAACGCCAGAGCGGGCGGCGGCCTTCGGGGCGGAAGACACGGCCCGGTTGCCCGAGCACCTGATCGCGCTTCCGGGCAGCCGGTGGGCTTTATGGCGGTGGGCGGCGTTGCGCGGCGCGGGCTTCCCCGCCGGGGAAATATTCAAGCTGTCGTCGCCGGAATGCGCGGCCGGTGCCGACCGGCTTATCGAGGAAGAAGAAAAAGTCGAGGCCGCATGGGAGTCGGCTCTGGCCGCGATACGGCGCGAGCTTGACGAAGGCCGGCCGGGGGCTCAGGCCGAGTTGCACAGGGCTCTGAGGGAATTGAAGAAGGGCAGGGTGCCGAAGCTCGAAGGGGCTAGCCCCGGAACTAAAGCCTCGGTAGACGCCTTCGCGGGCGCTTACGCTCAATCCGATCAGGCGGGCCGCGATTTTCAGGAATCGTTCGAGGCCGCGACGGCGGCTTTGACGGAGGCGATACGCGAAAAGGCATCCGAGAGCCGCTTCCGCGAAGCGATAATCTGGCAGAGCCGCGCCGTGCTGCACACGGGCGTCGACACTTTGCTCGACGACATTTCATCGAGCGGCTACAGAAGGACAAAGGACGTGCGTCGCCGCGAGATGCTGGTCGGTAAATACTGGCAGCGTTACACGATGAAAAACGACACCATCGGATTTTTCGGCCCCGTGGGATGGGCGCGCCTGGTTCCTCAGGGCGAGGCGATCAGCGCGCGGCCCGGCCCGCAGTTGCTCGCGCAGCGCAACGTTTATCTCGAAGGCTGGTGCGTGGACGCGCTCGCGGAAGAGGTCGGCCGCGACGAGGCGATCAAGCCTTGGGCCGCGCCGCGCCGAAAGCCTTTCATCCACGCCGACGGAAAGACCGTGCGCCACCCGCGCGGCGGGGCGATTCAGTTAACGTCACGCGAAGCCGCGGCGATGAGACTGTGCGACGGCGAGCAGCCCGCTAAAGAGATAGCGGCCCGGTTGACGGGCGATGCGTCGCTCGGGTTTGAGCGCGAAGAAGATGTTTACGCCGTCCTTGATCGTCTGCGCGCGTCGGACCTGATTTCGTGGCAGTTCGAAGTGCCGTGGACGCTGTCGCCTCCGCATGACTGGCACATCGAAACCAACCTCTTTCACCGGATCGAGCGGATAGGGGACGCCGAGTGCCGCGACCGCGCCATGAAAATCTTCGGGGAGGTTTTAAGCGCGCGCGGCGCGGTCGCTGACGCGGCGGGCGACTCCGAACAACTCGACCGCGCGATGGGAGAACTTGAAGCGACGTTCACCCGTCTGACTAGTGTGGCCGCCACGAGAAGGCATGGGAGGGTCTATGCCGGGCGCACGCTCCTGTATGAAGATTGCCGCAGGGACATTGAGGCGGAGATCGGCCCCGCGATCCTGGAAGAACTCGGCCCGCCGCTCTCTCTGCTGCTGACCAGCGCGCGGTGGTTCGTGTCGGAGGTCGCGGCGTCCTATCTGGAAAGTCTGAGGCAAATCTATTCGGATCTCGTCAGGGCGAGCGGCAACCCGGTGGTCGATCTCGTGGGCTTCTGGCCGCGCGTTCAGCCGCTTCTATTCGGCGAGCAGAAGCGAGTGGACGAACACGTCCTGCTGACTCTACAGCGGCGCTGGGCCGAAATACTGTCGATCCCCGAAGGGGAGCGGCGGGTCAGCTACAGCAGCGACCGGTTAAGAGCGGGCGTCTCGGAGGCGTTCGAAGCGCGGCAACCCGGCTGGCAATACGCCCGCTATCACAGCCCGGATTTGATGATAGCCGCTTCAAGCATCGACGCGATCAGGAGGGGCGATTACCAGCTAGTGATGGGCGAGTTTCACGTCGGCACGAACACGATCTGCAATAAACTCTTCGTGTCGCAGCACCCCGCGCCGGGGGAGATTCTGGAAGCGCTCGACCGCGACATGTCGGGACCGCGCCTCGTGCCCGTGCCGGCTAAAGACATTTACACTTCGCGCGATCACACCCTTCTGACCTCGGAAAAAGATTTCCGCCTCGAATACTCCGGCGACGTTTCAGGCGTGCCGCTCGAAAAGGCTTTGCCAATCGGGTCTCTCATCATCGAAGACGGCGAAAAGGGCTTGGTCGTCCGCACCCGCGACGGGCGTCTGAAATTCGATTTAATAGAGGCATTCGCCGATATTCTCTCCGAGCGGATTTCGAACTATTTCAAAATCCTTGGACCCGGCAGGCACAGGCCGAGGGTGACGATAGACCGGCTAGTGGTCAGCCGGGAGAGCTGGAGCCTCCCGCCCGACGAGATGGCCTTCGCCTACGAGAAGGACGAGGCCTACAGGTTTTTAGAGGCGAGGCGGTGGGCGCGCGAGC
>DASQDI010000024.1:0-125960 GCA_035634255.1 Blastocatellia bacterium
CGTCCGCGCAGAGTAAGCATGCCCTGCCCGACAACTGGAAGAAGGTGAGCTCAAGGATCCGCCGGAGGGTCGCGCAGATGACCCTCAACCGCGCGCGGCAGGATTTCGGAGTCACGGGGAGAGGGGTGAAGGTCGGGGTGATCTCCGACAGCGCCGACGGACTGCCCACCGCGCAGGCGCTCGGCGACCTGCCCGGCGGCATTCAAATCCTGAAGTTCGGCGAAGGCTCGGGCGAAGGCACCGCGATGATGGAGATAATCAACGACCTCGCGCCCGGAGCGAGCCTCGCTTTCTGGGGGCCCGAGAGCCCCGGCGAGTTTATACAGGGCGTCCAGCAACTCGCCTCGGTCGGATCGAGGGTGATAGTCGACGACCTCGGCTTCGTGGACCAGCCCTTCTTCGAAGAAGGCCCCATCACGCAAGTGGTCAATCAGGTCGTGTCGCAGGGCGTGGTCTACGTGACCGCGGCGGGCAACGACGCGGACCAGCATTACGAAGCCGACTTTTCGGGCCGGGGCTCGGCGGGCGGCCCGACCAGTAACGTCCACGGATTCGCGGGCAGCGTCATAGCCCAGCAGATCGTCGTGCCTCCGGGCGAGGTGGGTGTCGTTTTCCTTCAGTGGGCGAACCCGTTCGGCTTCTCGGCCGATGATTACGACCTGTACATAGTCGACCTGAGCGGCAACATAATGGACCGGAGCGACGACGTGCAGGATGGGGACGACATCCCGTTCGAGTCGGCGGTCGCCGACAACAGGTCCGGGGCCGGCCCCAAGACTTTTCAGGTGGTGATAGACCTGTTCGACGGCGCGCCGAGGCGGCTGGAGATGTTCTACGGCGGCGTCGACACTGTAGCCTTCGGCGTGCCCGGAGGGAGCCTGTTCGACCAGCCCTGCGCGAACGGCGCGATCTCCGTCGGCACGATAAACGCCTCCGACCCCGGCAACGACACGATCACGGGTTACAGCAGTCAGGGCCCGTGCGACTTCTTCTTCCCTTTCTTCTCAAGCCGTCTTAAACCCGACATCACCGGAATCGATGGGGTGCGGGTGACGGGGGCCGCAGGCTTTCCCTCCACCTTCTTCGGGACCTCGGCCGCCGCCCCGCACGTCGCCGGCATCGTCGCGCTCATGCTGGAAGCCAGGCCGAGCCTCACGCCCCAGCAGGCGAAGGAGGCCCTTCAGCGCAGCGCCTTCGACCTCGGGCCGGGCGGCATCGACAACATCTTCGGAGGGGGGCGCGCGAACGCTCTGGAAGCGGTCAGGATGGTGCGGCAGGGAGGCGGGGACAGCCCGCCCGAAATCATAGGGCTCTCCGCCAGCCTGAATGGGGATGTGCTAACTCTGACGGGGACGGTCGCCGACCCGGACGGCGACATAGCTCAGGCGCAGTCGAACGTCCTCAACATCGCGGGGCAGGTCGTCGCCGGCACCCAGCCGTTCCCCGTGGCTTTCGGCAATTCGACTCAGGCGAATTTCACGCTGAACACCAACAACCTGAATGCATTCCCGACGGCCACGCAGGCGACCCTCTTATTCATCGACGGCCGCGGCAACCGCAGCTCCATAGTGGCCGCGGACTTCAGCCGCGCCGATCCGGGCGGCCCGAGCCTTCGGGTCGCGAACTTTAACGGCAGCAAGCTGGTGATTAAAGGGGGCGGCCTGCTGGGGCTGGTTCAGGTCGAGATTAACGGCGTGATCGTCGCCGCAAAGAGCAACAACGCCCCCGGTAAAGTTAAGCTCAACGGGAACTCGGCGACCCTGAACCTTCGCGCCGGCGCGAACCGCCTGCGGGTGCGGGTCGGGAGCCTGCGCTCCAATATATTGGTGCTCGGCCTGTAAACCGGCCGCGCCGCCGCAGGCGTATCCTTAATGATTCAGCAGGGGCAGGGCCCCGTGCCGCGACGCGAGCGACACTCGGGCCCGTCCCTCCGGCGTTCCAAAAACTGATTGACAATTAATGTGATCCAATCTACACTCGCCGCCGAGTTAACACTCTCATTCCTTAATCAACACTCGGAGCGCACGGAGATTTCAGCACCCTCCGGGTTAAGCAGGCCCTAAAGCAGACCAGTTCATCACCGACTGTCGAAGTAAGGAGCTAGCTTCATTATTTCGGTCACTGGCAGTTGAAGAACAGTTATTTTCTCTCGCGGGGCTACGGCCGCCGGCCTTCCCGCGAACGGGGGAGAGAGATGGCGAAGCCCACGCAGTTGCCTTTACATTTGTGCCAGGTACTCGAAGAAGAGTACGCCAACCTTCACCGCCAGCTTGACCCGAAGCCCACCTGGGAGTTCAAGGGCGGGCAGGTCAAGGACGCGCAAGGGTTATCCCAAAAGCTGCGCGAGGCCGCCTCTGATTCGTCGATGGACCGGATGTCGAGATACGTTCGGAGCTGGTTCTCCAGACTCGCCCCCGACCTGCTCAGGACCATCGACGAGGGCGGGGTGCCGGACGCGAACTCTATAAGCGAAGCCTTCAACCTGCTGCTGCCCGAGGCGAGCTTCTATTCAAGGCTCGCGTTCGCGGACGTTCGGCTCCCGGAATCGACCGAGCAGTTCGTCGTGCTCGGGACGAAGAACGGCAGCCTCTCCTTCACCGGCGACGATCTGAAGCGGTTCAACCGGCTGCTGATCGAAGGGGCTTACCCGGAAGAGTTCGCCGAGATTTACGAGGTGCGCCTCGCCAACATCTTCTCGCTGATCCACGCCGAAAAGCCGGCGGCCCTCTGCCTCTCCGGTGGAGGCATCCGGAGCGGGACGTTCTGCCTGGGCGTCATTCAAGGGCTCGCCCGCAACAGGATGCTTCAGAAGTTCCACTACCTCTCTACGGTCTCGGGTGGCGGCTACACGGGCGGGTGGCTCTCCGCCTGGATCAACAGGCACCCGCGGGGGCTGCAAGGGGTGGCGGAGGACATAATTCACGAGAAGCCGAAGACGAAGATCGTGCCCGACGCGGAGCCCGTGCAGCACATGCGCGAATACGGCAGCTTCGTGACCCCGAAGTTCAGCCTGCTGTCGGCCGATGTCTGGACCTTCGTGACGATCTATTTCAGGAACCTGATGCTGAACTGGCTGGTCATCATACCCCTGATGCTCGCGGCCCTGGCATTCCCGAGGTTCTACCTCTCGCTCCTGTGGGAGCGCCCGACCGGCAAGGTCTCCTTCGTCATCTTCGTGCTAGCCATTTTGCTCTCGGGCCTGTCCGTCGCTTACATGGCCATAAACCGACCGAGCGTCGCCGACGCGCTGAAGCGGAGCAGGTTCTGGAGCAGGTGGACGGGTCAGGGGGGCTTCCTGATCTTCTGCCTCACCCCGTTCACGCTCTCCGTCTTTCTCTTCTCGCTCAACTGGGCCTGGTTCAGGAACTGGTACGCGGACATCGAGTATCTGGTCGAATCCCAGACCGGGTTGAAGGTGTGGAGCTGGGTCGTATTCGCCGTCATAGGCCTCGTGATCCACTTCATCGGGTGGCTCGTTTCGACGCTGATCCTGCGGCGGTTCAGGATACCCGAGCTGCTCGCCGTTTTCGTCACGGGACCCGTTGGGGGCGTGATCACCTGGCTGGTCATACAGGGAGCCTTCAGCAAGCCCGTGCAGTTGCCGGTGCAGGTAAGGAGCGAGTTCTCTTACCTCGAAGACGCGCTCACGATCAACCCGACGACCGGGCTCTACGCCAGCTTCGCGATCCCCCTCTTCATGGTCTCCATGTTCATCGCGGTTACTTTCTTCGTCGGCCTGACCAGCCGCAGGCAGTGGGACTCCATCACGAGGCGCGGGCGGGCGGGCGGGCGGGCCGCCCCGTCCGGCTCGGTGACCCTTGAGGATGAGGACAGGGAGTGGCTCGCCAGGTACAGCGCGTGGACCCTGATCGTCGCGATAATCTGGGCCGCCGGAAGCCTCCTGGTCATATTCGGCCCGCTCGCTATCTACGAGAGCCCCAAGCTCGTCGCCTCTGTCGGCGGCGCGTCCGGCCTCATCGCCCTGCTGGTCGGGAAGAGCGCGAAGACTCCCGGGGGGGGCGAGAGGAAGTCGGACCAGAAGAGCATCTTCTCCGTCCTGCTTGAGCAGAGCTTGTCGGTGCTCGCGCTCCTGTTCCTCGTCGTCCTGATAGCGGTCCTCTCCTTCATGACGACACTCCTGGTTCAGGGCGTCGGCTCCATCGACTTCGTCAGGAGCATCTCCGGGTCGCAGGACATCAGGGAGATATCGTCGGCGACGAGGCCGGAGATATTCACCGAAGTGGTCGAGCCGGAGAAAGAGGTCGACGAGACGAACACGCCGGCCGTCGAAGAGCCTTCTCAGGATTACACGTTCGACCCGCTCAACCGCTCAATCCTGGCCCCGATCATCGGGGATGAGTACGGGGCTTTCAACCTGATGAAGGTCATGTATTTCACGCCCTACTGGTTCGTCGGGCTGCTCGCGCTCTTGCTGCTGATCGCCGGGATGCTCGTGTCGCGCCTGATCAACCTGAATAAATTCTCCCTGCATGCGGGCTACCGGAACCGGATCATCCGAGCCTTCCTCGGCGCGTCGAGGAGCTCGGCGGAGCGCAAGCCGAACCCCTTCACCGGCTTCGACCCTTCCGACAATATCCAGATGCACGAGCTGCGGCCCAACCTTCTGCGCGACAAGAGCTTCAAAAAACCCGAGGAGAGCCGGGACAGCGGGCTCGTCAGGATGGTCGTGAAGCTGAGAGACGCGAAGGAGGATAAGGAATCGATCAGGACGGACACGTCCGCGTACCTGAAAAGCAGGCTCTCGGCGGAGACCGCGGAGATGCTCAGGAATCACAGGGGTAGCAACGAGCCCTCGCCGTCTTTGAAAAAGAACATCATCGAAGACCTGAACCGCTGCCTCGAAGAAGATAATTTTCTCGACGCTAAAGCTTTCGAGCGGTTCAAGTCTTCGCAGCGGACGCAGAACTTCATCTCCACGTTCGCGCACGGGGCGCTCTTCGGGGATTACCTGATCTACATGAACCGGCTGCTGCTGGTCCAGGCATACCCCGACGATTTCGCCGATTGGAGGTACCCGCCTCCGCCCTACCGGCTGCTCCACGTCGTCAACACCTGCCTCAACCTCGTCGGCGGGGACAAGCTGGCATGGCAGCAGAGGAAGGCCGAAGCCTTCTCCGTCTCCCCCCTGCATTGCGGCAGCCTCTTCGTCGGGTACCGGAAGTCGAAAGACTACGGGGGCGATGATGGGATCTCGCTCGGGACCGCCGTGGCGATCTCGGGCGCGGCCGTCAGCTCGAACATGGGCTACCATTCGGCCTCTTCCGCCATCACGTTCGTGCTGACTTTCTTCAACGCGCGCCTGGGGTGGTGGCTCGGGAACCCCGGCCCGGCCGGGGACGGGTATTACGACAAAGCGCACCCGAAGCACGCGATCTACCCCCTGCTGACCGAAGCCTTCGGCCTGACCGATGACAAGAACGCTTACGTCCTGCTCTCGGACGGGGGCCAGTTCGAAAACCTCGGGCTTTACGAGATGGTGCTGCGGCGCAATCACTACATCGTCCTCGTCGACGGAGGGGCCGACCCCAAGGTGACTTTCGAAGACCTCGGCAACGCGGTCCGCAAGATCCGGATCGACATGGGGATCGAGGTCGAGTTCGATGAGGTGAAGATATACGGTAAAAACGACCCCGAGAAGAGGAAGGGGCTTTACTGCGCCATCGGGAAAATCTATTACGACCGCGTGGACGCGGGGGCCAGGCCCGGCTACCTCGTCTACATCAAGCCGGCTTACTACGGGGACGAGCCCCGCGACGTGTTCAACTACGGCCAGGCGAACGAGGAGTTCCCGCATGAGAGCACCGCCGACCAGTTCTTCGACGAGCCTCAATTCGAAAGCCATCGGAAGCTCGGCGCGTACATAATGGACAAGATAGTCGGCGAGTACTGGGAGGGCCAGTCGCTCGAAGAGTTCGTGAACCAGATCGAAACCCATTACCTGAACTCGAACGGAGGCCCTCCGCAGTTCGAGTAGGCATCAGGGGTCAGGGGTCAGTGGCCGGGGGCCAGGGCGGGGACAGTAGCCCTCGCCCCCGCCGATGATTCGAGACTCTCTTTATTGAATCCCCTCCCTTCCCTGACTCCTGCCCACCGGCCACTGACCACTGACACTAGCCACTGACCCCCGACTTATCGTAAATTAGACGGTCCGGGGCTCGATCAGCTCGAAAACTCACTCAAAACGGAGAAGATTGCAATGCGCCTCTCATCACATCGATTAAGATTGTTCGCGACTCTTCTGGCTCTCAGCCTCCTGTTGCCCGCCGTCGCGCCCGCGATGGGGGCGGGAGAGGCAATGGCCGGGTCCGACCCAGCGGCCTTCACCGTCGATGATTTGCTCGACGTTGTGAACGTAAGCGCGGCGGGCCTGAGCGATGACGGGCGATGGCTCGCCGCCGTTTCCGGGTCCCTGCGTGACCGCATCGGCATCGACAATTATCGGTTCGGCGACCCGACCTACATCGCCCCTTCACTGGTCGATGTCTGGATCATCGACACGGAGACGGCCAAATCTCAAAAACTCTTCCCGGAAAAGAGGCAGGTGCGGGGGCTCAAATGGTCCCCGGATGGCCGCAAGCTGGCTCTGTTCGTGCTGAAGGGCGACCGGTACGAGCCCGTCGTGTGGGACAGGGCCGCGGGCAAGTTCCTCGATGTCGCCGTCCCCGCGTCTAAGTACGCGGCCGAGAACTCCGAGATCGAGTGGATGGCCGACAGCTCGAAATTAATGTTCGCGCTCAGGGACCTGGAATGGCGCAGGAAGGCGGGCGAGTCGTTCAGGCAGCAGACGCGCGGGCCGGTCGTCGTGCTTTCGAGCAAAGAGCCCTTCCTCTCCTGGGACGACCTGAGGCGCATGTCCTCGCTCCGCTCCATCGCCACCTTCGATCTGAAGACTAAGAAGACCGGCGAGTTCCTGCCCGAAACTAAGCTCAGCTCATTCGAGGCGTCGGAGGATGGCTCGTTCGTCACCTACTATGAAGATAAGAGCACCAAAACCGATTACGACGTGATATTCGGGGTCGACAATCAGGTCCAGGTCCTCAGCACCGGCGGGGGGCAGCCGCGCACCGTGCTGAAGTCCACGAAGGGCATAAACCTGATCTGGTCCGCGGACCGCCGCAGCTACGCTTTCTCGAAAGAAGGCAATCTGTTCTTCGGCTCAATCGACGACAAGGAGCCCCGCCAGATCACCGGGAAAAAGAGCGAAGAGGGCGAGAAGAAGGAGGCGGGCCCGGACAAGGTCTCGGATAAGCCCGGCGGCGATTCCGCCGAGGCTGACAGGCAGAAGAGAGAGAAGGAGCGGTTCAGCGCCGTGCGCCTGAGCCCCAAGGGTGAATCTCTCATCGCGTCGAACAAGGAAGGCTTCTGGCTGGTCGATACCGCGACCGGCGGCAAAGAGCTTTTCCTGAAGATGCCTGAAGAGGATAAGGAGGCCCCGCGCTATCAGGTCGTCGATTGGAGCCCGGCGGGCGACGCGATTTACCTCTCCTACTCGTCGCGCACGAAATGGGAGCGCGGCCTCTTCAGGTACAACGCGAGGACGAAGCAGGTGGAAGAGCTGATGAAGGGCTCGCGGAACAATTCGGGCTACCGCGTCTCGCGCGACGGCCGCACGATCATATTCAGCTCGGCCGAAGGCAACAGGCCGGCCGACCTTTACGCCGCCGATTCGAACATGAAAAACGTCCGGCGGCTCACCGACGCCAACCCCCAGCTGAAGGCCAAGCGCCTGAGCAGAACCGAGCTGATAACCTACCTCGACGCCGACGGGAACAAGACGGCGGGCGTTCTATACTACCCCTCGGACTACGAGCCGGGGAAGAAGTACCCGACGGTCTTCAACGTGTACGAGCAGTTCTTCGACGACAACTTCAACGGGACGATCAACGTTTTAACGTCGAACGGGTACGCGGTCATGCAGCCCTCGGTCACCCTCGAACAGGGCTACCCCGGCGAGGCATGGGTCAAGGGCGTGACCTCGGCGGCCAACAAGCTGATCGACATGGGCGTGGCCGACCCCGAAAGGCTCGGGGTACAGGGCACCAGCTACGGCGGTTACGCGACGAACCTGCTGATCACGCAGACCAACAGGTTTAAGGCCGCGATCAACATATCGGGCAAAGTGAACATGGTGAGCTTCTACACGGACAGCCCGAGGCTCGGCGTGAGGAACATCCACGCGCCCGAAAAGAGCCAGGACCGAATCGGCGCGACCCTCTGGCAGCAGCCGCAAAAGTACATCCAGCACTCGGCCATAATGTTCGCCGACCGCATCAAGACCCCTCTGCTTTTGATCACCGGGGATCAGGACCACAACGTGCCCGCGCGGCAGGCGATGGAGATGTATTACGCGCTCAGGCGTTTGGGCAAAGAGGTCGAATGGGTGAACTACATGAACGGCGGGCACGGTATGCCCACGTCCAGCGTCGAAGAGGTGAAGGATTATCACAGAAGAATAATCGCGTGGTACGACGCGCGCCTGAAAGGCGACCCGAAGAAAAAGTCGGAGGAGCGGAAGCCCGACACGCCCGCGCAGAACTGATCGAGCCGAAGGTGGCGGGGGCCCGGGCCCCCGCCACCGGCCCGCCTACTTACCCTTGAACTCCGGCTTCCGTTTTTCGAGGAACGCGCGCACCCCTTCCTCCTTGTCCTCGCTCGAGAAGCAGAGCGCGAAGAGATCGACTTCCGCGTCGAGCCCCGCGCGCAGGTCGAGCCGCGCGGCATTCTTGACCGACTGCTTTGCCATCGCGAGCGCCACAGGGCTCATCTCGGCGATCTTGTTGGCGAGCTCCATCGTCTTCGCCTCAAGCTCTTCGGGCGCGACGACGTAGTTGACGAGGCCGAGCCGCTCGGCCTCTTCCGCGCTGATCATGTCGCCGGTCAGCATGAGCTCCATCGCCTTCCCTTCCCCGATCAGCCGCGTGAGCCGCTGGGTGCCGCCCCCGCCCGGTATGATCCCGAGCTTGATCTCCGGCTGCCCGAGCTTCGCCCTGGTCGAAGCTATGCGGATGTCGCAGGCCATCGCGAGCTCGCACCCGCCGCCCAGGGCGAAGCCGTTTATCATCGCGATGACCGGCTTCGGGAAGTCCTCCATCGCGTCGAAGGCCCTGCGCCCTTTCATCACGTGCCTCTGTCCGACCGCCGTCATCCCCGCGAACTCGCTGATGTCAGCGCCCGCGATGAAGGCCTTTTCGCCCGCGCCGGTCAGGACGACCACCCGCACCTCATCGTCGGCCTGGATTTCATCGAGCGCCGCGAGTATGTCTTCCCGCGTGCGCATGTTCAGGGCATTCAGTTTGTCGGGCCGGTTCACCGTGACGATGGCGACGCGGCCGCGCTTCTCGATCAAAACGTTTTCTAAAGCCATTACGCTCCCCCGTTAAAATTATTCGAGCCGAATCAATCCCACCTGTAAAAGCCCTCGCCCGTCTTCCTGCCGAGCTTCCCTTCCTCGACCTTCCGCCTGAGGTTATCCGGCGGGCGGAACACTTCCGAGCCGAGCTTCTCGAACAGGTACTCCGCTATGCTCAGCCTGATGTCGAGGCCGACAAGGTCTGTAAGGCGCAGGGGCCCCATCGGGTGGTTGTAACCGAGCACCATCGCCTTGTCGATGTCTTCGGCGCTCGCGACCCCCGCCTCGAGCATCCGCATGGCTTCGAGGCCGAGCGCGACGCCGAGCCTGCTGGTCGCGAACCCCGGAGTGTCTTTCACCGTGATCGCGTCCTTGCCGATGCGCGACGCCACTTCGAGCGCCCCGGCCAGGGTCTGCTCGGACGTGCCGGGCGCGACGACGATCTCAAGCAGCTTCATTATGTGGACCGGGTTGAAAAAGTGCATGCCGATTACGCGGTCCGGCCTCGCGGTCGCCGACGCTATCGACTCGACGCTGAGCGAAGAGGTGTTGGTGGCGAGCAGGGCCCCCGGCTTGCAGAGCCGGTCCAGCTCGCGGAAAATCTCCTGCTTCGCGTCGAGCCTTTCGACCACCGCTTCGATGACGAGGTCGGCGTCGCCCGCCGCGTCTTCGAGGGCGGAGGCCGCGCGGATTCGGGAGAGGGTTTCCTCCATCTCCCGCGCGGTCGTCTTGCCCCGGTCCACGCCCTTTCTAAGGTTCTCCTCGACCCGCGCAATGCCCCGCGCGACGAAGTCCGGGGCGACATCGTAGAGCGCGACGGAGTACCCGGCCTGCGCCGACACCTGCGCGATCCCATGCCCCATCGTCCCCGCGCCGATCACCGATATTTTTTCGATTGCCATTATTGATCTCTTGACCCGCCTTGACTCGGCGGGCTCCGCCCCGGCGGCTCATCCGAAAGTCACTCATTCGAAGTCCGGCTGCCGCTTCTCCACGAATGCGTTCAAGCCCTCGGAAGAGTCTTCCAGCTCGAAGCAAGCCTTCTGCGCCTCCGTCTCGTAGTCGAGCATCTCGTCGAAGCTCGCGTGATAGCTCCTGTATATCGCCCTTTTGATCATGGCGTTGATCGCCGGCGGATTCCGGATCAGCTTATGGACCATCTTCTGGGTCGTCAGCTCAAGCATGTCGTGGTGCACGACGACGTTGACGAGGCCGAGCCTCATGGCCTCGTGGGCGGAGACGACATCCCCGCCCATCATCATCTCGCACGCCACGGCCGGGCCGACGAGCCTCGGGAGAAAGAAGGTCCCGCCCCAGTCGGGGTGGAGGCCGAGGCGGATGAACGTCTCCCCGAAGGTGGCATTCTCGCTCGCGACCCGGATGTCGCACGCGAGCGCCAGGTTGATGCCCCCGCCCGCCGCCGGCCCGTTGATCGACGCGACGACCGGCTTGGGCAGGTCGCGGATCTTCGAGACCACCCTGCGCGCCGAGGCTAGCACGCGGTCGAGCGACCGCGCGTCCCCCGTGTTCCTCACCTTCGCGAGAAACCTCACGTCGGCCCCCGAGCAGAAGCCGGAGCCGGAGCCGGTCAGCACGACCGCGCGAATCTCTTCGGACTCGCACTCGCAGAGCGCCGCGTGAATCTCCTCCCTCATCGTCCCGACGAACGCATTCAGCTTCTCGGGCCGGTTCAAAGTTATCCGCGCGACCGCGCCCTCCTTCTCGAACAATATGTTTTCGAATTCCATCTCGATCCCCTACTCGCCCTTGATCGGCGGGTGCGGGGCCGGCTCAGGGTAGAGCTAAAGCCCCATGACAGTCGTTCGAATACGATCCCATATTTGAAAGGAGAATAGCTACTCGCCCTTGAAGTGAGGCTTCCGTTTTTCGCGGAAGGCGCGAACGCCCTCGCGGTGGTCTTCCGATTTAATGAGCACGCTCTGCGCGAGGGCCTCAAGCATGCGCCCGGTCTGGAAGTCGCTCGTGACCGAGTGCCACAGGATGCGCTTGGCGATGCCCAGGGCCTCCGGCGCGCGGGTCAGCAGGTGCTCGGCCAGGGCCCTCGTGTGGCCCATCAGCTCGTCGTGAGGGACGACCCGGTTGACCAGCCCTATGCGCTCGGCCTCGCTCGCGGAGATCATCTCGCCCGTGAAGATCAGCTCTTTGGACTTGCCATACCCGATCAGCTTAACCAGCCGCGAGCAGCCCCCGGCTCCGGGGATGAGGCCGATGTTGTTCTCGCGAAAGCCGAAGCGCGCCTGGTCGGAAGCGATCCGGATGTCGCAGGAGAGCGTTATCTGAAGCCCGGCCCCGGTGCAGGGGCCGTTGATCGCCGCCAGCACGGGCTTCTCGATCAGCTCAAGCTCGTCGAAGAATTGCGTGAGCCTGTGGTTCTCCGCGCGGAACTTCGCCGTCTTCCACTCCCGCTCGAAGTACTCGATGTCGCCGCCGGCGGAGAAGGCGCGGCCCTCCCCCGTGAATACGACCACGGCGATCTCTTCGTTGGTCTGGAGCTCGGTGAAGAGGCGGGAGAAGTCCGCGCGCATATCGTCGTTGATCGCGTTGAGGCGCTCGGGCCTGTTGAGGGTGATGGTCGCGATCCGGTCTTTAAGCTCGAAAAGAAGTGTCTTATATTCCATTGCCTGTTCTGGGAAACGCGCGCCCTTCCGCGGAGGTGTAATCATACGAAAAGGCGCGGGGTAAAACCAGCCGCGTCACTCCCCCTTGAACTCCGCCCTGCCCGACGGCCCCGCCGAGGTGCTGACGACGACCGCCTTGGTCTCTGAGTAGTAATCGAGCGCCTCGATCCCGTGCTCTTTCCCGAGCCCGCTCTGCTTGAACCCGCCGAACGGGAGCTCGTCGTAGATCGTCTGCGGGGAGTTGATCCACGTGTAGCCGGCCTCGATCCGCTCGGCCGCCCGCGTCGCCCGGTTCAGGTCGTTGGTCCAGATCGACGAGCCGAGCCCGTAGATGGAGTCGTTGGCCTTATCGATTGCCTCGTTCAGATCCCCGACGCGGAAGATGGGGAGCGCGGGGCCGAAGACTTCCTCGGTCGCGACCCTCGCGTCTTCGGGGACATCGACCAGCAGGGTCGGCGCGTAGAAGTAGCCGCTGTCGTACCCTTCGCCATTAAGCATCCCGCCGCCGGTCAGGGCGCGGGCCCCGCGGTCGAGCGCGTCCCGGACCTGCGAGTCGACCTCGTCGCGCTGGCCCCGGCTGTGCATCGGGCCGATGACCGTGCCTTCCGCGAGCCCGTTCCCGACCCGCAGTTTCTTAACCCTCGCTACGAGCCTGTCGATGAACTCGTCGGCTATGGAGTCGAACAGGTAGAGCCGCTTGATGGCGAGGCACGCCTGCCCGCAGTTGAAGAAGCGCCCGACCGACGCGGCCTTCGAAGCCGCGTCCAAGTCGGCGTCGTCGCAGACGATCATCGGGTCCGAGCCCCCGAGCTCAAGCGTCACGCGCTTGATGGTGCTGGCGGCGCTCGCCATCACGCGGCGGCCCACGTCGGTCGAGCCCGTGAACCCGATCTTCCTGACTTTCGGATTGGTGACTATCTCTTCGCCGACGACCGAGCCCTGCCCCGTCACCATGTTGATGACCCCTTTCGGCAGCCCCGCCTCTTCGAAGAGGCCGACCACCCTGAGGTCCGTCAGGGGCGTCGTCTCGGCCGGCTTGATCACCATGGTGTTCCCGGCGAGCAGCGCGGGGCCGATCTTGTTCCCCATCAGAGAGACGGGGAAATTCCACGGGACTATCGCGCCGCACACCCCGAGCGGGCGCTTGATGATCATCCCGTACTTGCCGTCGTCGATCTGCGGGATATAGCCGCCCCGAATGTTCTTCCCGAGGCCCGCGTAGTATTCGATAGTGTGGGCGTAGCGGCGAATCTCAAGGACCGCTTCGCGGATGGGCTTGCCCTGCTCTTTGGTGAGCAGAGTCGCGAGCTCCTTCTCATGCATCCTGATAAGTTCGACGGTGCGGCGCAGGACATCCGCGCGCTTCGCCTGGGTCCATTCGCTCCAGACGGCGAAGGCGGCCTCCGCCGCGTCGATGGCCTCGCGAGCATCTTCGACGGTCGCGCGCGGGGCGGTATCGACCGCCTCCCCCGTGGCGGGATTCACCACTTCGATCATGTCGCCGCTGCGCGACCCGACCCACTCTCCCCCAATCAACATCTGAGCCATTTGAAATCTCCCGAGCCCCGGACCGGCGGCGCGTCGGCAAGCTCTGTCGACGCGCCGCCCCGGCGCTTTCTTTAATCCGCCCGGTCCCGACTACCCTTCCGACTACCTCGTGATGACGACGCCCTTCGGCTCAAGGTAATAATCGAGAGCCTCGGGGCCGTGCTCCCTGCCGAAGCCGCTCGCCTTGACCCCCCCGAACGGGAGCTCGTCGTAGCCGTAGTGGAGCGAGTTCACCCAGACGTTGCCCGCCTCGATCCTGTCGATGGCCGTCTCGATGTTATCGAGGTTCTTGGTCCAGATCGACGAGCCGAGCCCGTAGATTGAGCCGTTCGCTTTTTCGATGGCTTCGTCGAGGCTCCCGACGCGGAAGATGGGGAGCAGCGGGCCGAAGGTCTCTTCGCGCACGGCCCTCGCGTCGTCCGGCACGTCCGTCAGGATCGTCGGCTGGAAGAAGAAGCCCTTCTCGTACTGAGCCCCTTCGGGCCTCGCCCCGCCTAAAAGGACCTTCGCCCCGCGATCAATCGCGTCCTTGACCTGGGCCTCGATCTCGTCGCGCTGCGCGGCGGTGTGGAGCGGGCCCATGCGAATCTTCGGCTTCTCGGCCTTGGTCAGCCCATCGCCGACTTCGTAGCGCGAGACCTTGCCGACCAGAGCGTTGACGAATTCGTCGTAGACCTGATCGAAGACGTAGAGCCGCTTGACGGCTAGGCAAGCCTGCCCGGCGTTCCAGAAGCGGCCCACCATCGCGCCCTGCACGGCTTTCGGGATGTCCGCGTCGTCGCAGACGATCATCGGGTCCGAGCCCCCGAGCTCAAGCGTCACGCGCTTGAAGTCCCCGCAGGCGACCTCGGCCACGTGCTTGCCGGTCCCGCTCTCGCCTGTGAAAGCGATGCGGCGGACCTTCGGGTTGCGGAGCAGCTCTTCGCCGACGACCCCGCCCGGCCCGGTGATGACGTTCAGAACGCCCGCGGGGAACCCGGCCTGGTTCATCAGCTCGATGATGCGGATGGTCGTCAAAGGGGTCGTGGAAGCCGGCTTCACGACAATCGTGTTGCCCGCCGCGAGCGCGGGGCCGACCTTCGTGCCCATCAGGGTGATCGGGAAATTCCACGGCACGATGGCCCCGCATACGCCGAGCGGCTTATGGACGACCATGCCGTAAGCGTTCTTGGCGGGTAGAGGGACGTGCGCCCCGCGCACCTTGGAGGCGAGCCCCGCGTAAAACTCGATGCCGTGAATGAAGTGCTCGATCTCGCCCCCGGCCTCCATGAGGGGCTTCCCCTGCTCACGGCTGAGCAGTTCCGCGAGGCCCTTCCGCTCGGCTTCGACCGCCTCGATAGACTTGAATAAAAGATTCGCGCGCTCTTCGGCCGAAGTCTGCCTCCACGAATCGAATGCCTGGTACGCCGCGTCTATCGCCCTACGGGCGTCCTCGACGTTGCCCTTCGGGGCCGTGTCTACCACCTCTCCCGTGGACGGGTTGCGGACTTCGTAAGTCTCGCCTGACGCGGAATCGATAGACTCTCCTGCTACAAACATCTTCGCCATTTAACTCCTCCGTTTGTGGGGGCCGCCGCCAGCGGGACGACGAGGCTGGCCGTACGACTCCGGCCCCATTTTACCTGCCCTTGAATTGACCCTGCCGCTTCTGCGAATAAGCCTTCAGGCCCTCTTCGGCGTCCTCGCTCTCGAAGAGCTGCTGCAACAGCTCGCGTTCGAGCGCGAGCGCCTCGGCCTGCGGCAGTTCGAGGCCGGTCTGAACAGACCGCTTGATGAGCCCGACGGCCTTGCTCGCCTTCGCGGGCGCGACGAACTGGCCCGCGTATTCGAGCACCTTCTCGAAGAAATTCTCCTCCTCGAAGACGTGGCTGACGAGGCCGATCTCGAGCGCCTCGTCCACGGAGATCGTGCGCCCGGTCATCAACAGCTCAAGGCCCTTGCCCTTCCCGACCACGCGCGGGAGCCTCTGCGTGCCTCCCATCCCGGGGAGCAGGCCGAGGTTGATCTCGGGGAGCCCGAGCATTCCGGGGCCCCGCTTCGCGATCCGGATGTCGCAGGCGAGCGCGATCTCAAGGCCGCCCCCGACCGCGTGGCCGTTTATGGCGGCGATGACGAGCTTCTGCGTGTTCTCCAGCCGCATCAGGGTCTCGTTCCCATGCAGGCTGAAGAAGTAGCGGAACTGTTTGGTCGCGCTCAACAGCATCTTGATGTTCGCGCCCGCGCAGAAGAACTTCTCCCCCGCCCCGCGCAGCACGATGACGTGAACGTCCTCGTCGAGTCGGGCTTCGAGGATGGCGTCGTCGAGGTCGCGCATCATGTCGTAGGTGTAAGTGTTCGCGGGCGGGTCGTTCAGTTCGATGACCGCGATCCCATTCTCCGCGGTGTAGTTGACCAGCCTGTTCTCCATTGCTTCTCTAGTCATAAGATTCTCCCGATATTTATAGGGCGAAAGCGGTCGCCCGCCGGGTCACTGCTGCCAGACGGAGACGTTGCGGTCCAGGTGCGACTCGCGCCCCGTCTCGATCTTCTCGGCCTGGGGCGCTTTCCCGCCCAGGAACCCCGATAGGAACAGGGCCGTTATGTTCTGCGACAGCCCCGCCGCGTCCACGTCCTTGCGCGGGTTGTACCAGTTGTATATCCAGTTCATCATCCCGAAGAGGGAGAAGGTCGCCACCCTCACGTCCACCCCCTCGACCTTGTGCTCCCGCGCGATTTCCGAGACGAGGCCCATCGCGAGGTCGACGTACTGGCGCTTCTTGTTGTTCACCTTCCTGAACAGGTCCCCGCTTATCGAGTTCGCCTCGTGTGAAAGGACCTTCATCTCGTTCATGTTGTTCACGAAATAGTTCAGGTGATTCTCTATCAGCAGCTTCAAGCGCCGCACCGGGTCGTCCACGCCCGCCAGCAGCCTCCGGCTCTCTTCGAGGACCGTGCCGAAGCAATAGTCCTGAATGAGAAAGAGCAGCTCTTCCTTGCTGGAAAAATAGTAGTAGAGCCCCGAAAGGCTCATGCCTGTCGCGCGCGCGATGTCGCGGATGCTGGTCGGATGGTAGCCCTTTTCGGCAAAGATCGCCGCCGAGGTCTTGAGCACGTAGACGAGCTTCTGGTCGTATCTTGATTGAGACTCACCCGGCATAATTAAGCGTTCGCTAAAACAATTTCGAACGAGTGTTCGATAATATAAGGAGCGGCCGGGTTAGTCAAGGTCGCGGGGAGCGCCCGTGTGGTGCTAGCATGAACGGGTATGACACAGGACGTGGTAATAGTCGGGGGCGGGGTGATCGGGTCTTCGATAGCCTTCAGGCTCGCGCAGGCCGGGGCCAGAGTCACGGTCGTCGAGAGGGGCAGCCTGGGGTGCGAGTCGTCGCGCGCGGGCGCGGGGATGCTCGCGCCCCAGACCGAGGCCTACGGCCCCGGCCCGTTCTTCGACCTCTGCCTCGACAGCTTCAGGCTCTACCGGGACTTCGCCCACGAACTCTCCGAGCTTTCCGGCCTCGACGTCGAGTACCGGGACGAAGGGACGTTGAGGGTCTTCTTCGACGACGACGAGAGGAGAGAGTCCGAAGAGTGGGCGGGCTGGCAGACCTCCGCGGGGCTCGCCCTTGAGCCCCTGACCCGGGCCGCCCTGAACGCGCTCGAACCGGCCATCCGGCGCGACAACGTCGGGGGGCTCTACCTCCCTTTCGAGCACCAGGTTGAAAACCGCAGGGTGATGGAAGCGCTCTCGGTAGTTCTGGGGCGCTCCGGCGTGAGGGTCGTCGAAGGCGAAGAGGTGAGAGAGATACTCGTGGACGGGGAGAGGGCCGCGGGCGTGGAGACGGGGCGAGGCCGTTTCGCGGCTGGCGTGGTCGTCGTAGCGGCCGGAAGCTGGTCGAGCCGTCTGCTCGGCCGCGCGGGCCTCGATGTCACAGTCGTCCCCGTGCGCGGGCAGATGGTCGCGGTGAAAGGGCCGGCGGCCCCCATCCGCCACGTCATTCATTCGAAGGAATGTTATCTGGTCCCGCGACTCGATGGCCGGATACTGATCGGGGCCACGGTCGAATACGAAGGCTACAAAAAAGGCAACACTCCCGGGGGCGTCGCTTCCCTGCTGACCGCCGGGATCAACCTGCTCCCCGAGTTGGAGAGCTTCGAGGTCGTGGAGATGTGGTCGGGCCTGAGGCCCGACACCCCCGATCACCTGCCCGTGCTCGGCCCAACGGGCGTGGATAACCTGCTGCTTGCGACGGGCCATTTCAGGAACGGGTTGCTGCTCGCGCCGCGGACGGCCGAGCTGATCTCCCGGTACATTATCGATGGCAGTGCGGCGGAAGATATGGAGCCGTTCAGCCTCTTCAGGTTTGCGGGGGAGAGGTCGACGGAATCCTGCGCCCGGTGAATGCCTCAGGCTTCGGAGCAGCAGTTGACTATGCGGTCTATCACGCCCCCGACCAGTTGGTCGGGAGTCGAAGCGCCCGCCGTTATCCCGACCGTCACCTCGCCGCCCGGCAGCCAGTCCCGCGTGACGACCTCCTCATTCCCGCCCACCGGCTTATGCCTGATCTCGGACGACGAGATTATGCAGCTCGCGTCGGAGATGTGATATGCGGGCTTGTGCAGGCTCGAAATCTCGACCAGATGGCTCGTGTTGCTGCTGTTGTAGCCCCCGATGACGATCATCAGGTCGATGTCCTCGCGCACGAGCTTGTTAACCGCGTCCTGCCGGTCCTGGGTCGCCGTGCAGATGGTGTCGAAATGCCGGAACCGGTCCTGCGTCGACTCCTTCCCGTACCTCTTCTCGATTGCCTCGCGGAACATGTCGGCGATCTCCAGAGATTCGCTGCTCAACATGGTGGTCTGATTGGCGAGGCCCACGCGGTTGAGGTCGGTGTCGGGATCGAAGCCGGGCGAGCAGGAGCCCGCGAACCGCGAAAGAAACTCCTCCCGGTCCCCGCCCTCGACGATGTAGCGGCAGACGTACTCGGCCTCGTGCTTATCGAGCACTACAAGATAAGTCCCGCCCTCATACTTGAGCGCCTGCGAGCTGGTCGCGCGAGTCTCTTCGTGCTGGTGCTTGCCGTGGATGACCGCCGTGAACCCTTCGGCCGCGTACCGCTCGACGCGCTTCCAGACCGCGACGACCGAGCCGCACGTGGTGTCGACGACGATGCAGTTCTTCTCCTTCAGCTGCCTGTACTCATCCACCGGGGCCCCGAAAGCCGGGATCATGACAACGTCTTCGGAGGTGACGTTCGCGAACCTGTCGGGGCTGCCGGGGGCGGAGTCGATGAACTCTACACCCATCTGGTGCAGGCGCGTATTCACGCGCGGGTTGTGGATGATCTCGTTGGTCAGGAGGATTCGCTTATCGGGAAATTTCTGCCGCGTCTCGTAGGCGAGGTTGAGCGCGAAGTCGACGCCATAGCAGAACCCGAACTCCTCGGCCAGCCGGAACCTGAGGCGGCCCACCTTAAGCTCATGGCCCTGGCTCTTTATCCGGTCCACGAGGTCGCTGTGGTAATCGACCGCGAGGAATTCCCGTATCTCGCTCTTGAGGCCGAAGCCCCTCCTGACTACCGTGCCTTTGAGGCCGGCGGCCTCTTCCGTCTGATCCGCGCTCTTTATATCCATTTTCCCCCCGAGTTATCGAGTCTAGCAATCGCACGGACCATATGCAACGCGGGCGGCCCCGAGGCCGCGCCGCCCGGCACTAAATGAGAAGGCTGGCCGCGCGGGGCAGCCAGCCTTCCGGTGAGAGGTTGAGTCAACGCCCGCCTAGTTCGGCGCGGGGCAGACGCAGGGGTTATTGTCGATGTTTCTGTCCGTGATCGGGAATGTCTTGTTCGCCGTGAAGCTCTGGACGGCGGCCGTGCCTCGCCTGAGGCAGACATCGACCTGGATCTGGACCCTCCGGTCGGGCCTTATGTCTTCGACCGTTACGGAGCAGCCCTTCGTCTTGACTATGCCCGTGCCATTCAGGTTGAAATTCTGGCAGCTCGTGAACATGTACTCCCCGGTGGTCAGGTTGACCCTGATGAAGTTGATTATGTTCTCGTCATCCTGAATGCATACGAAGCCCGAGTTCACGGTCACGACGAAGCTACAGGTGGCCGTGTTGTTGGAAGCATCCCGCGCGGTGCAATTGACGGTCGTCGAGCCAGTCGGGAAAGTCGAGCCCGACGGGGGCACGCAGGTCACGGTGGCTCCGGGGCAGTTGTCAGAGACCGTCGGGTTCGGGAAGGTGACCACGGAGTTCGAGGTCGTGAAGTTCGCCGGGCAGATGACGCTGGGAGGCTGGGTGTCGTTCACCGTGACGGTGAAGCTTACCGTCCCCCCGCCCGCCGTGTTGCACGTGACGTTGGTGGAGCCGACCGGGAAGAACGAGCCGGAGGCCGGGGTGCACGTCGTGAGCGCGCAGGACCCGCTGCCCGCCGGGAAAGTCACGTTCGCCCCGCACTGGCCGGGAGTGTTCGACACGGTTATGTTCGGGGGGTTAGCGCAAGGCACCTGGCAGACCTGGACCGTGAACGAACCCGTGTTAGTGAAGTTGTCGTAACCGTCCATAGTGCCCAGGAACAGGCGGGTCGCCCCCGGCGGAGCTATCACCTGCTGGGCCACCCCCCCGCTCGTCACCCCGTTCCCGATGAAGAAGACCTGCTTGAGCTGAGGGCTCAGGGTCAAATAATCACGGCTCGCGGGAGTGCTGAAATCGAGCGTGGGCGGGGCGGGAGTGCCGTTCGGCGCGCCCGGCCCGAGGAACACGCCGATTAAAGAATTGATAGGAGTAATTATGTTCGATATGCCGTTCTGGGCGCCTACGTCATGGCCGATCACGGTCCCGCCCTCGGGGCCCGTGCTCTCGCAGCAGCCGTTGTTAGGCCCGTGACTCACGGTACCCGTCACGCTAGGGAACGTGAAGGTCGCGCCCGGCGTCACCATCCCGTTCGCGAGGATCGGGGATTGAGCCGGGGCGAAGTCGTCCCGGTCGGCCCTCGACCCGGCGGGCATCCCCGCCAGATAAATGTCGGAGGTGCCGGGCACGTTCACCGGGGCGCAACTCGCCTGCGCCTCCACCGTCTGCCAGCTTGAGTTGATAGGGACGACGACATTAGCTACGAGTACCAGTAAGGTCACGAGCATAAATATTGAGGAACGATACGGAAACATAAGGGACCTCGTCTTTACAGTTCTCTTTCCTGAGGACATCACAGACTCCTTTCTCGGGGCAATAAGCCACAGACCGGGAAAATATAACCTGTCTATGCAAGCCTGCGAACACGAATCTCAATACGCCCAAGTGAATCTCCCGCAAGACTGCCCATGGCTCGATGCTCTTCTACTCTATTTGATGGGAGGAGACGGTACGGTACAGCTTATACCATCAAGCTTAAATAGGATTGCGCCTTGACCGGCCGCGCAAGCTGAAAATTTCGCCGCGGTTGGATTCAACGTACCACCCGCCGCGGCCAATCATATTATTACCCGCCGCCGGAATCAAGACTTTGATCGTCTTATTCGGGCCGACTCGCGAACTTTTTGGGCTTGATTGATCCTGATAGATTTCGTATTGAAGAATAGTCCGGTATAAACCATGCACATTGCCGCACATCCCGAAAGGCGCGACCCGCGACCAGACTCCGCGCACGTCAGGGGCGAGGGGTCCCGCCCCCTGCGCGTGGCGCTCGTCACGCACTACATGCCCCCGCACATAGGGGGCATCGAGCTCGTCGCGGAATCTCTCTTCCACGCCTACGGGGATTCGGGCCTCGAAGTCCGCTGGATCGCCAGCCGGGTCCCGAGGGAGACAGAAGCCGCGGAAGGGTCGCGCATCAGAGTGGCCTGCTGGAACGGGCTCGAAAGCCTCTTCAGCGTCCCCCTGCCCGTGTGGGGGTTGGGCGGCGTGAGAGAGCTTTCGAGGCTGGTCGAATGGGCCGACGTTATCCATGTTCATGACTGCTTATACCTGGGCAGCGCGCTCGCGGTGCTCTTCGCCCGCAGGTCGGGGAAGAAGGTGCTACTTTCGCAGCACATCGGTATGGTCGCTTATGACTCGGCCCTGCTGAACGGGACCGCGCGCCTGGCCTACGGCACTCTCGGGCGGGCCGTGCTTGAGCGCGCGTCGCTCCTGGTCTATTGCACCCCGACCGCGCGCGAGTTCGTCGAGGGCCTGCTCGGCAAAGAAGTTGACGGGGCCATAGGAATCCCGAACGGGGTCGACGCGCGGCGGTTCCGCCCGCCATCCGAAGAGGAGCGCGCGTCCGCGAGAAGAGGGCTCGGGCTCGGCGAATCTGACCGCGTCATCCTCTTCGTCGGAAGGCTCGTGAAGAAAAAAGGGATCGAAATCTTCCTGGAAGTCTCCCGCCTGATGCCGCAGAGTCGTTTCCTCGTCGTCGGCGACGGCCCCCTCGCCGCCTCAATCACGAAGGATTATGGCAATCTCGTCTGGGAGCGTTTCGTCCCCCCGGATTCGATGCAGGAGATTTATAAAGCGTCGGACCTGCTCCTGCTCCCTTCATTCGGCGAAGGGTTCCCGCTCAGCGTGCAGGAGGCGATGGCTAGCGGGGTCCCGGTCGCCGTCCCCCGCGGGGAGAACTTCGCGCGAGTCCTTGAGAGCGAGGCCGCCTGCATCCCGGTCGAGCTTTCGGCCCCCTCCATCGCGCAGACTTTGAATGATTATTTCAAAGACCCCGCCCTGCTCAGAAATATATCAGGCAACGCGCGTGCGCTCGTCCTGCGCGAGTGGAGCCTTGAGGTGATGGCGGAACGGTACCGCGCGGCGATCTCTTCGCTCGTCGAGCCGGGCCGGTAGATGACCGCGCGGGGTCACTTTCGATTCATGCCGAGCACGCTGAGGAAGAAGCTCGAGAAGATGATCTGGCTCCCGAGCGTCAGCGCCGTGACCGCGGGTATGACGACCCGGAAGGTCTCCGAGGGGTTCAGAGAGCCGAAGGAGCTTGAGCTCCAGTAGATGAATGCGTAGACGGAAGCGCCGAGGCCGAGCAGGACGAGCACGGTCCCGACGATCAGTCCCGCCTCAAGGTTCACGTACCTGAATACCCTCTTGAGCCGGGGGTCTTCCGGCAGCAACCCTTCGCTTATGGCGAATATCTTGGTGAAGACGGCGAACAGGATGGCCTGAAACCCGATGAACGTCGCCACGGCCGAATACAAGAGTGTGTGAACGTCGAAGCCGATCCCCCCGACGTGGACCGGGCCGGGCAACAACAGGGCCCCGGTGATGAGCCCGGTCAGCATCAGCAGAATGCCCGGCAGCAGGAAGAGCCATCGGGGGCTGAACAGGAGCAGGAACCGCAAATGCCGCCAGCCGTCCCTCCAACTCCTCAGGTGCGGCGGGCGGCTCCGCCCGTCGGGTGAGAGCGTAGTCGGGACTTCGGAGACCCTGAGCTTATGGAGGGTCGCCTTGACCACCATCTCGCTCGCGAACTCCATCCCGGTCGTCTTCAGGTCGAGCCGCAGGATGGCCTCTTTGTCGAAAGCGCGCATGCCGCAGTGGAAGTCCCCGCACGGGCTGCGGAAGAATAGGCGGCCTATGCCCGTCAGGACCGGATTCCCGAGGTACCTGTGAAGGTTCGGCATGGCCCCCGGCTTGATGCCGCCTTTGAACCGGTTCCCCATGACCAGTTCGTACCCGGCCCGCAGCTTCTCCACGAAAGGGCCGATCTCCCCGAAGTCGTAACTCTCGTCGGCGTCACCCATCAGCACGTACTTCCCGCGCGCGGAGAGAATGCCGCCCATCAACGCGCTCCCATACCCGCGCGACTCCACCGAGACGACCCGCGCGCCCATCTCCGCCGCCAACCTCTGCGAGCCATCCGTGCTCCCGTTGTCGGCGACTATCACCTCGCCGGAGATGTTGTTGGACCTGAGCGCGCCGAAGGCTTTTTTGATGCAGGCCTCAAGCGTCTCCGCCTCGTTAAGGCAGGGCATCACGATGGACAACTCGACCACCGGCCGTTCGTCCGCCCGGCCGGTGGTGCCTTCGAGAGTCTGGCCGGAGCGGTGGATCGGGGGTTGTTCTTTCGCTGACATTGAAACAGGCTCTTGAGATTAAAGTAGATTATCGAGACTACGCTCCGGAAAGAAACGAATGATAACACACCCTCCCCTTTATTCAACCGGCGGGAACGGGCGGGGGAACATGCCGGTCCCCATCTTGTCGCCCGTCTTTCGTTGTGTTAGAAGAATCTCTCCTAAACGCCGATCCCATTGCGAGGCACAGATGCAGGCTAGCGAACAGTCCCAGGAGCCGGGGGAGGTGAGGCCGCCCGCGGAAAGAAGGCGAAGACTAAGGAGGCTGGCGATTTACGTCGCGGTCGCCCTGCTGATCGGGAGCGCGGGGGTCGCTCCCTTTTACTTTTCCCGGTACGAAAGATCTCCGGACACGGGCGAGGTCAACAGGCTGATCGTCACGCATGATCTGGTGATGCACCTTCCGCAGGCTCAGGACTTCGACCGGGTGTTGAGGTCGGGCGTCATTTACCCGAGGTGGCTGCCAAATATCAATCACGGCTACGGGGTGGTCACGATGGTATTCTACCCGCCGGGGCAGTTCTACTTGATGGCGCTCTTCAACGCGATCTTCAACGATTGGGTCAACGGCCTCTTCGCGCTCTCGGCCCTGGGGCTCGCGGCGTCCGGGCTCGCCTTCTACCTCTACGCGCGCCTCTTCGTCGGGAGGGTCGGGAGCGGGGCGGCATCCATACTCTATATGCTGCTCCCCTTTCACACTCTGAATCTCTACTGGCAGGGGGCGATCCCCCAGTTTTTGGGCTACGCATTCATGCCTCTGGTCATGTACTTCGCCTACAAGTCGGGGCGGGAAGGAAAGCCCCGGCACATGGCCGCGCTCGGTTTAATATATGGGCTTTACCTGCTGACACACCTGCCCGTCGCCTATCTTTTCACTTACCTGCTCGCGCTTTACCTGCTCGTCTGGGCGGCGGCGGAGAGGGACTGGAAAGTCGGGCTCCGAATCTCCACCGGGATGACACTCGGGCTGCTCCTGAGCGCGATCTACTGGCTGCCGGCGGCCCTCGAAACGAAATACATTTACGAGTGGTCCACGGAGGCGCTTCCTTATAAGAACACTCTGATAAAGGTCGCCACGCCGGACGGCCCTTTCATGGTCCTGATATTTCTCATATTCGGGTTGCAGGTGTTGACCCTTGCGGTCGTCCTCCTTATCCTCGGGCCGTCCGCTTTTAAAGCCCGGCCCACACGCGAAGGCCTGGACCTGACGGACCCTGACGCGGCGAGGCAGGTGCGGATATGGGTGCTGATGGCGGTGCTCACCACGTTCTTTAACACGTGGCCCGCGTGGTTCATACTGCGTTTGATACCGAGGCTTCACGTCGCGACCCCCGCATGGCGGTGGCTCGCAATCGCGGGCTTCTTCACCTGCCTGCTCATCGCCGTCGCCATCGAAAGGTTGAGGGCTAAAGCCGACAGGCCGTCGGCGGCCATCCCGCTCTACCGCGCGGCGGTGGTCGCGGTCTTCATCCTGACCTTCTTCTTCACGGTCCGCTACGTCATCATCGGCGCGCTTTCGAACCCCACCTACAAGCCGCCCGCCGTTTACGTCGATTCGGGCTTCACCCCGAAGGGCGCCACGCCGCCCGACCAGCTGCCCGATGTCCCGCTCGTGAGGCTCGTGCCCGAGAGCGCGAAGGGCGAGGTCATCAGGTGGGACCCGCAGCACAGAGAAGTCCGCGTCTCTTCGCAGGGGCCGGGCTTCATGAGGCTGAAGACTTATAACTACCCCGGCTGGGCCGCGAAGATTGACGGGAAGCCCGCGGAGATAAAGACCGACCTGCACGGCTCGCAGGCCATTGAGTTCCCTCCGGGCGAGCACAAAGTCGAGCTCACCTTCGGCAACACCCTCCCCCGCACGCTCGGGACGATCATCTCGGGAATCGCCCTGCTCGCGATCTTCGGCCTCACGGTAGCCGGAAGGTTCGGCGACCGCCTGCCGTTCGCCCCGCGCGGTCAGGGCGCGGGGCGGGCCGTCGAAAGCCCGCGCCCCGCCCCGGTCACGCTCAGGCCGAAGCTATGGAGCCGGCCCTCGCTCCTGTTCGCGGCGGCGGGCGTGACTGTAGCAATCGTGGCCGCGCTCTTCTTCCTCCCCCGGCCGCCCGCCGACACGACGGGCGGGAGCCCCCGCGCGCAGCAGGAGAAGGACGGCCCGAGGATATCTCTCAGGGGCGTCGACCCCGGAACTCCCGTCGCCGTCGCTTCTGATGAGCGGTCCTTCGACGAGCTGATAGCGGCGCTCTCATCTCAGGACAGGGCGAGGCTACAAACCCTGATCGAATCGGGCAGGGCTTTCAACGTCTCGAACAATGTTCGGGTTAATATCCTTGGAGGCTCGGGCAGTAAGGTTAAGGTTCTGCTTCTCGAAGGGGAGCGCGCCGACACGGAGGCCTGGGTGCTCGACAGGTGGATTCAAAACCAGTGAGAGGGCGACGGACGAGCCCGCGAATTATGGGGCGTGTAATGAGGCTTATCTTCTAGCCAAACGATGCTTGCCGCGCCCGAACAGCCCGCCCCGTTTCGAGAAAGACCGCCCGAAAACGGGTTTGACATGATCGGCGCAGTCCTATTAAACTTCGGCTTATTTTGTAAGCGCCTTTGCCTCGCGTTAGGCCGATTCCGGGGGCGAAGGACGGAAATTTGAAAGTCAACTTGCCGAAAAGTCCGCCTGACACTTACACAAGCTGAGATGCGTTGGCAAGCTTTGATACCCCACAAATGGGTTTCGCCGAGGGAGATTATATGCCGGTTACCGCGGATGTGCGTTTGGGAGAAGGCGTCAGGATTTTCCAGCCCGATCTGGTTAACCTCTATGGCTGCTCGATAGGGGACGAGACGAAGATCGGCGCTTTCGTAGAGGTTCAGAAGAACGCTTTCATAGGCGCTCGGTGCAAGATATCTTCCCACTCCTTCATATGCGAGGGGGTCACCATCGAAGACGAGGTCTTCATCGGCCACGGGGTCATGTTCACCAACGACCTGCTCCCGCGCGCCACGACGGCGGAAGGCAAGCTCGCGGGCGAAGAGGACTGGGAGCTCATAAAGACTACCGTCAAGCGCAGGGCCACCATCGGCAGCAACGCCACCATCCTCGCGGGAATAACCATCGGCAGCGGCGCCCTGGTCGGGGCCGGGGCCGTGGTCACGCGCGATGTCCCCGATTACGCGATAGTCGCCGGGGTCCCCGCGCGCGTCATCGGCGACGCGCGAGAGCGAGAGAACAAACAATAACAGACGTTCGAATTGCCATTCGATTCAGGAGTTTTATGATCGGTGTCGGTGTGATCGGATACGGCTACTGGGGGCCTAACCTCGTGCGCAACTTCATGGACTCGCCCGAGACGACGGTCGTCGGGGTGAGCGACCTGCGCCCGCAGAGGCTCGCGGAGGTGCAGAGGCGGTACCCCTCGGTCACCGCCGTTCGCGACCACCGGGAGCTCATAGCCGACAACGCGGTCGACGCAATCGCAATCGCCACCCCCGTCTCGTCCCACTTCGATCTCGCGCTGCAGGCCCTTCAGGCGGGCAAGCACGTCCTCGTTGAAAAACCACTCACCTCCAACAGCGAGCAGGCGCAAAGGCTCATCGACGAGGCGGACCGGCGCGGCCTCGTCCTGATGGTCGATCACACCTTCGTTTACACGGGGGCGGTGAGGAAGATCAAAGAGCTTACGGAGAGCAACCAGCTCGGCGAGATCTATTATTACGATTCGGTGCGGGTGAACCTCGGGCTCTTCCAGCACGACGTGAACGTGATCTGGGACCTAGCCGTGCATGACCTTTCGATCATGGATTACGTGCTCGACTCCACGCCCATAGCCGTCTCGGCTACCGGCATGAGCCACATATCGGGCCAGCCCGAGAACGTGGCTTACCTGACGGTCTTCTTCCCGGACCGGCAGATCGCGCACCTCCACGTCAACTGGCTGGCCCCCGTGAAAGTGAGGCGCACGCTGATCGGGGGGAGCGAGCGCATGATCGTCTACGACGACCTTGAGCCGAGCGAGAAGATCAAGGTCTACGACAAAGGCATCACGGTCTCCCAAAGGCCCGAGGCCGTCTACGACCTCCTCGTCAGCTACCGCTCGGGCGACATGTGGGCCCCGCGCCTGAACAACGTCGAGGCGCTCAGGGAAGAGGCCAGCCACTTCTCCGACTGCATCTACAGGAAGGCCCGCCCCCTGACGGACGGGCAGACGGGCCTTCGAATAATCCGCCTGCTAGAAGCCGCCGAGAAGTCCCTCAGGGAACGCGGCAACGTCATCGAATTAAAAACTTCAGGGGAGAATAAATGATTCCATTCGTAGACCTAAAGGCCCAGTATCAGAGCATAAAGACCGAAGTGCATGAAGCGATCAACCGCGTCATAGAAGACTGCTCCTTCATCCTCGGGGAGGCGGTCGAAAGTTTCGAGGCCGACTTCGCGCGGTTCTGTCAGGCGGAGTACGCTCTGGGCACCAACTCCGGCACGAGCGCCATCCACCTCGCCCTGATGGCTGCGGGCGTGAAGGCCGGGGACGAAGTGATAACCGTGAGCCACACGTTCGTGGCCACGGTCGCGGCGGTCCGCCACGCGGGGGCGACCCCCGTACTGGTCGAGGTCGAGCCCCGCGCCTACAACATGGACCCGGCGCGGATCGAGGCGGCCATCACGCCGAAGACCCGCGTCATCATGCCCGTCCACCTCTACGGGCAGTGCGCCGACATGGACCCGATCCTTGAGATCGCCCGCCGCCACAACCTGATCGTGATCGAGGACGCGGCGCAGGCCCACGGCGCGGAGTACAACGGCAGGCGCGCCGGGAGCATGGGCGACCTCGCCTGCTTCAGCTTCTACCCCGGCAAAAATCTCGGCGCTTACGGGGAAGGCGGCGCGGTCGTCACGAGCAACCCCGACTTCCACAAGCTCGCGAAGCTCCTGCGCGACCACGGGTCGAGCCGCAAGTACCACCACGAGCTGGTCGGGTACAACTACCGGCTTGAGGGCATTCAGGGGGCCATACTCGGAGTCAAGCTGCGCTACCTCGACGACTGGAATGCGGCGCGCAGGGAGCACGCCGGCCTCTACAGGCGGCTCCTCTCGGGGGCCGGCGTCGGGCTGCTGGAAGAGATGGATTACGGGAGGCCCATCTATCACATCTTCCCCGTCTTCACCCCCCGGCGCGACGAGCTGATTGAGCACCTGAAGGCGGACGGGGTCCAGACCAACATCCATTACCCGATCCCCGCCCACTTGCAGCCCGCGAACAGAGACCTCGGGTACAAAGCCGGCGACCTGCCGGTGACCGAGCGCGCGGCGAACGAGACCCTCTCCCTGCCGATGTTCGCCGAGCTTACGGACGAGCAGATAGAGGCGGTCGTCAAATCGATCAACCGGTTCGAGAAGAGGGCGGCCGATGTACAGGCCTGACCCGGCCTGCGCGCCGGCCCCCGCCCCCGCGTTGATCGCCGATCTGGAGGAGGAAGAAATGCTCTCTGCCAGCGTCTCCGTATGCTTCCCCGCGTACAACGAGGAAGCGACCATAGCGGGCGTCCTTCGGGAAGCGCACGAGCTCTTATCGAACTCGGGGATCGATTACGAGATCATCGTCTGCGACGACGGGTCGAAGGACAGGACCGGCGAAATCATCGATCAGGTCGCGGGCAAACTGCCCCGCGTGCGCGTGCTGCACCACGAGCGGAACCTCGGCATCAGGGAGACGTTCGAGCACCTTTACAGGGAGGCCGCAAAGGAGTTCGTGTTCCTCAACTCGACCGACGGCCAGTGGCAGACGTCCGTCCTCTTCGACCTGCTCTCGATGGGGAAGGACTGGGACATCATAATCGCGGCGAGGAAGAAGAAGCATTATGGGCTCGCCAGAGAGATCGTGTCGCGGGGCTTCAACCTGATCCCGGTCGCCCTCTTCGGGGTCCGCACGTACGACGCGGGCGCGGTCAAGCTGGTGAGGCGGGAGATAATCGAGAGGTTCGAGCTCGTGTCGAGGTCGCCCTTCACGGAAGCCGAGCGGCTCATCAAGGCGTCGCGGGCCGGGTACAGGATCACGGAGTACCCGGTCGAGGTCTCCGCGAGGCAGGCGGGGAAGGCCCAGGGCGTGAGGCGGGACGTGCTGAAGGAAGCCATCCTCGACGTGGCGCGGGTGTGGTGGTCTCTGAGGCGGAAGGGCGAGAAAGTAGGGCCTTCCAGAGACGCCTCCCCTCTGGTCTGACCCGCGTCGGCCCGCGTCTACCCCGGCGACTTTGCCAATTGACACCTCAATTGAGCGCACGTTAGCATCTCTCTTACCCTGAAAACTTTTAAAATTCTTTATCATAATGAACAGGTAGCAGATGACCAAGAGACAGCGGGCACAGAAGAAACCAGAGCATCGGTTTGCGGAGACGAGCCGGAATCTGTCGCGCGGGTGGGTCGTAGGGCTGATCCTCTCGCTAACCTTCGTCGCGTTTTTCAACACTCTATTCAACGGCTTTGCGTACGACGACACGACCCAGATCCTTGCCAACCCCTTCATCCAGGACCTCTCGAACATCCCGACCGCGATGGTCACCGAGGCATGGTTCTGGCGGGCGCAGGAGGAGGCGGACCCCAACGAGGCCATCAAGCCGACCACGCCTTACTACCGCCCTACCGTCCTCATCTACATGATGTTCGGGTGGATGGCCTTCGGGGATTGGGCTCCGGGCTGGCACCTGATGAATATCCTGATGCACATGATCGTCGTCTACCTCGTCTTCTCCATCATGGAGAAGGTCACGAAAGACGTTCGCGTGGCGGCAATCGGGGCGATCCTGTTCGCGGTCCACCCGCTGCGGAGCGAGTCGATAGCCTGGATAAGTGGCTTCACCGACCCGATCCTCGCCATCTTCCTGCTGGGGGCCTTCTACCTCTACATGCTCTACCGCGAGCGGAACAGTCTGGGGTACCTGGCGGCCGGGCTGGCCCTTTTCGTCTGCGCCGCCTTCACGAAAGAGCCGGCCGTCAGCCTGCCGATCTTCATCGCGGCTTACGAGGTCTTCATCGTCAATCAGGATAAGCCCCTGAGGGCGAGGGTGAGGGAGGCCGCGCTCATGAGCGCGATCTTCATACTCGCTTCCGTAATATATTTCGTGATGCGGAGGTACGCGCTCGGGTTCTGGCTCAACGACACGACCTACGCCCGCTACTCGAACGTCGACATCCTGATGACCATCCCTCTGGTCATCACCAAATACATCGGGCTGCTCTTCTGGCCCGTGAACCTCTCCCTCTTCCACGAGACGCCGATGGTGCAGAGCGCCCTGAGCGTCCGGTTCATCCTGCCCCTGCTGTTCGTCATCGCCCTGGCGTCCGGGCTCTGGCGACTCCGCCACTCCCTAGTCGCTAGGTTCGCGATCATCTGGTTCGGGATAAACCTGCTGCCGGTGATGAACCTGGGCGCGTTCGCCGAAAGCTTCATGGTGCAGGAGAGGTACCTCTACCTCCCCTCGGTGGGCTTCTCCCTGCTGGTCGCGGTGGGGCTCGCGAAGCTCCCGGTCGAGCAGTGGCTCGCCATCGGCACGCGCCGGACCGCGCAGGCGGCCGTGATAGTCGTGATCGTCCTGCTCTTCACCGGCAAGACCATCGCGCAGAATACGGTCTGGAAGGACGACCTGACCCTCTGGACCCACGGGGTCGAAGCCGCGCCGGACCAGACGATGTCTTACTACGTTCTCGGGACCCATTACGTGAAAGAGGGGAGGGCGGATAAGATCGTCGAGACCTACGAGCAGTACGTCAAGCTCGACCCCGACAACGTCTCGGTACTGAGCAACCTGGCCGCGGCCCACCTCCTCGTTTACGAAGGGACCAGGGAGCGCGCGCACATCGACCGCGCAATCGCCCTGTGCGAAAGGGGCCTGAAGATGGAGGAAGACCTGAGCACGCTGTGGGACACTCTGGGCAGGGCGTACACCTTCGAGACCGAAATGAAGAACCTCGAACGCGCCCGCGCCTGCTTCGCCCGCGCGCTCAAGGCCCAGCCGGACAACGCGATGTTCAACTTCCACATGGGCGCGGTCTACGTGAAGGAGAACAAATTCGACATGGCCTTGCCTTACCTGGAGCTGGCGAAACAGCGCGCGCCCGAACTCGTGGACACCTACAAGTTCCTGGCCTACGCCTACGCGAACAAGAACCAGCTCCCGCAGGCAATCGAGAGCCTGAGCGAATACCTGCGCCGTAACCCGAATGCCAGTGACGCCCCGAGCGAGTCGGTACGATTGCAGCAGTTGCGCTCAAGGCTGCAGAACCAGACTCAAAACCCACAGAGCTGATGTTGGCCGCGGAGACTTAGTCGAATAAGGAGAACCGACATGCCCAAGTTTGTAATCGAAAGAGAGATTCCGGGGGCGGGCAACCTCTCGCCCGTCGAGTTGCAGTCCATCGCGCAGGCGTCGTGCGGAGTGTTGCGTAACCTGGGGCCTGATATCCAATGGATTCACAGCTACGTCACCGACGACAAGATCTACTGCGTCTACCTCGCGCCCAGCGAAGAGTTGATCAAAGAGCACGCGCGGCAGGGCGGCTTCCCCGCTAACCGGATTTCGGAAATTAAGTCGATCATAGACCCGGCGACGGCTGGATAAAAGTCGAGGGGACGCGCGAGTTAATACCGGGAGTGTTCATTAAGCACGGAGGGGGGTGAGTGAAAGACTATCTCACTCACCCCCCTCCGTGGCTCATTCGATCTTACTTCCTATCTCACTTCGAAGTTCTGCTTTCGACCCGCACCTTCAGGGCCGACTCTATGGCCGACTTTATACCCTCTTTGGTACGGTCTTTAACCATCACCCCGTTAACGTAGACGCTGGGCGTAGAGTTGACCCCGATCTTCTGACCTTCGAGCATGTCCTTCTGGACCTGCTCGGCGAACTTGCCCCCGTCGAGGCTCTCGTCGAATTTCTTCCTGTCGAGCCCGAGCCGGGTCGCGTACTCCTTCAGCTTCACCACCCCGAGCTCTTTCTGATTCTCGAACATCAGCGAGACGAACTCCCAGTACTTGCCCTGCTCCCTGGCGGCCTCGGCGGCCTCGGCGGCCTTGAAGGCGTTCTCGTGCTGTGGCAGGGGGTAGTCCCTCACGACGAGCCTGACCTTGCCGTTGTACTCCTTCACTAGCTCGTCGAGCACAGGGTGAGTCTTCGCGCACATCGGGCATTGAAAATCGGTGAACTCGACGACCGTCACCTCGGCGTTCTCCGCGCCCTTCGACGGCTGGCCCTCGGTGCCGATGGTGTACGAGGGCAGTTCCGGCTGCGGGAGGGTCACGGTGACGGAGGCCGCATTCTTCAGGGACGCCGCGTAATCCCCCATCGCCTTCCTCTCCTCGTTCTGCCTCATGTACTCTTTGATCTGCTCTTTGAGCTGCTCGAACGTGCCGTTTATGCGGCCCTTGTTCTCGTCGTAAAACTTCTTCGCCTCCTCGTCGGTGACGGGCTTGACCTTGGGAGCCACTTCGGCCTCAAGCAGCGCGCGGGCCGTCACCTTCTTCTTCGCGGCCTCCTGCTCCAGCAGCGTGTCGTTGACCTTGAGATCGATCTGCGCCTTCCTCAGCTGATATATCTGGTCCTGCACGTCGTAGATCAGGGGCTTGAGGGAGTCCTCGACATCACCGGAAGTTATCGGCTTGCCGTTTACGGTCGCGAACACGCGCGCGCGGTCGGCAGGCGAGGCCGGGGGCGTGGCTTCGGTCACGAGCACCTTCACGTCGTAGGCGGACCTGAGCCTCTGGGCCAGCTTGCCGGCCTCCTCGCCCTGCCGTTGGTTACGAAGGTAATCGATGATGTCTTTCTTTATGGCTGCGAACTCGCCGGTGATCCGCGCCTTGTTCTGGTTGTAGAAAGCCTGCGCGTCGGCTTCGGTCGGCTCGACGGTCTTGTTGATGACCTCGGCCTCGATCAGCTTGGTGGTCGTCAGGCCGCGCTTCGCGGCCTCGGCTTCCAGGAGCTTCGAATTGATCTGAAGGTCCACTTCCCTCTTGCGAGCCTCGATCACCTGCTTTTGCAGCTCCTCGATCTTGGGCCTCAGGGGCTCGTCGATGTCCTTTATCGTCACGCGGACGCCATTGATCGTGGCGACCACGTCGGGCGGCGCTTTGGACTCGCAGCCGCAGTCTTCCTTCACTTCGGGCTTCTGCGCCGGCGTCTGGGCGGAAGGCTTGGGACCGGCTCCGGGAGCCGGTTGCGTGGCGCTCTGGGGCGTCTGGCCGAGCGCCGCGCCGCTTAGAAGCGATAAAACAATAAGGGCCTGAATGATCTTCATCTAATCCTCCGATCTCTAGCCGCAAGTAGTCGGACGCGGCTACCATTGACTATCCTTTTATATATTTCTGTCGTGGCGTTCACCGGCGATCGCCCCTGGGAGAGAGTCTATCACCGAGAGGGACGTATTGCCTATTAGCCAGGTCCAATCCGACTACGTAAGAGCTGACAGCGCCGACCCTGCGATTGGGGCCGAAAGTCAGGGGAGGTAAGACCCCGGTCCTGAAGTTTTGCAGCCGCTCAAGCGAATCGACAAGGGCCGCGCGGCTCAACTCCCTGCGGCTGTTCTTGGTCGCTTCGACCAGCACTTTCGCCGCCCCGAAGGCGACGGCCTGGAAGGCGGCGTTCCTGATGTTGACCCCGGCCTTCTGCATGACCGCTAGGAATTCGGAAAAGTCATCCCGGCCCGGCATCGAGGACGGGAATGAGAGGTACGTCCGCGAAGCGACTCCGGGGGGGAGGTCGAACGCCCCCCGCCCGACCATGACGGCCGAGCTCAGAAGCCCCGCGTCCAGCTTCGCCTTCTCCATCTCTCGCCCGAAGGCGAGGAACTCTTCCGCGCCGCCGAGGAAGAATACGTAATCCGGCTTCTTACCCACAAGCGCCGCAACGACCGCCCCGGCGTTGAGGCGGCCCGGCTCGAACTCGTGATCCGCGACTATGGAGATCGAGTACAACCCGGCCTGCGACTTTATCCCTGCGAGCGCGTCCTTGTCGAAGCCCGTGCTTGAGTGGACCACCGCGATGCGCGAAGCGGGCCTCCCCTTCGGGCGGGTCTCTTCGACCCCGAGGAAGTCCACGAGCGACCGCGCCTGATCCGTGAAGCTCGGCAGCAGGTAGAAGACGTAGCGGTTCGGCACGGAGGGGAGGCTCGGCGAGAGCGTCACCGGGCCGATCAGTGGGGCCTCCGCCTCTTTCAGAAAAGAGTTGGTGGCTTCGCTCCCCTGCGGCTCGAACGTCCCGACGAGGGCGAAGACTCCGGCCCGCTCGACCAGGCGCCGCGTCGCTTCGAGGGTGGCATTCGCCTCCCCCCGCGAATCCTCGACGACCAGATGGAGCTTGCGGCCGTAGACCCCTCCCTTTTCATTCACGTCGTTGAAATAGGCCGCTAGAGCCGATCTTATGTCATCGCCGACCTGCGCCAGCGGCCCGGTCAGGGGGAGGGCCGCGCCCACCTTGATCGAGTCATCGCTTACCCCCCGGTCCGAGTCCGCCTCCTTCCCGATCTTTTTGAGGTAGGCCACGAGGTCCGACATCTGCCCCGGGGACATCTTGTAGTTGGGCATCCCGGGGTGGAGCTTGCCGCCGCTCGAATCCAGCCCAATCGCTATCGCCCGCGCGAGCGTCTGCTCCTCGTAGGGCGGCCGCTTGCGGCCCGTGAGGGGCGAAGTCTGCCACGCCGAGAGCGCGGCCCAGTCGATGGGGGGCGGCTGCAACCCGCCCTCTTTACTCCCCTCCCCCCGCAACCCATGACAGTTCGCGCAGGAGAAAGAGGTCGCCGGCAGCTCAAGGTCGCTCGCGCCTAGCACCGCACTGATGTCTCCCCCCTCGCTCTCGCCTTTGAGGTATATCTGCTTCCCCCGCTTCTCCTGGGGCGTGAGCTCTTCCTTCGCCTGCGCCCCCGCGCCGCGCCCCGAGAGCAGCGAGCAGAAGGCGATGGCGGCGATGGCGGCGAGCAGAAATCTTGACCTGCGCGGTGAAGGGTTCATAATTCCTCGGCTGTGGCCCGTTCGCATCAAGGGTTCGCGCCCGCGATCTTCCGCACGACGTTCGCGATCTCCGACGGGTTAGACATCGCGAACATCTTGCTCCACTCGCCCGTCTCCACGTTCCCGACGATCAGCACGCCGCTGTGCTTGTCTTTCTCCGTCACGTACCCGCCCAATTTTTTGAGCACCTGATCCACATTATCTTTCTTCCCGGTCAGGAAGTACCATCCGGGCTTCACCTTGAAGCCCGCGGCGTATTTCCTGAGGACTTCGGGGGTGTCGATGAGCGGGTCCACGCTTATCGTGATCATGTTGATGTCGCGGCCGACGCGGTCGCCGAGGTACTCCTGCACCTTCGCGAGGTTCGCGGTCATCGGGGAGCAGACGCCCGTGCAGGTGGTGAAGGCGAAATTGATCATAACGACCTTCCCCTTCATCAGGTCGTCGAAGAAGCGGACGGGCTTGTTGTCCTGCGTGAGCAATTCCGTGTTCGGGAAATAGCTGGCCGCCTTCTGGGTCTCGACCTTCATGTTCTTCACGTCGGGGGTCTTGGCGGCCCCCGCGCGTTCCGGCGCGGGGGCGCTAGCGCCGCCCGGCACGGGGACTTCGACCGTGGCCTCCGAAGACTGCGCCGCGGCGGCGTCGGTTATGACTTTGACTATGGTCTGGGGGGACGCGAGCCCGTAGGTCCGGGTCCAGTTCCCCGCGCTCTCGTTCCCGACCAGTATCATCGGGGTGTGATCGTTTTTGTCCGCGGCGCTCGCCCCCAGGGCGAGAAGCAGAACGTCTATGTCCTGCTTGCTGCCGGTGACGAACGACCAGCCGGGGCCGGCCTTGAACTTCGCGGCGAAGGCTTTAAGCCTCTCCGGCACGTCGGTCGTCGGGTCCACGCTGATCGAGATCAGGTGTACGTCTTTGCCGACCCTGTCCCCGAGGTCCTGCTGCACCTTCCTGAAGGTGGCCGTGAGCGGGGGGCAGATGGTCGTGCAGGTGGTGAATATGAAATTGATGGCGACCGTCTTCCCCTTAACGAGATCGGAAAAGAAGCGCAGTTTCTTCCCGTCCTGATCGTAGACCACCGTGTCCGGCATCCTGCCCAGCCCGGTCCGCCCTGGGTTGCTCTTCGGCGCGTCGGCCGGGGCCGCGGGCTCTTTGACCCTCAGGAGCATGTGGCACTTCGGGCATGTGCCGGGCGCTTCCGAGGTCACGTCCGGGTGCATCGGGCAAACGTAAGTCTTCGGGTCCTGCGCGGCGGCGGGTTTCTCCTGCGGGCCTCCCCCGGCCGACGCGCCGCGCGCGCGGGCGGGCGCAATCGCGAGGAGCAGGCAAACGACTAGCAGGAACGCGAACTGGGCTCGGGCGGCTTCTTTTCGGATCATCTTTGGAACCTCCTGTTACTGCCGGGTGAGCAAAAGGCTCGACCGTTCGAGCCCGTCTCAACTACTTCTGGCTCTCCTTAGTCTCCTGCGCCATTACGGGGACGGGAGTGTAAGGAAAGTCAGCATATCTTACACCTCGCGACGGAATTTGCACCATGACATGGTACAGCGCCTCGCGGGGGAACGTCTGGGTGATCTCATAGACGCCGTCGCCGGCCTCCTTCGCCCACTGCCTCTGCTGCCATATTCCCGGCGGCTCGAAGGTCAGGACCTGAACGTCCTTCAAACCCGAGACGGGTTGTTTCGACAGGGAGTCGGTGACCCTGAACCGGAGGCTGGCAGGGTCGCCCGGCTTAAACTTGCCGCCCTTGAAGAGGGGCTCCAGGGCGACCGACACGACGGGCTTGCGCTTCTCCCCGTCGGGCGAGTCCGCGACCCTCGCCTCGAAACAGTTGATTATGCGTGGCTGGTCTATGACCATCGGAACGTCGAAATGGCCTGCGTATTTCAGCTTCAGAGGCGACGAGTAGACGCCCGGCGACACTTCGGAGAGGCTGCGGTCTATGACCATCAGGGCGTGCGGCCTCCGCTTATAATTCTGGAACGTCCCCATCGGGGCCATCATCCCTTCGACGTAGTAATAGAGCATCATGTCCGGCGTGTTCGCGATCATCACCGCGTTGCCCTCGGGCGTGGGCTGGATCATATCGGCCACCCCGATCTCCGCGGGGAACATGCTGGCAGGCTGCCGCCCGGCCTGCACTTCCACGGGGGCGACTTTGCCCTTCTTCGCGACTTCGCTGACTTCGATGAGAGAGAATTTTTCCGAGCCCGTGCCCCGGATGTAGGCGTAACGCCTGGTGAACGTCACCTGGTCCGGGCTCTTGACGACGGCGGTCGAGCCGATGACCGAGTTGGTCGAAGCGTCGATCACCGAGACCGTGCTCGCGACCTGATTGACCGCGAATCCGAACCTGCCTTCCGGGTCGAACCTGAAGGCGACGACGCCGCGCCCGACCGGGACTTCTCTGATCACCTGCTGCTTGTCGGGGTCGATCACGGATAGGTTGTCCCCGTTGATCGCCGCCACGTAGATCAGGCCGCTCGCGGCGCTCAGGGCCACCGGCACCGGAGTCTTGCCCACCTTTATGTCCGCGACCTTCGTGAGGCTGCGAGTGTCAATCGCCGAGACGGTGTCGGCGGCGCTGTTGGTGACGTAGGCGAAGCGGCTGTCGGCGGTGAAGGCGAAGTTGTGGAGCCCCTCGCCCGCCGGGACCGTGGCCGCCACCTTGTTCGAGGCGGTGTCGATTGCGACGGCCAGGGCGGAACCGTCAAGGCCGACCCAGACGTAGCGCCCGTCGGGCTGGACCGCGACCCTCATGGGGCGCGTCTTCTCGCCCGTGCTGACGGTGCCGACGATCTTCCTCGTGATCGTGTTGATGACCGCGACCGAGGACTGCTCGGGCAGGGTCACGTAGAGGAAGTTCTTGTCCTTGGACAACACCCAGTCCGCGCCGGGGCCGGGGAGGGGGATGATGCTCTCCAGCTTGGTGATGTTGAAGGCCACCTGCGGGTTGATGAAAGTTATGGTGTTGTCGTGATTGATGGTCAGCATCACGTAGCTGTTCAAGTCCACGTCGGGGCGGACGCTCAGGAGCCCGCCCATGAAAGTCTTTATCTTATCGCGGCACTCGGCCTCGTTCGGCGGGTTTTCGCCCTTGCGCGCGCTCATCCATGCGTTAGGGTGCAGGCCGGTGATGGGCTGGCCCGTCCGCTTGTCGGTTAATTTGAAAGAGACCGTGGCGTCGGCCCCGGCGACAAGCCCTTGCTCTTTCCCATCGGCGTCCGGCAACGCGCTGAACGTGAAATCGATCTGTATGCCTTCCTTCTCGAACTGCTGAGTCACGGTCGAGGGAGGTTTGACCGGCCTGATCGAAACGGGGCCGGCGGACCTGGCCGGGCTGATGTCGGCGGTGCCCCCGACCTGCGCGCTCGCCGCGGTCGTCAGAAGGAAGATCATGTAAAGCAACATCGCCGACCCGATGCGCATGGGGTTCGGAATGAGTAAGGCTTGCCTGAATTTCATAATGAGGTTCTCTTTCGCGGGGGGCTTTCCCGTGGCCCCGGCAGGCCCCCCGCATTTGTCTGCGATCATACTTCCGACCGCAGGCAACTCGTGATTTTCGTTCGCGGCGACCTTCAGAAGGGAGCGGCCGGGGCGCAGGCGTCCTGCCCGCATGCTCTCGCAAGCGCGTCCTCGAAGGGCGTGTTGTCTGAAAGTCGCTTCATTCGGCCCGCCTGTTACCGGGCTCGATTAGGATTCTGAGTGTGCCTCAACCTGAAGGCGCGGAACCACAATAGGGTTCTCTCTTCTTCCGGCCCGTGGGCGCTTCCGTCCCCGCGCCGCGGGCAAAAATCCATCGCGGGAGTTCGCTCTGCTCCCGCCCCATTCAATAAACGTGTTTTACCGGTTTATCGGCTCTCCGCCGTGGAGAATCACAAGAGGCGGGCCGCATTCGCCCGCCCCGTGGGTGAGGTATTATTACTGCTGTCTATTATTAAAATTGTCCAGGCAGAACTGTTTCACTTCGTCCGCGTTGCGCGAGGAAAACTCGTCGCTCTCGAATTCGCCGAGGTAACGATCATTCGGGTTGCTGTAGTAGCCGCAGTTCGTCACCGTCCCCTTCCTGTTCGTCTTGCTGCCCGCCTGAATCGTCCCGACGGTGCCATCAGGATACGAGACGTTCGGGAAGGTGAACTTCACAACATCGGCGGCCATCACCGAGCCGAACATGAACAACCCGAGAAAACTACCCAATACTATTCTCTTCATCTATCTTTCCCCTTTTCTTTGAATCGCCCCACACCCTGGAGCCTTGATGTTGAAGACCAATTTATCAGTCTTTCGCCCAATATATAGAGCAATCACCATGCCAGTCGGGGCAGGCATCACAAGCTCTGAGATAGCGCGAGATGCGGGAATGGGCGCGGGGGAGGCATGTTTCAGAATAAAACAAAGCGGCCCCCGGAATGATATTTTGAATCACTCCGGGGGCCGGGAGGTATAAGGGCCGGCCCGTTTGCCGCCGGCCCTTATGGAGAAAGATGATTGATTACGGGGTCACGCGGAAGATGCCCCACAGGCCGCCGCCGGAGAACTGGAAGGCCTCCTGCGAGCGGTAGAGGAAGTCCCCGGTGATCTTCATGCGCCCGCCCGCCGTCGTCAGAATGTTGAAGTGACGCATCGGCGTGATACCGCCCTCGGAGCCGATATCGAAAGTGAGCGGGTTGAAGCCCAGGACCGTCGAGTTATTCTGCCACGGCTCGAACTGCCAGTTGTGGCCGAACACCGTGAAGGCGTGCTGGCGCGGGTGACCCGCCGATTGTGTGACTCTGAACCGGACGGGAGTGCCCGCCTTGGCCGTGAAGATCGGTGTTTCGGGATCGCCGCACGCGCCGCCGCAGCCCGGATTGTTGGCCGTGGAGCTCAGCACGTTCGAGAAATCCTTCTGGTTCTGGTCTTCGAGGCCGAGGTCGATTGGGAAGTCCAACCGCGCCCAGAAAGGCTCCGTGCGATAGTTGAAGGCCTTCATACCCGAATCCTCGGAGTCGTCAGCCTCCACGATGTTCTTGAGCACCTGCCCGTTGAGGCGGAGGCTCAGGTCGTCCTGATACTGGACGGAGAACTCGCGGAACAGGAGGGTCCCGGCGGCATTCTTCACGTCCGCGGTCGCCTTGCTGTTGCCCACGGTCGTCCAGGTGGCCCCCTGCGGCTCGATGATGAGCTGGCCGATGGCCCCGTGCGAGCTGTGCTTGATCACGTCGCCCATGTCCTTGAGCGCGGTCGCGCCGAACTCGATGGGAACGCCGACCGGTTTGCCCTGCGCGCTGACCTTGCGGTCGCCCGCGTACCAGATGTAGGTGAACGACTGGCCCGGCCCGATGGTCGAGTCTTCGTTGAACCCGACGTTCGCGCCATCGTTGAGCTGGGGGTTGAACGCCAGGAGTTGCGGGTGCAGGCCGACGCGGTTCGACGCCTTGACCTGGTTGAAGTTGAAGCCGTTGACGATCATCGGGACCATGTTCCAGCTATCCTGCTCGGGCAGGACGTTGGGCAGCTTGTTCCGGAGAGTCACGTTGATGCAGTCGCCCGCCGCGGCCCTGAGGATCAGGGGCTCGGGCTTCCTGGTACCGGCGCGGAGCGCCGCCACGTCGGAAGATTCGACGAAGAGGATCGCATTCGGGTCGGTGATGTTGAAGCGCTGGTTGTATACCAGGGCCCCGCCCGGCAGCAGGTCGCGCGCGGCCCACGCCTCCACGAAGAACTCGCGGAAAGGGGAGCCCTGCGGGCAGGTCTGCGGGCTGGACTTCGCGGTGCCGTCCAGGTTGTTCGGCAGGTACGCCAGTCCCGGCTGGGCGCCCTGGAATGCGCGCATCAGGCCCCACTGGCCGTCCCACAGGTTGTCGGTCGAGGCGGAAGAGTAGAGGTAGTCGACCTTCTTCTCACCCGCGTTGTTATTCTGACCGAGCACGCCGTCGAGGACGAACTCGAAGTGCTCGGATATCCCGATCTGCTGCCCGTTCCTCCAGCCCGAATTGTTCGGGGTGGGCTGACCGGGGGTGCCGGGCTCGAACAGCCACTTGACCCCGTGCATGTTGAAGCCGTGCTGTTCTTCCTGCGCGCCCTGAATCAGGCGGATCTGAACGCGGTCGCCTTCATACGCCCTCAGGAGCGGCGTGAATGGGTCGCCGTGGGTCTTCGAGTCGAACACGTTCGCCATGTCTCCGGCGGCCCCGATCTTCTGGGTGAAGGTGCCGCCCGAGTCCTGGCCGATGCGCAGGGGTATCGGCTCGTTGCGGTAGTTGACGAGCTGCGTGCCGGGGTCCGCCGCCGAGATGATCTCGGGCAGGGGGATCGGCGTCGGCTCGATGGCTATCGGCAGGTCCGTCTCTTTGCGTCCCGGAGGGTTGACCGGGGTCAGGTCCGGGCGGTAAACGATCCCGAAGTCCGCGAAAGCGAGGTTGAATTCGCGGTAGCTCTTCGACTGGTCGGGCGTGATGATGTTGGCCGCGTAAGTCGTCGGGCCTCCGTCGAGCCGTCCGCCGAGCGCGGAGCCGTCGAGAGCCTTCCACTGGGAATCGGTCGGCTCGATGACGAGCGCGCCGTAGAAGCCATGGTGCTGGTGCGAACTGGGGCCGAAGTGATCGTGCGTGAACACCGTGCGGATCGTCCGGTCCTGTCCCGCCTTGTTGAGCAGGGGGTCGGCCCACCAGCGCTGGATCGTGGTCTGGGCCCCCAGCCAGTCTCCGACGCCGTTGCCGTCGTGGTCGGGGCCTTCGCCGAAGAGCGGGTTGGCCACCGGGTGAAGGATCTGAGAGCCGCCCTTGGCATGCTGGAAGGCGTTGTTGGCTTCGATTCGCTCCTGCACCTCTCCGGGCGAGAAGGTGCCGTCCTCGTAGTTCCAGCCGTTGCCCGCGCCGTCGGAGGCGGTAACGTCGAACTTCACGAGGTGAATGTGCTGGCCGATGGTGTCGGTCGGCGTGAAGACCTGGAAGTCGTCCAGGTTGAGGACGTGCGGGATCAGGTTGGTCGCCGCGAAGGTGATGCACTCGCCCGAGTTGGCTCGGAAGAAGAGCGGCTCCGGCGTGCGCGTGCCGTTGAGCGTCGGCAGAGCGTCCTGCTCAAGGGTCATGATGCGCGCCTGACGGTCGTGCCAGCCCTTGGTGTTGACGGTCATGTCGAATTCGATGTACGCCCCGCGATAGTTCCTCGTCGAGACGTTCCTCGTGGACGAGCCGATCTTGAAGGTGTCGGGGCACGGGTCGGCGAACGGGGCGCCGGGCTTGGCCGGCCGGCCGTTCACCAGGAACAGACCGGGAGCGCCGGTCGCGGTGTAGGACGGGTACGCCTTAGCCGGCCAATCGTACTGCGTGGTGAAAGGCGCGGCGCCGACGCCAGCGTGAAAATCAATCGCCTTCTTCTCGATGGCCGTGCCATCAGCGGGAAGGATTTCGAGGTCAGCGGTCACGAGCTTGCGCGCGAACGCGAGCAGGTTGGGGTCGCCGTTCTGCGAGAGCACTCTCGCGGCGACGGGGTCGTTGAGCAGGGCCGGCTCGATTGCCGCCGGGCCATCCACCACGGTCGAGTTCAGGATGCGGTGGCGCGGAAGGCCGCCGTCCCGCTCGATGTCGCTAGGGGCCTGCGGCGGGCGGTTGCCCGCTATCTGGTTGAGGTCGTCTCCCGGCTTCACGCCGATGTAGAACGGGAAGCCCTTGAACTCTTCCGTCGGCATCGGGGGCAGGCCGAGCGCGAACTTGGTGCCCGCGCTGTTCCTGACTGACGCATTCGGGATGGGAATGACGGCCGGGTTGGGGGTGCCGCCGGCTATCTCGCCGTCGGGCAGCTTGCGGTCCGCGGTCCCGGCTTCGAACACGTCGTGGACGCGCCAGAGTTCCCACATGCCCTGCGCGAAGTGCGGGTAGAGGTGGCAGTGGAAGATCGAGTCGCCGGGGGTGAAGTTGCGGTTGCCCGACCCCCCGTAATTTATCTCGTAGGTGAACGCGCTACCGGGCGAGATCGTCTGCGAATCGAGGTAAGTCGAGTTCTGGTCGCGCGGGCTCTGTAGCCACTGGTGCGCGTGGAGGTGGAACACGTGCGTCTCGGCCCCGATGTGGATGTTGCGGAAGCGGACGGCTTCGCCCAGGTACGAGTGGTGCACGTTCGACGGGTCGTCGGGGTAGAGCGCCTCGACGGCCTTGCCCGTGCCGGGGTCCTTGCGGACGATCATGGCCGGGTCGTTGTTGGCCCACGATTCGAGGAAGAACTCCTCGAACTTGCACTCGCCGCAGTCGGCCGCGGGGCCGACGCCCTTGCGGTTGGCGACGACTATCGAGCCCATAGCGCCCGACCCGTAGTTGATGGCGAACCCGTCGCGCGCGCCGTGCATCAGCTCCGCGTCGAGCTCGGGGAATGCCTGTATGGCCTTTATCTCGTCATGGAAAAGGACGGTGAACTCGCGGAAAGGGATGCCGCAGGTGCTCGACGGGGGGGCGGTGCTGCAATCCTCGTCGAGGACCCCGTCGTCGTCGGTGACTATCGCGTTCAGGTCCGTGTGAACTATCTCGTTGGACGAGTTGAGCATCTTCAGCAGAGGGGTGCCGTCGGCGTCAACCGCGTTGTAGTTGATCTTGGGAGTCCCGTTCGGGTTGACGTCGGCAGACCCGTCGCCCTTCTTGACGGTCGCGGTCTGAAGCTTCTCGCCGGTCGTCTGCGAGCGGTACCACTTCGAGTTCTTCGGCTCGACGTTGACCGACCCGAACAGGCCGAGGCCCGGCTGCCCGCCGTCGCCTTCGCCGCCGGCATTCGCGCCCATCGAATAGAGCATGTACTGGCCCTGCTTCGCCGCGTACCATGTGTAGACTTTGGTCTGCCCAGGAGAGGCGAGCGACGAGGGGTTCTGCCCCACGTTCGCGCCATCCGACGCGATGCCGCCGACGTAGTCGAGACCGTTCACGTGCATCGAAGCGTTGCGCGTGGCGGTGCTGTCGACGGACACGTTGGGGTCGGAGCTGCTCGGAGGTGTGGGGTTGAGCAGGTTCGTGAAGGTGACCTGAAGGCAGTCGCCTTCGTTGACGCGCAGTACAATCGGGCGCGGCCGCTTGTCCCCTCTGAGTTGTACGTTACCGGGAGAGATGCCCGCGGACGAATCTATCGGTACGATGTCCCGGCGCAGAGCATATAACATCCCGGCAGGATTGAAAGCCCCAAAGCGGTTGTAGGTTATAACCTGGTCTATGGCTACGACATCAGCCTTTATGGTCGCGTTGCAAGTGGGTTGCTGCGCGGAGGCCACCCCCGCTAACAACGTCACCATACTGACCAGTGTTAAGAGCCCACTGAGCCTGGGGTACCCGTTACGCCTTTTATGTAATTGGCCCATTGGTTCTCGTCGCTCCTCTGTGGTAGTTGGGAATGATTAATTCCTTTGAGGCCGGGTGAGGGCGCACAATCCCTGTAAGCCACAGGAATATCCCCTGTGCAATCACGCACACCCGGCCGTTTTTGACTGCGAGCGCGACCTCGAAGGCCGCGCGTTATCTGTGAAAGCTCAACAAATATTAGAAAGCCTGAATGGGTCTCCCCGGAATCAAACCTCGATCCCGGAATGAACTGCATCCGTCAGGTCAATCACGTTAATGATTGAGTCTGGCGCTCAGGGCCATGAGCGCCGGCTAGACGGCAGGTGTAAGAGCAACGGGCGTGCCCGGAAGTGAGCCCGATGACAGAATCGTTGAAAACAGGCCGAAAATCTCAACTTTTGCCTCTCAGACGGCCCGCCGGGGGGCGAGGGCCGTCACGGGCGTGTTTCAGCGTGTGTCACTTTTTTCCGGGAGTGATTCATCCGCAAACAAGGGAGGTGATGTCCCCGACCGCGACCTATGACCCTAAACAACGCCCCGCGACCATGGCGCACCTCTGCCCGAGGTGATCGCGCCTCACCCCTTTTCGGTAAAGTCTCTGTCGCCGGCTCGGGCCGTAGGTTTGATTTTTATTACGAGTCGGGCGCGGCCATTTTTCTGAGGAGCCCCTGATCGATGAGGCTGAGCACTTCGGATGGGTAGAAGGGTTTCGGCAGCACGTCGAGCGCCCCGAGCCTGATCGACTCGGCCACGACCTCGGGGGTGCTGTGCGCGCTTATGACGATGACTACGCTGTCGGGGGCCCCCGCGATCACGTGCCCCAGCACGTCGAGGCCGGACATGTCCGGCAGCCGGAGGTCCGTGATCACGACATCGAATTTGCTTTCGTTGGCCCGCTTTATCCCATCGCGCCCGTTAAGCGCGACGGAAACTTCGTAGCCGCTGTCTTTCAATATGATCTCCAGAGCATCGGCTACGCTCGGCTCGTCGTCTATAACAAGGATGGCGGTCATACAAAGCAATGCCTCCCGGAGTAACCCCATGGCTGGTCCTGTCCTTCCGTAATAAGATCCAGGGTTTTAAGCTCTCTGCCCTTTGTTACGATGCTAGAGTGTAAGAACCCTCTGCCTGCCGAGGCTTCCTTATGAGTGGGGACAAAGGAGGCCGCGACAGGACGTCATTTGATGTAAAGATGGGGCCGTCTTTATAGATGAAATGATATGATAGACGGCCCCACCTCTATAATTTCAATGCCGCTGCTTCGGGGAGTACGAATAAACAATTTGCAACTGTTATGCCGCCGCCCATCCCAGCCCGTTCGCGCTCCGTCGCGCGCGCGAGCGCCCGTCGGAGGCCATTTCTGCTATGAGTTGAGGCGGATTCGGCCCGGAGCCGAAGAGGTGGGCCCGCGTTCATTCCGCTTTCCCGCTGTTTCGTATTGCGAAATATTTCCCGACAATGTCTTATTCCGCGACATCCGCTTCCGAGACGTCCGCGTCGGCGTACCCCTTCAGCCCGAACCTCTTCAGCTTGCGGTAAAGGGTCGGCCGGTGCAGGTTGAGGATCTGCGCGGTCTTCTTGACGTTGCCGCCGGTCCGCTCAAGCGTCTGCTCGATTGCCTCGCGCTCGATCTCTTCGAGCGTCAGGTACGGGGGGATCTCGCAGCGGAAGTGCTCGCGGTCGGACAGTTGTATGTGCTCGGGGAGATTCTCCGGCACGATCTGATCACCCTGGCAGAACAGGACCGCGCGCTCGATGACGCTCTCAAGCTCGCGCACGTTGCCGGGCCAGTCGTACCTGCTCAGGAGCGAGAAGGCCGCGTGGCTGACCCCCCGGATGTTCTTGCCGTACTTCTCGCCGTAACGTTGCAGGAATTTTTCCGCCAGCAGGGGGAGGTCGTCGAGCCGCTCCCTCAGGGGGGGCACCTTGATCTTGATCGTGCTGATCCTGAAGTAGAGGTCTTCGCGGAGGATGCCCTCCTGCATGGCCCGCGTGGTGTCGCGGTTGGTGGCGGCGATGAGGCGAAAATCGATGTCGATGAATTGCTCGTCGCCCAGCCTCCTCAGCTTGCGCTCCTGAAGGACGCGCAGCAGTTTCGTCTGGAGGTGGACCGGCATTTCGCCGATCTCGTCGAGCAGTAGCGTCCCTCCGCGCGCCGCTTCGATCAGGCCGCGCTTGTCGCGGTCGGCCCCCGTGAACGCGCCTTTCCGGTACCCGAACAACTCGGACTCGATCAGGTCCCGCGGGATGGCGGCGCAATTGATGGGGACGAACGGGCCTGAAGCCCGCCCGCTGTTCATGTGGAAGGCGGTCGCGATCAACTCCTTCCCCGTCCCGCTCTCCCCCTCGACGAGGACGGACGCCTCCGACCGCGCGGTCGCGCGGATCGTCTCGTATATCTGGAACATCTTCGGGGTGCGCCCGACGATCCCGAACGCCGCATTCTCGGCGGAGAGCGTCTGCTTGAGCTTGCTGTTCTCGCGCTTGATGGAGATCAGTTGCAGCGCCCGCTCCGTCAGCATCACGAGCTGGTCCGGCGTGAAGGGTTTCTCGAGGTAGTAGTACGCCCCCTTCTTTATCGCCTCAATCGTCACGTCGAGCGACCCGTGCGCGGTCATCAAAACGACCTCGGTGTCGGGGCTCTTCTCCTTGATCCGCGTGAGGAGGTCGATGCCGCTGGCGTCGGGCAGCCTCAGGTCGGTGAAGACGAGGTCGAAGGCGGAGCCGTCGAGCCGGGCCGAGGCCTCGCTCACGGTCTTCGCCGTCTTCACTTCCAGCCCGTGATCGGCGAGTATGATTTCGAAAGCATCGGTGATGCTCTGTTCATCGTCGACAACCAGGATTTTTCCCGTGGGGCTCATTCGATTCTACCTTTCTGCCGGAATTGCGATGTTGATGCGGGTCCCCCGGTTCACTTCCGACTCGACCGTGACCGTGCCGTCATGCATCTCCACGACCTTCAGCGCGTAAGAGAGGCCGAGGCCGAGGCCCTGGCTCTTCGTCGTGTAGAACGGCTCGAAGACGTTCTGAAGCTGCTCTGGAGTCATGCCGCACCCGTCGTCCGAAATCGTCACCTCCACAAACTGCCCCTGCTCCCGCAGGGTTACGTCCAGGTGCCCTTCCTCCGGCATGGCCTGGACGGAGTTCAGCATGAGGTTTATCAGGGTGGACCGCATGGCCGACTCGTCGACGAGGGCGAAGACCCCGCCTTCGGGCCGGTCGAAGCTCACCTTGATCCGTTTCGCGGTCAGCTGGGCTTCGAGCAGTTGCAAAGCCTCGTTGACGAGCCCGGACAGGTCGAGCCTGCGCGGCGACAGGGTGATCCTCCGCGCGAAGTTGAGCACCTGATCGACCGTGTCGGACAGGTGGTTGATCCCTCCGATTATCTTGTCGATCAGGGCCATCTCGCTCGGGGCCAGCTTGTCGGTCACCTTCCCTTTCAGGTGGAGCGAATAAAGCCGCAGGCCCGCGAGCGGGTTCTTCACTTCGTGCGCGACCTGGGCCGCCATGCGCCCGAGCGCCGCGATCTTCTCGTTATGCGCGAGCTTGGCCTGCATCCGCTTCAGATCCTCTTCGCTCTTCCTCTGGTCGGTCAGGTCCCTGATGATGCCAAGGTGCCCGATGAGGTCGCCCCCCGGCCGGCGGATCGGCGTGATGGCAATCGAGGCGGGGAAGGCCCCGCCGTCGGCCCTGCGCAACTGCCTCTCTTCCTGATAGACCGTCAGGCCGTCCTTCTCGCCCATGAAGGTGCCCGCCCCCTCGCCCGGCTCCGGGGGGCCGTCGGCCAGCAGGGAGAGCGCCGATTTTTTGAGGGCCTCGTCGGAGCTGTAGCCGAGCATCAGCTCGGCCCCGCGGTTGAAGAGGATTATCCTGCCGGCCTCGTCGGTCGCCACGATGGCGTACTCGGTCGAGCTGTCGAGGACCACGTTGAGGAAGTTGTGCGCCTCGGCCAGCTCGCGCGTGCGCTCCCCGACGAGCGCTTCGAGCTGCTCCGCGTGCTCCTTGATCGACTTCTCCAGCCGGCTCTTTTCGTCCAGGAGCCGCTTCTTCTCGACCGCCTTGGAGACGGCCCTGAGCAGGACTTCCTTGACCACCGGCTTCGAGATGAAATCGTACGCGCCCGCCTGAACGAGGTCGGGGAGGTGCGAGACGTTGGGCTCGCCCGTGATGATTATGACGGGCACCTGGTACTCGCGGCTCTGCACCTCCCTCAGAAGGTCGATGCCGCTCTTGCGCGGCAGGAGGATGTCGACGACGGCGGCGTCGATGCCGCCCTCTTCCAGCAGGGAGATGGCCCCGTAATAATCCTCGGCCGAGACCGTCTCGTACCCCTCGCGCTTCAGGAGCTCCGACATGGTCCACCGGATGTTGGGCTCGTCGTCAACCAGCAATACTTTCGGCATATTCACTTTCCACGACCTTCGCGGCCGGCAGCTCGATGATGAATTTCGTGTAGCTTCCCTCCTCGCTCTCGACCCTTATGCTCCCCCCGTAATTCCGAATTATCCCGAAGCTGAGGCTGAGCCCGAGCCCGGTCCCCCCGCTGTCCCGCCTCGTGGTGAAGAAGGGGTCGAAGACCTTCTCGAGGTTCTCCTTCCGAATCCCGACGCCGTTGTCATGAAACTCAAGGCGCACCTCGGGCTCGGGGCCGCGCCTCAGGTTCCGCGCCGATACCCGGAAGAGCCGGGAGTCGGAAGGCTTCGCCCGCAGGGCGTGGTGCGCGTTGCTTATCATATTGAGCACCACCTGCCGCAGCCTCGAAGCGTCCGCCGCCACGGGCAGCAGGTCCTCGGCGACGTCCATCTCGACCGCGATCCCGTCCTTCGCGAGCTGGTGGCCGAAGAGCGAGAACGAGTTCTCGATGCACTCGGCGATGTCGACCCTCGTGGAGTGCGGCGGGTCCTGCCGCGCGAAGGTCAGGAGGTCGCGCACGATCCTGGCTATGCGCTCGCCTTCGTCGATGATGCCGTCGACCATGCGCTGCTCCACCTCGTTGCGGGCGATGCCGTCGTCCTTCAACAGCTGCGCGAAGTTTATTACGCAGTTGAGCGGGTTGTTGATCTCGTGGGCCACGCCCGCCGACAGCTCCCCGATGGAGGCCAGCTTCGACGCCTGATATAGCTGGCGGTGCATCTCCTGCTTCTCGCGCTCGTGCTGCTTCTGCTCCGTGAGGTCGCGGATTATCAGCACGAACAGCTTCTGCCTGCCGGTCGAGAGGAGGCTGCAAGAGACGGCCGCGGGTATGGGGGAGTCGGAGGCCGTGTGGATGGTGATCTCGCGCTCGCCCGACCACGCGCGCTCCGTCAGGTCCCTCCTGTTGCCGGAGTTGCAACTGAATATTTCGGCCAGCCCCCCCGGCGCGGGGGTTTCGCCGCACTTGAGCACTTCGCAGATGTCTCGCCCGATGAGCGAGGGCGGGGTGTACCCGAGCATCTCCCCGAATTTCTTGTTAACGTCCACCAGCTTGTGGTCCGACGCGGTCAGCACGCCCACCCCGTCGTGCGCGTGCTCGAAGATCGCGCGGTACCTCTCCTCGCTCGCCGCGATGTCCCGCTTCTGGCGGTCGACCACGCGCAGGAGCAGGGTGACGACTATCGTGTCCACGATGATCGAGATGAAGAAGTGCTCGATCCTCTGCGCCATCCTCCAGCGGTAGTCGGCGTTTCCGGGGCCGGGGTAGTTGGCCTCGAACCAGCTGTAGAGCGGCTTCATCAGCACCTGCTCCCAGGCCAGCACCACGATCAGGGTAAGCACGACCGTCAGGGAGACGAAAAAAATGGTGAGCTTCAGGTTGTTGAGCGTCTTCATCCTCATCCTTGCCTACGAAGGGAATGGGGGGCCGCCTCCACTGTCGCGGCCTCATGAAATAATAGAAGGCGTGAGGTGAGCATAAATACTTATAATCCCTTTTTCTTCCCCCTTGCAAAGGCCTTCGACTGGTCGCGGGTGGCATCTTCATTACGCAGGGATCGAAACGCGCGCCCGGTGCGGGCGTCATAAAAACGAGCCTGGGATGATTTCCCAGGCCCGCGAATATAACAGACTTCCCCGCCGAGGCAAACCTCGGGCAGGGATGGGCGTCACATGTTCCTGTAGTTCGGCCCCCCCCCGCCCTCGGGCGGGACCCAGTTGATTATCTGGTACGGGTCCATGATGTCGCAGGTCTTGCAGTGGACGCAGTTCGAGAAATTGACCTGGAGCCTCCGGCTGCCGCCCCCGTCCTCGACCATCTCGTACACGCTCGCGGGGCAAAAATTCTGGCAGGGGTTGCCGTACTCCTGCGTGCAGCGGGTCACGCAGATGTTGGTGTCGACCACCTTCAGGTGAGAGGGCTGGTCCTCGTCGTGGTGCGTGCCTGAATAATAGACGTTAGTGAGTTTGTTGAAGACCAGCTTGTCGTCGTACTTGAGATCGCGGTACCGGTCGTGCCCGTTCACCGACGAGAGCTTATTCATCTGCTGGTGGCCCGCCTTGATCGGGAGCCTCGACGGCAAGCGCCCCCCGGTCAGGGTCGCGACGCCCGCGGTCATGAGGCCGAACATGCGGCCCTTGTCGAAAGCCTGGTGGAAGTTTCTGGTCTTATAAAGCTCGCGCCCGACGTAGCTCTCCTTCACCTTCCTGTCGTAAGCGCCCAGAGTCTTCGCGGAGCAATCGTCCGAGACCAGCGCCTCGAGGATCGTCTCGGCCGCGAGCATGCCGGACTTGATCGCCGTGTGAATCCCCTTGAGCCGCGCCCCGTTGAGCAGCCCCGCGGAGTCGCCGACTATCATCACCCCATCGGCCGACAGCCGGGGGATCGTGTACCAGCCGCCGACTGGCATGGCCTTCGCGCCGTAGCGCACCAGCTTCCCGCCCTCCAGCAGGTCGGAGATGAGGGGGTGCGTTTTAAACTTTTGAAACTCATGGTGCGGGTCTATCGAGGGGTCTCTGTAATCGAGGCCGACGGCGAGCCCGATGTCGATGATGCGGTCGCGCATGCCGTAAATCCACGAGCCCCCGAACGTGTGCGAGTCCTGCGGCCAGCCCATCGTGTGAATGACCGAGCCCGCCGGGAAGCGGTCGTCGGGCACCTCCCACAATTCCTTGATGCCGACCGAGTAGACCTGCGGGTCGCTCTCGGAATCGAGCTGTAACCGCCGGACCAGCTGCTTGGTCAGGGAGCCGCGCACCCCCTCGCCGAGCACCGTCACGCGGGCGATGATGTCGACGCCGGGCTCGAAGTTAGGCTTCGCCTTCCCGGTCTTATCGACCCCCTTGTCGCCCGTGCGGACCCCGACGACCGAGTCGCCTTCGTAGAGCATCTCCGCGCCGGGGAACTCGGGGAAGATGTTGACGCCGGCCGCCTCGCACTTCTCGGCCAGCCAGCGGACGAACCTGTTGATGGAGACGACGTAGTTGCCGTGGTTCTGGAGGGGCGGGGGCATGACGGGCGCGGAGATTTTGCCTTTCTCGGTAAGGAAGTACAGCTTTTCGTCACCTACGGGGGCCTCGAACGGCGCGCCCTCCTTCTCGAAATCCGGCATGAGTTCCCTGAGGCTTATGGGGTCGAGGACCGCCCCGGAAAGCTGGTGAGCGCCTACCTCCGAGGCTTTCTCTATCACGGCGATGTTTATCTCGTCGAGCTTCTTGCGGCCCGCCTGCGCGGCCCCCTCGTTGTGCCGGGCGATGAGGTTAGACAGGTGCAGCGCGCAGGAGAGGTTACCCGGCCCCGCCCCCACGAGCAGGACATCCATCTCCAGCGTTTCTCTTTCAATTGTCATAAGTCACCGGTAGTGAGCGGGGCCTCCTCGGGCCCCTCGGCACTACTATTCGCCTTTGACTTTCCGAATCTCCGAGGTGAGCGCCGGGACGATCTCGAACAGGTCGCCGACTATCCCGTAATCGGCTATGTCGAAGATGGGTGCTTCGGGGTCTTTGTTTATCGCCACGATGGTCTGGGAGTTCTTCATGCCGACCACGTGCTGGATGGCCCCGGAGATGCCTACCGCGAGGTAGAGCTTCGGCGCGACCGTCTGCCCCGAGCTTCCGATCTGCCGGTCCATCGGGAGCCACTCGTTATCACATATGGGGCGGGAGGCCGCGATCTCCGCGCCCATCGACCTGGCGAGTTCTTCGATGAGGCCGATGTTGTCCTTCTCCTTGATGCCCCGGCCGACCGCGACGATGAGCGGCGCTTGCGTGAGATCGACCGCCTGCTTCGCCTCCTGGAACGGCTCCTCCGACTCGGTGCGGACGGTGACGCCCGACAGGTCGACCGCGAGGGGCCTCACGCCCGCCTCCCCGCCGTCCTCGGCGAGGTCCGCGCGGTAAGCGCCCGCCTGAAACGAGGCCAGCACGGGCGGCGCGGCGGAGACCCGCACGTCCGTGTTGATCTTGCCCTGAAATATCTGGCGCGTGAAGACCACCTCCCCGCCCTCGACCCTGAAGCCGACGCAGTCGGTCACGAAGGTTTTGCCGAGCGCGGCGGCGAGCCTCGGCGCGAAGTCGCGGACCCTGTAGGTGTGGCTCAGGATGAAGAAGCGCGGGTCGAGCTTTTCGACGACCTGCCTGAGCGCCCCGACGTAAGCGTCGGGCGTGTAGCTGGCGAGCCGGTCGTCTTCGACCGTGTAGACCGCCTCGACCTTCTTACCCGCGACGGTAGAGGCGATGTCGCCGACCCCATTGCCGAGGACGACCGCGGAGATCTTATCGCCCGTCTCGGAGGCGATCTTCTGCGCCGCGACCAGGGCCTCGAAAGAGGTGCGGTTCAGCACCCCGTCCCTCTGTTCTATGAATAGCAAAATACCTTCGCTCATTAATCCTCCAAAGTTGAGCGGCCTGTCGCCGCCGGCCCCTGCGCCACCTGTTAGAGCACCCTCGCGTCGAAGCGCAGCTTCTCGACGAGCTTGGCGGCCGCGTCGGCGGGCTTGCCTTCGATCAACTCGGTCCGCTTGCTCTTCTCTGGGAAATAGGCGCGCTCGATCACCTGCGACGGCTTCAGGTCGTCGGCCGACAGCCCCAGGTCCGCCGCCTTGACCTCGCGGATCTCCTTCTTCTTCGCGGCCATGATGCCCTTGAGCGTGGCGTAACGGAGCTGGTTGATGCCCGACTGAATCGTGAGCAGGGCGGGCAGGGGCACGCGCACCCACTGGAACCAGCCGCTCTCAAGCTCGCGCTTGACGCGGACCCTCCCCTCCTCCGGCTGCACCTCCATCACGATGGTCGCGCTGGAGATCCCGAGCAGCTCCGCAATGATCAGCCCGACCTGCGCGTAGCCGTAGTCGTCCGACTGCAGGCCCGTGAAGATCAGGTCGGCCTTCTCGTCCTTCAGGGCCGCCGCGAGCGAGCGGGCTATGGCATAGGCGTCGGTCGCGCCGTCGAAGGCCGGGTCGTGGAGGTGAATGGCGCGGTCCGCGCCCTTGGCGAGGGCCTCCTTGATCGACTGCCGGACGCGCTCCGGCCCGAGCGAGATCACGATGACTTCGCCCCCGTGCTTCTCCTTCTGGCGCAGGGCCTCTTCGAGCGCGTAGGCGTCGGCCTCGCTCATCTCGTAGCTGAGGTCCCGGTCGTCAATCCACTTCTGGTCCGGCCCGATTCTGAGGATCGAATCTTTCTTAGGCACCTGTTTCAAGCAAACGACTATATTCATGTTCTCCCTTAATAAGTGCGTGAGCGTCCCGGCTCACCCCCTCGGGATTATGACCGGCCCGGCAAACCCATGCCAGGCCCGGTCCCGCCGGGGCTTTTCGGCGGGCGCGCCGCCGGGCTTATTGGTCTTCGTAATTCTTCATCAACAGGGCGGCGTTGGTGCCGCCGAATCCGAAAGAATTAGACAGAGCGTGCCGCATCCTGATCCGGCGGGCCGCGTTCGGCACGTAGTCGAGGTCGCAATCAGGGTCCGGGTTCTCGTAATTCGCCGTGGGCGGCGCGACCTGGTCCCGGAGCGCGAGGGCGATTATCCCCGCCTCCACCCCGCCCGCCGCGCCGAGCAGATGGCCCATCATCGACTTGGTGGAGCTGACGGGGATCCGGTAGGCGGAATCGCCGAAGACGTGCTTGATCGCCTTAGTCTCCAGCTTGTCGTTGTAGAAGGTCGACGTGCCGTGGGCGTTGATGTAGTCGACCTCGCCCGGCTCGATGCCGGCGTCCCTCATGGCGTTCTGCATCACGCGGATTGCCCCGTCGGCGTCTTCCGACGGCTGCGTGATGTGGTAAGCGTCCGAGGACATGCCGTACCCCACGACCTCCGCGTATATCTTCGCCCCCCGCGAGCGCGCGTGCTCGAACTCTTCGAGGATGAGGATGCCCGCCCCCTCCCCGATGACGAACCCGTCGCGCTCGGCGTCGAAGGGGCGGCTCGCCCGCTCGGGGTCATCGTTGCGCGTCGAGAGGGCGCGCATGGCCGCGAAGCCCCCCACCCCCATCGGGGTGATGGCGGCCTCCGCGCCCCCGCAGATCATGGCGACCGCGTCCCCGCGCTGAATGATCTTGAAGCTGTCGCCCACGGCGTGCGCGCCGGTGGAGCAGGCGGTGCACGTGGCCGAATTGGGCCCCTTGGCTCCGAACCGGATGGAGACCTGGCCCGCCGCGAGGTTCACGATGGCTGCGGGGATGAAGAAAGGCGATATCTTGCCGGGGCCGCCCTTCAGGAACTTCTCATGCTCCCGCTCGATGACGCCGAACCCGCCTATCCCGGACCCTATGTAGGAGCCGACCTGGGCGGCATTCTCGTCGGTTATGCGCAGGCCGGAATCGTCGACGGCCTCCTGGGCCGCCGCGATGGCATAGTGAATGAAAACGTCCATCTTTTTGACCTCCTTCTTCTCGATGAATTTAAAGGGGTCAAAATTCTTTACTTCGCTCACGATGCGGACCGGGAAGTTACTGCAATCGAACCTGGTCAGGGGACCGACTCCGCTGCGCCCCGCGAGCAAGTTCGACCAGACTTCTTCCTTTGTGTTGCCCGAGCCGCAAACGAGGCCGATGCCTGTAACGACAACCCGACGATTCAAAGCGATTACCTCCAGTACAAACAGCAAGGATGCCGGCAGAGACTACTTGGCGTGCTTGCTGATGTAATCAACGGCGTCGCGAACGCTGGTGATCTTCTCAGCGTCCTCATCAGGAATCTCAATATTGAATTCCTCTTCAAACCGCATGACCAGCTCCACCGTATCAAGCGAGTCCGCGCCCAGATCATCGATGAAGCGCGCGTTCGAAGTGACTTCGGACTCATCTACGCCAAGCTCGTCAACTATTATCGTCTTAACTCTCTCCTCAACTGATCCTTCTGCCATTTGCTGACTCCTCCTGAATTTTAAGATCGCGTAGCCTTCTTCAACCAACTTCAGCCCGTGAACGACAGAATCGGGGCCTACGCCCGCACATCCATTATTCACCGGCACGGCTCAACGCGGCAACCGTCGCGTCGAGCGATTCGACATCTTCGACATTATAGATTTCGCACTCGCGGTCGATCTGCCGCACCAGCCCCGAAAGAACTTTGCCGGGGCCGAGCTCGACGAACCGCCGCACCCCCTCTTTGAGCAGCCTGCTCACCGAGTCGCTCCACAGGACCGGGGAGGCCACCTGCCGGACCAAGGCGTCGCGCGCCGCGGCCCCCGAGGAGACTATGGCCGCGTCGACGTTAGTCACGAGCGGCACCGCCATGTCGCCCAGCTCCGTCTCTCGCAGGACGGCCGACAGCCTCTCGGCCGCGGGGCTCATCAGCTCGCAGTGGAACGGGGCGCTGACCGCGAGCATCACGGCCTTCCTCACCCCGCGATTCTTTGCGAGCTCGACCGCCCGCTCGACCGCCGCGCGGTGCCCGGCGATGACGACCTGCCGGGGCGAATTAATGTTGGCGGGGGAGCAGACCCCGAGGGTCGAAGCCTCCGCGCAAATCCCCTTCGCCGTCCCGACATCGCAGCCGACGAGCGCGGCCATCGCGCCTTCGCCCACCGCCACGGCCTCCTGCATGAAGGCCCCGCGCTGCCTGACCACGCGCAGGGCGTCTTCGAACCTCAACGCGCCCGCCGCGACCAGGGCGCTGTACTCCCCGAGCGAGTGGCCCGCGACGAAGTCGGCCCTGAGCCCGGAGGCTTCGGCCGCTCTGAGGGCGGCTACGGAGGCGGCGAGGATGGCCGGCTGCGTGTTCGCCGTCAGCTTGAGGTCTTCCTCCGGCCCTTCGAAGCAGAGTGTCGAGAGCGCGAAGCCGAGCGCGCGGTCCGCGTCCTCGAAGGCCCGCCTCGCGGCCGGGGCCGCTTCGGAAAGCGACCTCCCCATCCCCACTCTCTGCGCGCCCTGCCCCGGAAATATGAAAGCCGTCTTCATAAGTAATAAAGCGAGGAACGGTAATTCGGCGGGCCGGCTCAGCGGTGCCCGTCGTGGCTCGCCATCAGGCTCGCGCCGAGCTGGGCCTCGATCCCCTTGTTGACCTCGCCGAGGCAGTAGTCCCGCGCGACGCCTATGGCGTTGCGGATGGCCTTCGGGGTCGACCTGCCGTGGCAGATGACGGTCACGCCCTTTATCCCCAGGAGTGGCGCGCCGCCATACTCCGCGTAGTCGAGCCGCCGCTTGAAGTTATGGAAAGCGGGCCGGGTCAGCATCGCCCCGGCCTTGGTCTGCAAAGAGGACTTCAGCTCCTCTTTCAGAAGTCTCATTATGAACTCGAAGACGCCCTCGCTCACCTTGAGCGCCACGTTGCCCGTGAAGCCGTCGCAGACGATGACGTCCGCCTGCCCCGTGTACATGTCGCGGCCCTCGATGTTGCCGATGAAGTTGACGGGCGAGTTCTTGAGCAGCTTGAAGGCCTCCTTGGTCAGGGGGTTCCCCTTGACCTCCTCCTCGCCTATCGACAGGAGCCCCACGCGAGGGTTATCCACGCCGACTATCACCTTCGAGTACAAAGAGCCCATCACGGCGAAGTCGCACAGGTGCGACGGCTTGCACTCGGCGTTCGCCCCCACGTCGACGATCACGGTCCCGCGCCCCGTCAGCGTCGGCAGCACCGTCGCGAGCGCCGGGCGGTCGACCTCGGGCAGGGTGCCGATGACGAGCTTGGCCGTCATCATCACGGCGCCGGTGTTGCCCGCGCTGACCAGAGCCTGCGCCTCGCCCTTGCGCACCAGCTGGGCCGCGACGCGGATCGAGCTGTCGCGCTTGCGGCGGACGGCCGTCGCCACCGGGTCGTCCATGGTGATGATCTCGCGGGCGTCGACGACCTCGATGCTGGGCGTGGGCTTCAGCCGCTTGCGGGGGAGGCCCCAGTTGTCGCGCTGCCGGTCGATCTCCGCGCGCACGCGCTCAAGCCCCCACAGCTCGCGGTGCTTGTCGAGGCTGGCCCTGAAGTGGTGCAGGCCCCAGCTCTCCCTGTGCTTCTCGAGCTCAGCATTGATCACCTCGGATCGGCCGACGAGGATGACGCCTACGTCAAAGTCACGGGCTGCCTCGATTGCGCCTTCGACCTCGCTTGCGGGAGCGTAATCGCCACCCATCGCGTCCACTGCGATCTTCAACATTGGTTTACGATCTCTGCTATGGCGGGCCTCTGTGCTGAACCAGACAGGGCTCAGGATAATAAAACAGATTCCGTGACGACTACTCTTCTTCCTTCATCTGGATGACGACGCGACCGCGGTAGAACCCGCACTTCGGGCAGACGCGGTGCGGCAGGCGGTGCTCGCCGCAGTTAGGGCACAGGCCGACGGCAGGCGGAATGAGGTGATCGTGCGCGCGGCGCTTGCCCGTGCGAGACTTGGAATGTTTCCGTTTCGGATTCGGCATTACAAACTCCTTCAGCTGTCTAATTTCAATGATTTCAAAGCATCCCAGCGCGAGTCGGTCTGCTCGGGCTCGCAGGCGCAGGGCCCTTCGTTCAGGTCGGCGCGGCACTCGGGGCAGAGCCCGGCGCAACTCTCGCGGCACAACCTGACCATCGGCAGGGCCAGCTCTATCTGCTCCCGCGCGAGGTCGTCCAGGTCGATGACATCGCCCTCGTAGACGGAGACGGACAGGTCTTCGTCGCCAAGCTCCTTCTCTTCCTGGGGGCGCCCGGAACTGGGCGCGGGAACATAAAGGAGATCGAAACTCTGCTCTACCGGCAGGGAAAAGTGAGCGAGGCACCTGTCGCATATCAACCGGACATCAGCCTTGATATCTCCGGCCAGTTCCACCTTATCACCATCCCTGGCGGCGTGTAAATTAAGGCCCGTCCGGCCCAGAAGGCGCGCGTCTTCGCCCCTCAGTGCGGGCTCGCCTTCCGGGTAGAGATGCCGGACGCTTAACCCCTCACCTTCCGATATCTGGCTGACGTTAATGTCCATCCTTGCTTCTTAACGGCCAGGGTCCCTTCGGTAAACCTAACCTTGTCCTATAACTCGCGATAAACCGCTCAACGCAAAAGATATTCATTATATAGGCGGAGTGTCTTTTGTCAACCAGAGCCAGCCGAGTCGGTACAACTAAAAGTGCGGGGCGACCCGACGAACGGGTTTACCTTCGTTAAAGCCGGGGCGCGGACGAGCCTAAAGACGTAAAGAGGCGCGCCCCGGACCCGCCCCGATTTCGCCGGGCTTTCACCGGGCGGGGCCAAATTGTTTTCGCGCGGGGATTTACTCGACGCCGGGGGAGAATTCTCAGTAATCTAAACATTTGGGAACTTTATGGTTACTCCAACGTGAGTAGTAAGCGTATAATGATGGAGGATTAAATCAAAGAGAAGGCGACACTGGCCGGATGGCAACAGTCACTCACGAGGCGCATGCAATCGGAATAAGCGGGAGCAGATCCGTGGAGACCGCGAATGATCACGAACTGCTCGCCGCCATCAGAGATGGCGATGAAGCCGCCTTTCAGGAGATAGTGCGGCGTTATCGCAATCCGATCACCAATTTCGTTTACCGGATGATTGACGATTACGAGAGGGCCGTGGAGCTATCTCAGGAAACCTTCATACGAGTTTATACCAGCGCGTCCCGCTATCAGGCCAACTATAGCTTTTCGACTTACATATACCGCATTGCTTCTAACCTGGCTATTAGCGAGCTCCGCCGCAGGAAGAGGAGGAAGGTCGTTTCGCTCTTCTCCCCTTTCACCAACGATGAAGGCGAGGCCATAGAGATCGACCCCCCGGATTCGAACCCTTTACAGGACGAGTCATTAATCCAGAGCGAGCGCCGCACGGCCGTGGCTCGCGCGATCAAATCATTACCGGAGAAATACAGGGCGGCAATCGTGCTGCGCGACGTGGAGGGGCTCAGCTATGACCGCATAGCCGAAGTCCTGAGCCTTTCCGAGGGGACGGTCAAATCGCGGATAAACCGCGCTCGCAATCTCCTGAAGGAAAAACTGACCGCGTACATTTAGACTGCCGGTTGTTGAGGGTGGAAAGAATTATGATTGGGTGTAAACAGGTCAAACGGTTCGTAGACGAAGCTGACAACCCGGCCCTGCTGCCTTACGAGGCCGCGAGCCACCTTGATTCGTGCGCGCCCTGCAAGCAGTTCGCGCAGGAGAGGGCCACGCTCAGAGAGCTGCTCGCGTCCACGGAGCGAGTGTCGGCTCCGGTCAACTTCGACGCGGTGCTGAGGGCACGGCTGGCCGAGCGCGTCTCTTCGCGCACCCCGGCGTGGCTCGCGCCGGCGTTTTTATTCAGGTTCGGCGCGGCGACCGCGGTGCTCGCGGTCGCGATCATAGCCGCGGGGACCGGGGGCCTGTTCACCGGGCCGCAAACCGGGACTGGCGAGCAGGCGAGGCTGGCGGAGGTTAAGCAGCCGGAATCGAACAAGGCGGGCGGCAGCGTTGCGACCGCGCTCGGGCAGCCGGACACCGCCCCCGAGGTCGTGACAGGGCCGAGCCGCGCCCAGTCGGCGCAGACAGCGCAGGTCAGGTACAGTCGCGTGAACCCCAGGACCGTGAGGGGCGGCGCGCGTGATCTCAATGGCATGGCCGCGAGAGAGGTCAGCGTGCAGGATGGCGCGGTGGTCTTGGTGCGCGGCAAGGACGGGGAGCGCGAAATGCCTATGCCGACAGTGAGCGTGGGCGCGCAGTCTCTGCTTTATCAGAACGCGGGGCGTCCGGTGGTCAGCCACGTCAGAGCATCTTTCTAGGGCATGGGTATACATCAAGGCCGGTCAATCCGAACTCCATAGAGGGTTGAAGTCGAGCCGGGCCGGGTGAGACAAGTCAAAGTATTTTTATTATGACCAAGCGAGCAGTCTTAGTTTTGGGGCTGATCATTGCTTCGAGTGCGCTCGGCATTGCTCAGCAGCAACCCGGCGCGGGCAGGCAGCACCCCACGCCCTGGGTCGTTTCGGTGATTCACACGGTCGACGTGGATAAGATGCTGGCCCGCCTGCGCGAGCAGAAAGGGGTGCGGGTAGGGGTGCCGGGCTCGGCCCCCCAGTTCGTTTACACGGTGGCGACGGGGCTCGTGATAGACGACCAGGGCCATGTCGTGACGAGGCTCGTCAACCTCGACCCTCAGGACAAGGATCAGAAGATCTCGATCACTACCGCCGAAGGGACCACGATCAGCGCGCGCCTTGTGGGGATCGACCTCGCGACCGGGTTCGCAGTGCTCCACGCGCAGGAGCTTAAGGTCATGCTCCCGACCTTCGGGGCTGGCAGCCCGCCCAACGGCACTCCGGTCAACATCCTCAGCATGGATTTCGTGCACAGGGCCCCCCAGGCCGACAGGTCCGGGCAGGTCTTCATATCGCCTTCCCTCAAGGTGCTTCATGGGGAGGTCAGGACCGACAGCATTTACTCGAAGGCGCGCGGCGCTTTCACGATCTATTCCAGGGGCCTGCTTTCGCGCAACGACAGCTCGATTGTGATGACCCAGAAGAACCAGGTGCTGGGCATCGCGCAGTACGTCAGCTACGGGCGCGCGTACCTCTTCCCGGCCCGGCTCATCCGCGACACCATCGCGAAGCGCGTCATCGAGAAGAGAGACAGCGTGCCCGCCGGATGGCTCGGCCTGAAAGGCGACAGCCTCGCGAAGCTCCCGCAGTCGGAGCTCGCCTCCCTCGGGGTGTCGAGCACTTCGGGGGTGATCGTCAGAGAGATCACGCCCGACAGCCCCGCCGCGTCCGTCGGCATTCTGCCCGACGACGTGATCGTCAGCGTGGACGACCTCGATGTCATGGGCACGGCCGACCTCGTGGCGATGGTCTCGTCTTCCCCCGCCGGGCGGTCCCTGAAACTGAAGGCGATTCGGAAGCGCGAGCCCGTGGAGATCACGGTGGTCCTCGGCCCCCGCCCCGACATGGAGTACACCTTCTCTTTCCTTAATGAGCCGCAGGGGGACATGTCCCTGTCTCAACGCGAGCAAATTCAGGCGCGGCTCAACGAGCTGTACCCGCAACTGAGAACCTACATGAAGCAGGCCCCCTCCCTTGAGCAGAAGGAGGTCGTGAGCGAGCTCACCATCGAAATCCGGCAGCTTCAGGATAATCTCAGACTGCTTGAGCAGGCGGAGACCGAGCGGCAGAGGCTTCTGCCCGGAAACGTTTCGAACGAGCCCCCCCGAAACCCCGTGGCGGAGCTTGAGAATCCGTTCGCACTCGGGTTCGTCGCGCGCGACCTGACTCCGCAACTCGCGCTTCACTTCGGGGCCAAAAGCGGCGTCTGGGTCACGGGCGTGACCAAAGGCAGCGCCGCCGAAGCTTCGGGCCTCGCGGTGGGCGACGTGATTACCGAAGTGCAGGGGGCGAGCCTCCTCAACAGCGCGCACTTAAGGGCCGTCTTCGACTCGCGGCACGGCTCGATACCGCTCACGATCATACGAAACAAGAAGACCGTCTCCCTCTCCATCGTCAACCCGTGACATTTTTTTGAGGGCCGATTTCGCGGGCAGTCGTTGGGCTGCCCGCGCGTCTACCGCGCGCCGATTCGTCAACGGCCCGGCCCTTCCGCCTTGCCTCTCTGACCCGCGTGTGATACTTACCATCCCTCATCGATGAAGATCGCGCCTGCCAGAAATAGTCTCGTGCTCATGACCCTGCTGCTCCTCGCGGCGGTGCCCTTCTTCCTCCGGCTCGGCGCGTCCTCGCTCTGGGATTCGAACGAGGCTTTCTACGCCGAAACGCCGCGCGAGATGATGGAGGCGGGAGACTATCTCAACCCCAGCTTCAACTACCGGCCCCGATTCAACAAGCCTCCGCTAAGCTACTGGATAGTCGCGGGCTTCTATCACGCGCTCGGGGTTTCTGAGAGCAGCGAGAGGCTCGCGATTGCGCTCGGCGCGCTGGTGATGATCTGGGCCGCTTTCCGGCTCGGGCAGGCCGCGTACTCATTCGAGGCCGGGCTGCTCTCCGCCCTGGCCCTCTCGACTACGCCGCGCTTCCTGATGTTCTCCCGGCGCATCTTCATCGACGTTTACATAGCGATGTTCATGGGCCTGATACTGCTCTTCTTCATGCTCGCGGAGAGGCGGGACCGGCGCAGGCGTTTATACCTCATCCTCATGTATGTCGCGGCGGGGCTCGGGGTCCTCACTAAAGGTCCGGTCGCGGTCGCCCTTCCAGCCCTGGTCTTCCTCGCCTACCTGATATCTACGCGCCGGCTGAAGGCGTTGCGTGAGATGATGCTCCCGGCGGGCGCGATCATCGTCGCGGCCATCGTGCTCCCCTGGTACGTTGCCATATATTTTGAGCATGGATGGCAGCACATAACCGCGTTCATCCTGAAGGACAATATCTCGCGGTACACGGAGCCCGTGTGGGGGCCGAGCCGCGGCCCCTTCTTTTACGTCCCGGTGATTCTGGGCGACCTGTTCCCGTGGTCGCTATTTCTTGCGCTGGCCCTCGCGCTGTGGCTCGCGAAGAAGATCAGGGCCAAGGCCCTGCCGATTATGGGAGAGAGCGACCCGGTAATCGACGCGCGCGCGCCCGGAGACTTCAGGCCGCGCCTTCTCCTCGCGCTCTGGCTGGTGGTTATCGTCGCTTTCTTCTCTCTTTCGAGGAGCAAGGAAGACCTCTACATTCTCCCCGCCTACCCCGCGGCGACGGCGATCATCGGCGGCCTGCTCGCCCGATTCTCCGCGCGCACGAATGCCGCACGCGGCGGCCCGGCCTTCTCCGCCACGGCCGTGGCCTGCGGCCTGCTGCTTGTCCTCGCGGGCGCTCTTGTCTTCCATGTCTTCGGAGGCGGAGCGCCGGTCTACGCGATAAAGGGGGCCTCGTGGGTCGGGGGCTTCGCCCTGATGGGGGGGCTGCTCTGCGTCGGGCTGGCGCTAGCGCGGAAGAGATTCGCGGCCGTGGTCTGCGTGGCCCTCTCGCTGATCGGCGCGAACTGGACATTCACCCTCGCCGCCCTGCCGGACTTCGAGAGGTACAAGCCGGTGCCCGAGGCCTGTGAGTTGATCCGGGCCAAGGCTTCGCCCGAGGCTCTGGTCGGGTATTACCGATTCGCCTCCCCAAGCATGGTCTTTTATCTGAGGCGTCCGGTCTTCGAATACTACCGGCCGGAGCAACTGGAAGAGGCGCTCAGATCGGGGAAGGATGTCTACTGTCTGATCTCTTTGCAGGACTACGAGTCGTTGCGGGAATCGCTCGGAGTCACTACATATGTTCTTGCCAGCTATCCCGTCTTTCAAGTAAAGTTGAAAGGCATTCTTGACAGAACTGCGCTTCCTCAAGTAGTGCTAATCTCAAACACAGACGGAGCGGCCATCTTACGATGAAGAAGACTGCCACAACTGCGATAAAGGTTCTCGTCAGCGTGGGGCTTTATGTTTATATTTTCAGCAAGGTTGACGTCGAGCATCTTTGGTCGATAGTTAAGGAAGCGAACGTATCTTATTTCATACTCGCGCTCGTGGTTTACGCGGGCGTACAGGCGATAAGCGCGTACCGGTGGTACCTCCTTCTTCAGCCTCTGGGGATGAAGATCAAATACCCGAAGCTGCTCTCATTCTACTTTCTCGGGATGTACTTCAACTTCTTCCTGCCGACGGCCATCGGGGGGGACGTGGTCCGGGTCTACTACCTGAACAAAGAGACGAAGCGGCTCAGCGGCTCGACGGCCTCCGTCTTCCTCGACCGCGACCTCGGGATGGCGGCCCTGCTGCTGATGGCTACGGTCGTCTCGACGATAGGCGGGACGCGATTCAACGGAGTCCCCCTCGCCCCGATCTTCGGGGCCATCGGCGTCGCCTTCATCGCCGCGAACCTCGCCCTCTTTTACCGCCCGACTTACAACCTGCTCCACAGGCTGCTCAGCGTCTTCAAATTAAAGAAGGCCGACGAGAGGGTCGAGCACCTGTTCGAATCGGTGAACTCTTACAGGGGTCAGGCGGGCCTGTTGTCCGGGGCGATGATCCTGTCTCTGATCGTGCAGGTGGGTTGCGTCTTCGTCAACGTCCTCGCGGCGGACTCAATCGGCCTCACCACGGCGAACGGGTGGGTCGACTTCCTCGTCTTCATCCCGGCCATCGGCCTGATCAGCATGGTCCCGGTCTCGTTGAATGGGATGGGCTGGCGGGAGATTTCCTACATCGGGCTGTTCCAGTCCGTGGGGGCCTCGAAGCCCCAGGCCTTGACGCTCGCCCTGATGTGGCTCGCCATTCTGGTGACCACGAGCCTGCCGGGCGGGATCATTTACATCGTAAGAAGCCTCAAGGGCAAAGAGGGTCCGCCCAAGCCTGAGGAGGTTCTGGAAGCCGAGGCGTTCGAGAGCCAGGCGCGCGATGATGGGAAGTTCTCTCCCCTGACCGGGCAGAAGGCCGAGGAAGAGCCGGCTTCGACGATCTGATTCTTCCCTTCAAAATGCAACCCGGAGATGTCTTTAGCGTTCTAATCAAGCGGGATATTATTCGAATATGATGATGCAGTCGAACTTAATTACCAGATCGGTGGGCCTGATTCTGATCGGCCTCGTCTTAACTTCGGCGGCCTTCGGCCAGGATAAGCGGGGGGGCAAGGCCCCTCAGAGAGAGTACACCGAGGAAGAGTTGCTCAAAATGAGCATGAAGGCGAAGATCAACCCGCCTTCTTCACTCAGCTTCAGGATAGCTCTGGCCGACCACGACCCGAACCTCTTCACCATACTGCTCTCCGACCCGGTCGGGAAGACCGTTTCGTCGGCCTTCGACATGTCGAAGCTGGCGATCCTGTCGGCCATACTGACGGAGGCGAAGAACTTCAGCCAGACGGCTGAAGGCGTGGGCGCGGGTAAGCCTCTGATCACCCGGTTCTTCGATAAGCAGCTCCCGTCGGTGATCGTCGACGTGTCCAAGACAGGCGACACGAGCCGGTTCTACATAACGCTCAAAGGGCTCACAGACTTCGTGACTATAGACGCCGGGTTCCTGAGGAGGAGCGACAAGAAGGCGAACCCTTACTACTTCGAGATAATCAATCGCGTGGAATCGGCCAAAGATGGTAAGTGGCAGTAAGGGGCTGAAGCCGCGAGCGCCGCGACTCCGTTCTAGCTCTGCGCCACCTTCCGGTTCTGAGAGATGAGCTCGACGACGGTGGTCAGAAATTTGTCGAAGTCGAAGGGCTTCTCGACGGAGGCGTCGGCGCCGGCCATGACCGCCTCGCGAGCCATGTTCCCCCCGAACGCGGTCACAACCAGGATCGGGATCCTCCCAAGCACTACGTCTTCGCGAACCCTCTTCACGAACTCTATGCCGTCAACTTTCGGCATATGAATGTCGGTTATTATGAGGTCGGGCAGGTGGTCGGCCGCGGCCGTGTAGCCGGTCTCCCCGTCGGACGCCGAGACAACGTCATACCCGCTCATGCGCAGGAGCTTCGAGAGTATGTCGCGAGAGTCGCGATTGTCTTCGATGATCAGGATCTTTTCCAGTTCGCTTATCACGTTCATCAACTTCCTTCGGCTTTCGGAAGCGGCTCCATTCATACCCATTTTACCTAGCTACATGTCTAAACTGAATACGCGCTGTCCTATGCAAGGAAGAAATAAGAAATGCTCGTGCCACGATTTTAAGGCCGGTCGGGGAGGATAGAAATTAAAAGAGGGGGCTTTCGCCCCCTCCGTTCTCACAATTATCTAGCTACGTCGCGCCTGGTTTTAATAAGTGTATTCAATAAACGAGCACGCGAGCTGTGGACGCTTGTGAGTGTTCGAGATTAATATCCGAACTCGCGATATATATAAACAACATTCGTGCCAGAGAGGGACTTACGCCCAATATTTTTTCTTTTATCATGCTAATTTGCCTAACCACACGACTAAGGCTTTCATATGACGACCGTCTACCGCCCGGACGGATCAATAAGTCTATTCGAGCCTGAGACGAGTTGCACATTACTATCACAGACATGAGACAAGATTGTGGAAACTGCTTTCGACAACTCCTTTCGGCAGCTCATTTCAAATGCGCGCTGGTTCCGGTACCCAGAAGAAATACTCACAACTGTTGTAGGCACGCATTATTCTGGTCAAACCGAGAGCCGGGAGACTATCCTCATCATGCCCGAGGTAAGTGAAATGAGGGAAGTCGTAAGCCACAGAGCGGAACCAGCCGTTACGATTCAATGCCATCTCCACGGACCGGCTCTGGAACTCCGCGACATCGAACGCGAGCATAGATAAATGCTGGGATGCGCCGGGAGCCGCCACCGAGTAGAGTATCGATTTATCGAAAAAAGTCCCGAAGTATATCTGCTCTGACGCTTCAAGCTCTAAAATAACCGCGACCTGTTCGACTGGATTCAGGTCACGAATACGATGCGCCTGATCTGAAGTGATACGTCCAAGCTGCAGCCAGTGATCCAGCCCGCGAGTGACGTTGCGATTCCAGAGCCCGATTGTGTCCGAGTAGGAGCGCCGCCCCGAATCGTTCGCGCGAGGCGTGAGCGACCCCCCTTCGCCCGCCACCTCAGAGGCGGCCCGGACGAGCGCGTCCATCGCCTCCCGTTGTAATTCGATCTCGAACTCGCCAAGGGTGGCGCGTCGGGTTTGAAGCGTCGACTGGAACCGCTCGACCGCCGCCTCATCCTCGAAGATGACCGAGGGAGGCGGCGTGGCCCTCGTGACAAAGACGGCCCCGTACTCGTTGAACAGGCGCACCTCCACGGGCGACGATATCTTCGACATGGCTTCGCGCAATGAGTTATTCATTCGGCACCGATCCTATGACCCTCTGAGGCTCGCGCGGGCGCTTCAATTCCCAGAGCAGGAAGAGCAACGTCGGGGCGTACAGCGCGGCACCGAGCCAGACGGGCAGGTGCGGGTAGACGTTCGGGATGAACCAGAGCAGGTACAGCAGGATCGTCGCCCCGGTCAGGTAGAGCCACGCCACGCGCGGGACAAAGCACAGGAAGGGGAGAATCCATGCGTAATACCACGTATAGCGCGGCGTCGTGAACAGCCAGAAGAGCCCTATCATCGCAATCGACCCGCGCGCGACATCGACCGCGTCCGCCTTCTTTTTAACCATGAACCACAGCCCGAGGCCCGCCAGAGAGACGGCCGCGAAGGTCATAAATATAATGGTCGGCACCGGCAGGGCTGAATTGATGAGCAGGAGGATGAAATAGCGCGAGCCGCTGTCGAGATACCCCTCCTCCTTGAACTCGTTGGGCAAATACCCGAGCACCCCTTTGCCCGCGCTGAGGTAAGGCAGGTAAGCGAGGGCCACCGTACACGCGAAGGCAAGGATGAGCCTCACGTTCATACCGTTGAGCAGCACGGAGCGGACGGCCTCAAGGGCGCGGCCGGCCCGCCGCGCTGACAGCTGGCGCGGGTCGCCGAGCGAAGCGGCCCCCGAGAACATGAAGACGGGGAGAAGGAGCGCGGGATAAAACTTCACCATCGCGGCCAGGCCTATGGCGCAGCCCGTCAGCGCGGCCTTCCCGTGGGTCCGGGCGAGGAGGCCGAGCGCGATAAATGCGATGAAGGCCGACTCGACGTGCCCGCTGTGCGCGCCCTCCCAGATCAGGAGCGGGTGCCACGCGAACAGAATGGCGCGCGCGGGATCAAGCCCCGCGCGCGCGAGGACCGACATGATCGCAAGCATCGCTATCATGTCGAAAAGCGACATCGCCACTTTGAAGGCCGTGATGCTCAGGGGGTAGACCGTGTAGATCGCGAAGTAGAGCGCCTGCGCCACGGGAGGGTAAGGAGTCGGGGCGTAATCGCTCCTGTTGATTCTCGGATAAATCTTCTCTTCGCGCAGGTGTTGCAGTTCCGGGGCGGAAGGGACGTACCTGTAGGGATTAATCCCGGCGGACTGCACGCGGCCATCCCATATGTAGCGGTACGTGTCCGAGGAGAGGTAAGGAGGCCGCCCGACAAGCTCGGCGCGGAAGAGCGCCGCGAACAGGATCACTAAAACAATCGTGCTTACCCTCAGGGCGCGAGAAGGGGGCCGGGGTAATCTGAATACGACGTAGCAGGCGAGCAGGTAGATCGCGAAATGGGCGATGAACATCGCGATGTAGCCGGAGATGCCCTGTATGAACCGGTGGAGGAAGCCGCCCCACAGGTACAGCCACGCGCTTCCGAGCCCGGCTGCCGCGAGTATTACCGGGATGGCGACGAGCGTGACTGTAGCTCGGATCGATCCTGATTCGAACGAACGCAGGCCGGTTGTTCTCATCTGCTGAAAATCTTCTCTGAATCCGGTTGTATTTCGCAAAGCCCCATCAGTTCATCCCACCCCTCGGCCCTTCCGGCCAGAGAGATAATATCGCCTGCGGCCGGGAGTTGGAAATAGCCGGGTCACGATCTTCATTCAGCTTTTTCACCCTGTTTTTCGGCGAGCAGGATGGCGGACAGGCCGAATGGGAACGCGAGATTCCTGAGCATCCGCGCCTCGATCCTGAGGGCCTTAGCGAGAATCTTATTCCTCCACTCAGGGACGGGCTTCACGTCGGACTCGCCCCCGCCGGTGATTCTGGAAAAGAGGCGGTGCGGGATCGCGGCCCACAGGAGCAGAGTGTTCGCGTAAGTAGCCTTCTTCAGACTGAAGCCGGAGCCCGACAGCAATTGCCGCAGCTCGGCGAGCGTGAACCGGTGGCGCGTGCTGACCGCGACATCGTGCCCCCCGCGCATCCAGTCGTACGCGGGCTCGCGGATGAGGAAGTAGCCGCCGGGCTTGAGCACTCTCCGGACTTCGCTCACCGCCGATTCCGCGTCCTCGCGTGAAAACTGGTAGATCACGTCGAAGCAGGTCGCCACGTCGAAGGAGTTCGACCCGAGCGGCAGGGCGCCTGCGGAACCTATGCAGGCGGTTTCCAATCCGCGCAGTTTCCAGAATTTTGCGGCCGAGGGCGACGCATCCACGCCGAAAGCCAGGGCCGCATTCAAACGCCCGGCGAGCCACCTGAGCGAGTACCCGGTCCCGCACCCGACATCGAGCAGCCGCAGGTCATGGCGGCCGCGGAGGCTGTTTTCGAGCACCGCCATAGTGATCTCGCGCATCCCCGCGTACCACCAGAGATGCTCTTCGAGGTCAAACATCGCCTGGTATTCTTCGGGCCGCATGCCTGATCCTTCGGGCTCTGAATCTATTTCGCGGGCCTCTGGTCTGAAGGTGTCAAAGGCTGCGCCGCTTCCTCCCCGGAAGGGGCGAGCTGGGTGCGCCTCAGCACGACCAGACGCCACCAGAGCAGGCTCAGGTCGAAAAGGGTCTTGAACAATCTCCTGAAATTGAAGAACTGGGACTTGCCATAGGTCCTGTGGTAATGGTGGACCGGCGTCTCCGCGAACCGCAACCCCGCGTCCTGAAAACTCTTGATCATCTCGACGCAGATCGTGCCGCTCGACGACTGCAAGCGGACCCGGTTTATGCTCGACCGCCGCATCAGCCTGAAGTCGCAGTCCACGTCCTTGATCCTGATCCCGAACGCCAGCTTGACCGTCCAGCAGTAGATGTTGCCGATCACGACCCTGTGCGCGGGGTCGGAGCGGCTGATCTTGTAGCCGTTGACTACATCCACCCCTTCGCTCATCAGGGGTACCAGTCTCTCCATCTCTCTCACATCGTACTGCGCGTCCCCATCCGTGTAGAAGATGAGGTCCTTCGTCGCGGTCGCGATCCCCGTGCGCAGAGCCGTACCGTAGCCCATGTTCGTCGGGTGATGCACGACGCGCAGGCTCGGGTAGAGGGCTTCCATTTCGGAGAGTATCTGGGCCGTGTGGTCTTTGCTGCCATCGTTGACCACGATGATCTCGTAATCGTCCGTCAGCTTGCGCAGGGTGCGGTCGGCGAGGGCGACCAGACTGCCGATGGTTCCCGCGTCGTTGTACGCGGGAAAAAAGACGCTGATGCTCGGTCTTTTGCTCATGAATTCCATTTAGTATCCCCGAATGCGGCCGGGGCCATTCTATATGGCCCCCACCTGCGAAGCAAGCTGCCAGCTATTGAGTCGACGCCGCGCCGAGCCCTCTTTCACTCGAAGCCGTTCACGCATTCGGCCACGTACCGCGCCTCTTCGTCGGACAGTTCGGGGAAGATGGGGAGGGAGAGCACCTCGTTCGCGCAGGACTCGGCCGCGGGATAATCGCCCGGCTTTTTATTCAGGTCGCGGTAGGCTTCCTGCAAGTGAAAGGGGACCGGGTAATGGATCAACGTCGATACCCCGGCGTCGGCGAGGTGCCTCTGCAACTCGTCGCGCCTCGCGCACCGGATCACGTAAAGATGATAGTTGTGATGGCCGTACCCGAGCTCGACCGGCTTGCGGACCTGGGGGTTCATGATCTCGCGATCATAGAACGAGGCGATCTCGCGGCGGCGTGCGTTCCACCGGTCAAGCTCCGGCAGCTTGACCCTGAGGATCGCGGCCTGAATCTCGTCGAGGCGGCTGTTGAACCCCTTGCTCGAATGGTGATACCGGCGCTCCTCCCCGTAGTTGCGAAGGCGTTTAAGCTTCAGGGCCAGCTCGTCGTCGTCCGTCACCACCGCGCCCGCGTCCCCGAACGCGCCGAGGTTCTTGCTGGGGTAAAAACTGAAGCAGCCCATGCCGCCGAACGTCCCGAGCCTCGCGCCTTTGTAACCGGCCCCGTGCCCCTGAGCAGCGTCTTCGATGACAGGAATCCGGCTCCTGCGGCCTATTTCAAGGATCGGGGCCATGTCCGCGGCCTGCCCGTACAGGTGCACCGGCAGTATGGCGCGCGTGCGGCCGGTGATGGCGGCTTCGAGCTTTCCGGGGTCGAGGTTGTAGCTCACCTCGTCAACATCGACCGGGGCCGGGACAGCCCCGGCGAACGAGATGGCCGAGACCGTGGGGACGCAGGTGTTTGCGGCGGTGATGACTTCGTCGCCCGGCCTCACCCCGGCCGCGACGAGCGCGAGATGGATCGCCTCCGTGCCCGACCCGACGCCGATGGCGTGCCGCGCTCCGAGGTAGTCGGCGAACTCCCTCTCGAACGATTCGACCTCCGCGCCGAGGATGAACCAGCCCCGGTTCAGCACGCCCCGGATCGCCTCGTCGATGCGCTCGCGCATCCCTTCGTACTGCCTGCGCAGGTCGCCGAATGGAACTTTCATGCGGTCACGTACCTTCCCAGGTTCTCGCGGTAGTAATCGAACGTCTGCCGCAGGCCGTCGCGCAGGCTGATCCGGGGAGACCACCCGAGGTCGGCCCGTATCTTGGAATAGTCCCCATAAAAATCCCCTATGTCGATGTTCTTCTTCTCGGGGGGAAAGGGGACGAGCCGGTAGCTCCCTCCCCCGTTCACTTCGATCATCAGTTCGACGAGCGATTTCAGGTTGATGACCTCATCGCCCCCGAGGTTGTAAATCTGCCCCGAAGCCTTGCGCGAGGCCGCCGCCATCAGCATCGCGTCGACCACGTCATCGACATAATTCAGGTCCCGAATCTGGCTCCCGTCTCCGTACAACTCGATCTCGCTGCCCTCGACGATCTGGCGGACGAACCAGCCGATAAACCCCTGCCGCGCGTGTTTGATGAGCTGGCGCGGACCGTACGTATTCGTAAGCCTGAGCGACACGGTCCGCACCCGATGGACGTTGTGATAAAGGATGTGGAAAAGCTCCCCCGAGAGCTTGTTTATGCCGTTCACGTCAGTGGGGCGGGCCAGGTGGTTCTCATCGACGGGGAGGTAGAGCGGCTTTCCGTAAAGCTGGCGGGTGCTGGTGTAGACGACCTTCACGTCGCGGTTGTTCTTGCGGCAGGCTTCGAGCAAAGATATCTGCGACCGGACGTTGATTTCAAGGTCCGTGTACGGGTCTTCCATGCTGTCGATGTGGCTGACCTGCCCCGCGAGATTGAATATGTAGTCGCGGTTTCGGACGAGATAGGACATGCTGTGCTCGTCGCGCACGTCCGCGATGTTCACGTTGACCCGGCCTTCAATGTCCCGAATGTTGAACGGGTTCCCCCCGTACGCGGGGACGAGCGAATCCACGAGGGTCGTCTCCGCGCCGAGCCCGACGAGCCGGTGGGCCAGGTTGCTTCCTATGAAGCCGAGCCCTCCCGTCACCATCGCATTCTTACCCGCGAACTCTTCCCTGAGGTAAATTTCCCGCCGCTCATCAAGCATCTTTATTTAGCCTGTAGTCGATTTTGATATGGACCCATCGCGTTAAGTTAGCCTACCACTCGCATGAGTCAATTTCAATGCAGGCGAATCTTTTGACATGCGGCAAAGTTTGAATTAATCTCGCTTCGCCCGCGCACAGTTCGGGTAATGACCTAAAGAAAGTACGGAGGCATAATGAGAAGGAAAGCTTCGATAATCACCCCGCGGCATTCGTCGGCCGCTCTCCTGCTGGTCTGCTTCGCCGTCTTCTGCGCAAGCCCCGCCGGGGCCTTCGCCAGCGGCCGAGAGCAGGCAGGCCCGAGGGTACGCAACAGCACGCGGTCTTTCAAAGTGGTCTCGGTCGAGAAGGACGAGAACGGGGATTACAGGCTCTCTTTGAAGAACGAGTCGTCGAAGGCGATAACGGCTTACAGGATTTTCCTGCCGTTATCAAAGACGACGATACGGGAGGCCTTCTCCGAGGCGCGCGAATCAATCGCTCCGGGGGCCGTTGAAGTGCTCCGCATCCCCTCGCACAGCCTCGCCCCGACGGGCGACGACCCCTCGTCAAAAAATGCGAATGTCCTGATAAACGCCGTGGTCTTCGAAGACAGGACCGGGGACGGCAGGGCCGAAGTTCTGGCCGAGATGGGGGCCGAGCGTTTCGGCAAAAAGCGACAACTGACCCGCGCGGCTTCGCGATTGAGAAAGCTTCTCGAAGGGAGCGACTCTCAGCTAATCGCCTCCCTGGATTCTCTGAAGCCCGAGAACTGGGCGGCCCTTGCGGATTCCGAAGCGGCTTCCATCCTTATAGATTTTAGATCCGAAAACTCCTCCTTCTCCGAGTCACCTGACGAAGCGGTCTCGCGCGGGATAATGAGCGGCCTCCGGTCCGGACTTGAGACGGCGCAGGGCTTGATGGCGGGCCTCGAACAATACCGGTCAATCGATGACGGGACTCCCGAGGCTGTCATCAACTCCAAGATTCGCGAAGCCGCCGCGAAGACCATCTCGGCATGCGAAGAGATCATGAAGAAGTTGTAGGGGCAGGGGCCAGTGGTCAGTGGCCGGGGCCAGGGCGGGAACAGCACCCCCGGCCCCCGTTTCATTTTAAGCCCTCTTTAAAAGAATCCCCCTCCTACTCTGAATCCTGACTCCTGACCACTGGCCACTGTCGCCGGCCCCTGATGTTGACAAGTGACTAATGTTACTATATCCTACCTCGGCATTCAGGCTTGGGCTTTAGCGAAAAAATCTATAGCGATGAAATCGGGTTGCCCGAATTAACGACACCCTGAGCGGCCTCACCCTGTTGAAGGTTAGCCGGATTCAGTATTCACTTCTGACAGCCCCGTTAAAGTGATACTGACTCCGCCCTTATCAGAGAGAGGAGAGGTCATGCGTAGATTCTTAGTATTACTTTTTGCCGTCACTTTCTTCGCCCTTGCAGCTTCACCCCTGATGACCCACGGTCAAAACCAGGAACCCAAAGGCAAATTCCTCAGAGTGGAAAAGAAGATAGCCGGTCACTACATCGTAGTCTTGGTGGATGAGGTGGAGGCGAAAGATGTAAGGCGAATGGCTGATGATCTGGTCAGCCAGTACGCCGGAAAGATCAGGCATGTTTACAAGTCCGCGCTCAAGGGTTTTTCGGTCGAAATGTCTGAGGGCGATGCCTTGATGTTGAGCGCCGACCCGCGCGTGGAATACGTGGCGGAGGACGGTGAAGCGAGCGGTTCAGATATTCAATTCTTCCCTCCCGCCTGGGGGCTTGATCGCATAGACCAGCGACACTTACCGTTAGACAGCGCCTACGAGTACAATGCCACGGGGGCGGGCGTCAACGTTTACGTCATCGATTCGGGCATCCGACCGACTCACCGGGACTTCACTAAGAGGGCATCCATAGCCGCCGATTTTGTCGGCGACGGGCAGAACGGCAACGACTGCAACGGGCACGGCACGCATGTCGCAGGCACAATCGGCGGCGCGTCGTACGGAGTCGCCAAGGATGTCAGGATTTACTCCGTCCGAGTCCTCGGCTGCGGCAACACGGGCAGCTTTTCGGGGATCATTGCGGGCGTGGATTGGGTGACGTCCAATCGCATCCTGCCTGCCGTGGCAAACATGAGCTTGAGCGGTTCTGCCTTTTCTCCGCTCGACACGGCGGTCATCAACTCCATCGCTAGCGGGGTCACATATTGCGTGCTGGCGGGGAATGGGACCGGCAACAATGGCGTCCCTACCAACGCGAGCAACTTATCCCCCTCTCGCGTGGCACAGGCCATCACGGTCAGCGCGACAGATATTTCAGACAACAGAGCCGGCTTTGCTAATTTCGGTTTCGTGGTGGATGTGTTCGCTCCCGGCGTGAGCATAACTTCGAACTGGATCGGCTCCGATACGGCGATAAACACTATTTCAGGGACATCTATGGCAACGCCGCATGTAGCAGGCGTAGCGGCGCAATATCTTGAGCGTCGCCCCTTCGACACACCCGCCATGGTCGCACGGACGATCATAGGGAGCGCGACTACGGGAAAGGTGATTAACCCCGGCACCGGGTCGCCGAACCGTTTGCTTTCATCAACGTTGAACGTAGCGCCGCAGGCATTCGCGAGCGCATCCAGTCAAAACTTCGGGACTCAACAGACGGCGGACAAAGCCATAGACGGGATCATAGACGGTCATCTGGGCTCGCCCGGCGACACGACGAAAGAATGGGCGACCAGCCTCGGGGGGCCGGGCTCGTGGATCAGTCTGAACTGGTCGACGCCTCAACTCGTCAGCCGGATAGTGCTGTTTGATCGCCCCAACCTGACTGACCATGTGCTCAGCGGCACCATCTCCTTCAGCGATGGGTCTAGCATCGGCGTAGGGGCCTTGAACAACAATGGCACCGCCGTCGAAATCAACTTTCCCGCGAGGGTAATAACCGGGCTGACCTTCACCATCACCGCCTGTAATTTTCACAACATCGGACTTGCCGAGCTTGAGGTGTTCGGCATCCCGGCCAGCCCCAGACCTGTGAACGTAGCGCCGCAGGCATTCGCGAGCGCGTCGAGCCAGAACTTCGGCACGCAGCAGACGGCGGACAAGGCCATTGATGGCATCATAGACGGTCATCTGGGCTCGCCCGGCGACACGACGAAAGAATGGGCGACCAGCCTCGGAGGGCCGGGTTCATGGATCAATCTGAGTTGGTCGACGCCTCAACTCGTCAGTCGCATCGTGCTGTATGATCGGCCTAACCCGACCGATCACGTGCTCAGCGGCACGATCTCCTTCAGCGATGGGTCGAGCATAAATATCGGGTCGCTGCGCAATGACGGTGTCGCGACGGAGGTAAAATTCCCGGCGAGGGTGGTGACCGGGCTGACGTTTACGATAAACAGTTGTAACTTTCACAACATCGGGTTAGCCGAGATTCAGGTCTTCGGGGTCCCGGCGAATTAAACTCTCTAGGGGCATCGACGCGAAAGTCGATAAAGTCCGGCCTCCGTATCGATGCCCCGAGCGCCTGGGATCTCATAATTCGGCCGGGAGGATTTGAGGCGCGCCCGCCCCGTTGAGGCGGGTGAAAACTGTTGACACTCCTTCGGCCTTACCTTACCATCGACGCACGTTACCGAATTTCTTAGACTTTTCTGCCCCTCCGAAATTGTTCCCAATGCGCAGCACGGCGGACGCACTTTCCAGGCGGGGAGCGGTCCGGGTCTGTCGCAGCCAAACCGGGAGCGCTCGTATAATGACAAGGTCTCTTTTTCACTTCACCCTCGTAGTACTCTTTTTGTCGGCGCTGGCTCTCGCGGGAAGATTTCCCGCTCACTCGGACTCTTCATCGCACAGCGACGGCAAGGCGTCAAAGGCGGACCGAAGCTATCGCAGCAAGTCTTCGACCCACAAGGTCATAGTCCACGCGCATGAGGAGGAGTTGCGGGACTCGATCCTCGCCGACGGCGGTTCGGTGATCGAAGAATACGGCGGGTACTCTCTGATGAGCGCTCCGACAGAGACCGCGGACGCGATCTCTCTCCGGTCCCTGGCCGGCGCTTCCGTGCGCGACGACATGAACCTCATTCAATTGCGCGCGGCGACGTTCGACACGACCGAGGGGGAGCCGCGCGCGCTGCGCATCCCGGACGATGTGACCGCGAGCGGCGAAGGGTTATACCTCGTGCAGATGATAGGCCCGGTGAAACAGGAGTGGCTTGACGAGCTTCAATCCGCGGCGGAAATAATCTCTTACATCCCGAACAACGCCTACCTCGTGCGCGCCGCCTCGGGCAGCGTCGACACGCTCCGGGGCTCGAAAGGGTTCATCCAGTGGGCGGGAGAATACAAACCGGCCTACAAGGTCGCGCCCGAACTGGCAATCGATTCGGACAGAGAAGCCTCCCTCACGGTCCAGCTTGCGAACGGGCAGCGGGCCGATCAGACGGTTCAGGAGATCGCATCGCGCGCGCGGAACGGCCTCGTTGACGACGTGTCGGACGTGGCGAACTTCAGGAACGTCCGAGTCAAAATTGCTTCTGACAGGATCGCGGACCTCGCCCGCCTCGGGGACGTTCTATGGATCGAGCCGTACGAGGAGCCCGGCCTGTTCGACGAACGGCAGGGGCTAATACTCGCGAATAAATACGCGGGCACGCAGCTGAACCCTCCGGGCTACCTGAGCTGGCTCCAATCCAAGGGGCTCGCGTCCACGCCCGATTTCCTGGTCGACGTGTCGGACACGGGGATAGACAGAGGCGTGCTCGACCCCGACGTGCTGCACAAAGATTTCCTTAACGCTTCAGGTCTCGCGCGAGTCGCCTACGCAAGGCTCGTCGGCAATGGGATCATAGACGGGCCGGGCAACGACATAAACGGGCACGGCACGATCAACGCGGCCATCGTCGGAGGTTACAACACGGGAACGATCTTCCCGTCCGTCGATAACGAGGGCTACAGCTACGGTCTGGGAATTCACCCGTTCGTGAGGATGGGCGTCACCAAGCTCTTCAACCCGACTTTCACCAGCCCGAATTTCGTCACGATGCTCGACGACATGTACCGCGACGGGACTCGCATCTCTTCCAACAGCTGGGGAGCCAATACGAATAATTACACGGTCGAATGCCAGACTTACGACTCTCTGGTGAGAGACGCGCGCAGGACCGAGGCCGGGAACCAGGAGATGACGGTGGTCTTCGCGATGGGGAACAGCGGGCACGATAAGCTCGCGGCCCCGGCGACGGCCAAGAACGTCATCGGAGTCGGAGCCAGTGAAAACCTTCGCCCCTCCGGCAGGGACGGGTGCGGGGTCGACGTGGCGGGTGCCGACGACGCGCTTTCGATCATAGATTTTTCGAGCGGCGGCCTCACCACCGACGGCCGCGTCAAGCCGGAGTTGATGGCTCCGGGCACTCACATTCAAGGCGCGCGGTCGCAGGACCCCGGTTACGTCGGGTCCGGCGTCTGCGGGCCGGCGAGCTTCCCTCTCGGTCAGACGCTTTACACGTGGTCTTCGGGAACGAGCCACGCGGCCCCGGCAGTCGCGGGGGCCGCCGCGCTTCTTCGCCAGTTCTTCCAGCAATCGACGGGGCGCGCCCCGAGTCCCGCGATGGTCAAAGCCTTCCTCGCCAACTCCACGACGTACATGACGGGGGCCAGGGCGGGGGGCAATCTGCCGGGGACGGCGCAGGGCTGGGGCCTCGTTAATCTCGGCCGCTCGCTCGACGATACGCCAAGGGTTTCCGTCGATCAGACGCAGGTTCTGGGCGCGTCGGGGCAGATATTCACTTTAAAAGGGCGGGTGTCCGATCCTTCGAAACCCTTCCGAATCACGCTCGCATGGACAGACGCGCCCGGCTCTCCGGCCGCGAACCCCGTCGTCAACAATCTCGATCTGCAGGTCAGCGTGGGGGGCAAGACATATCTGGGCAACAGGTTCACGGGAGGCGTTTCGGCCGAAGGCGGGACATCCGACCCGCGCAATAATCTGGAGTCGGTATGGCTTCCGGCCGGCGCGTCGGGCGAATTCGAGGTGCGCGTGGTCGGGACGAACATCGCGGGCGATGGGCTCCCCGGCAACGCCGACGCGACCGATCAGGACTTCGCGCTCGTCGTTTACAACGCTCAGAGCGAGGGCAGCGGCGGGGGCGGGGGCGGAGGCGGAGGCGGCTCAATCGACCCTCCCCCGACGGTCTCACTCACTTTCCCCAAGGGCGGCGAAAAGCTGATCATAGGAAATTCGATCCGCATTCTCTGGGCCGCGTCCGACAACAAAGACCTGCAGAGCCAGCGCGTGGAGTTTTCGTCCGACGGGGGCGCGACCTTCAACGTGCTCGCGGTGCTCGATGGCAAAGCGCGGAGCTTCGACTGGAAAGTCTCCTCGGTGCCTACTCCATTAGGCAGGGTCAGGATCACCGCTCTGGACGGGGTGAACCTGCCGGTGTCGGCGATGAGTACAAGCAACATCCTAGTTGAGAACGGGCCTCCCGACACCTCCCCGCCCGCCGTCCTCCTCCTCTCGCCCGCGCCCAACGCGGTCGTCGGCGGGGGCGCGACCGCGACCATAACCTGGACCGAGAATGACAACGTCGGGGTGATTCAGCGCGTGATCGAATTCTCGACCGACAACGGCGCGACCTTCCAGAAGATCATAGAGCTGACCGCGCCGAGCGGGGGCGCGAATCAGAGCTACGACTGGCAGGTGCCCGCGAACCTCGACACCACGCGCGCGAAGGTACGCATCACGGTCTTTGACGGCGCGGGCAATTCGGCGGCGATCACGTCGGTCGGGAAGTTTGAAGTCTGGCCGATGCCGATCATCACGGGCGCGGATTGGGAGGTGCTTGAGGGTGGCAAAGGCCAGCTCGAAGTCATGGGCCGGTTCTTCCGCATGAACAAAACCGAAGTCTGGGTCGATGGGCTCAAGCTCAAGAAGATCAGGTTCGACGAGCGGTGCGACACGGTAAACGACACTTGCAGGAAGGTGTCCGTCGACGATAAGAAGGTCCACAAGCGAGTCCCTGAAGGAAAGTTCGTCAACATCGTCGTGAAGATTCCCAGGACAGGGCAGGTCTCTCCGGCCTTCAGCTACAAGCGCAAGAAGAAGGACTCACAGTAAAGAGAAAGAAGCGACGATTAAAAAAGGGAGGCTCGAACGTCAATCGGTTTTCATTGACGTTCGAGCCTCCCTTTCGATCATGACCGTCAGAAAGCCTTCGGCTTAAGCAATCGAGGGAAGGGCTTCGCGGGCCGATGGTCTCAAGTTCCCTGCCCCGGCCGGGACTGTTTCAAACCTTCTTTCGCGCCCTGATTGGCCTGCTCCGCCCTGCCGATGGCGGCCTTCAAAGCGAGTTCTTCGCTCTCCCCCTTCATCTCCGATTCGAGCGAGCGGAGGACCTGCAAGTGCCGCTCGGTCGCTTCTAAAAGCGTTTCGAGCGCCTTGGGCAGGGCCGAGCTTTTCGGGTTCCGCTCGTGCGCGTCTTCGAGCTTGGCCATCGCCTCGTCGACGGTCTTGCTGTAGTGCTGAAGAAGCTGGACGCGGCTCAGCTTCGGGAGCGCCCCCCAGTTGCGAATCTCCTTGTCCGCCCTCTCGCGCGTCTTCTTGTCGTCGGAATTAAGTTGGGAGTCGGCCCCGGTCCCCGTGAGCGCGGCTATCCGCCTGTCGGCTATCTTCATGAAGACTTTGATCCGGTCGTCCGCCTTTTGCGCCTGCCTCACCAGATCGTCTTCCTCTTCGGTCATGTAATCTCCGGGGAACTGGGGGGGCGACAGGCGGACGAGAGTGGTAAAGGCCCTGCCTATGATCGGGCCGTGCTGGTCGGAGCCATCTTCCTCCGGCTCCTTCTTCTCGGGCTTCTTCTCCTTGGCCGGGTCGTCCAGAATCTCGCCCGCCGCGAAAGTCTCGTTCAAAGCCCGGACCCGCAACTGCTTCGCCTGCGCGTTGGCCGCCGCCGCGAATGCCACCCGCTCGGGAGGGAAAAGCCTGATCATGTTGTCCAGAACCCTTAGCTGTTTGTAGAGCCTCTGCTCCACCTTTTTCGAGAGGCTCCTTTTAGAGCCCTGCTGAGAGAAGGCGAGCTGCGCCGCCTTCGAGACGGCCTTGTTAAATATATCGAGCTCCCGCTCGGCGTCAGCGATCCTCCCCTCCTTAGTCGCGGAGTAGGCGATTTCGAGGTGAGCGTCAGAGATGTCAAGGTAAGTCTCGACCAGCTTCTTCGGGTTGCGCGAGTCGCCCAGCATATCGCGCTCCTGCTGGGTTATCAGCTTTTCAAGCGGGGCGGGGTTGACCGGCAGCGGCGGCGCGTCACCGTCCTGGGCGAGCCCGCCCATCGCGAGCAGGAGTGTGAGCGCCAGAGGGCAGGCCGCCAGCCGCCAGCGGCGCAGGGCGGTCATCTTCGATTTATTCTCCTCCCGGTTATTCATCTCCGTTTCCCTTGCCCGATTTTTTGGGCGACGCGCACTTCTTTTCTTTCATGAGCCTCTGCAACGTCCCCACCCTGACGCCTGCCTCTTCGAGCTCGCCCTTGTTCGACGAGGGGTCGGCCCGGCGGATGAATTCCTGGTACGCGCGGACGGCCTGCTCGCAATCGCCGAGCTTATCGAAAGAGATTGCCAGAAAGTAGTAGCTTGCGGCGATGTCCGGTCGCACCTTTATCACCCAGATGAACTCGCGGGCGGCCGGGGCGTGCCGATTAAGCTTGAACAGCGCCGTGGCCAGGCTCGCATGAGCCGGGTAATTGTCAGGCTCCTGCCTTATCGCCTCCTGAAGAACGGGCAGAGCAGCCTCATATTGCATCGAGCGCAAATAGGAAGCCCCGAGCTGAGTCCGCGCGCGGTTATCCTTCGGGTTCAGCTCGACCGCGCGGCGGTAAAAGCCCACGGCCGCTCCGGGGTTATCCTTGAAGTTCAGGTCGCCGGCGAGGGCCAGCAACGCAGGGTCGTCCGGGCGGGCGGAGAGCAGCGGCTCGACCTCTTTCAAAGCTTCATCGCCCTGATTGTTTTCCGACATCGCTCTGGCAAGCTCGATCCGGGTCGCCAAATCTTCCGGCTTCTCCCTCAACAACCCCCTGTAAATCTGAATCGCCGCCTGATGCCGCCCCGCCTGCGAGTGCAGATGCGCGACCTTCAACGCCAGCTCGCGCGAGGGTTGGGCGCGGTAAGCGGCGGAGTAATCCTCCGTCGCCCTTGCGATGTCGCCCTTGATTTCGAACAGGCGGCCCCTCCCCTCCCGCGCGGTTGCATTGTTCGGGTCCAGGGCCAGGGCGCGCCCGAACTCCGCGAGGGCTTCGTCCCGCCTGCCCATCCGATCCAGAGCGACTCCGAGCAGGGCGTGAGTGAAAGCGTCCGCCTCGCCCATTTCGATGGCGGCCTTCAACTGTTCCGAAGCCGCCGCCGCGTCGCCGCCCTTGAGCAGAGCGCTCGCATAAAAGATTCTGACGCGCGTGAGCTTAGGGTCAAGCTCGACCGCCCTCCTGAACGCTTTCACGGCGTCCGCGGTCTGTCCGCGGTCCGACAGGATTTGCCCGAGGGCCCGGTGCGCGCGCGCGAAGGAGGGGTCCAGCTCGATGACTTTTCTCAGATCGCTCTCCGCTTCGGCATCGCGGTTGAGGCTTATCAAAGCGACCGCCCTCTGATAGTAAGCCTGAAACAGCGCGGGGTCCGAAGTGATCGCTTGCGTGTAATAACGGATCGCGGTGTTGGAGTCCCCGCGCTCCTGCGCATTCTGCCCCTGCTCGAAAGCGGCCACGGCGGCCTGTTTCACGTCGCCTTGCCGCCCGGCCGGGCCCTGAGCGCTGGATGAGGCGAAGGCCGCAAGCGAAAATAGGGCTAGAAGGATGATGCGAAGCATGCGGTTAAAACCTCGACGGGAATGATAGCAGGGGTCGGCGGTCAGGGGCCAGCGGCCGGGACGCCGCCCGTGATTCCGGTCTACTCAAAAATAATTCTGTAAATAGAATCTGAAATGTTCTTTCCTTAACCCCTGACCCCTGCCCCCTGACTCCTGGCCCCTGCCGCCGGCCCCTGGCCCCTGCTTTTCACATACCTCCACAACCCGAGCGCCAGAAGCCCGAAGACGCAGATGACCAGTATATTAGAGTTTGAAACGAACGCGGGCTCGCCGACATAACGGAAATTCACCGCCTCGTCGAGCAGGAAGTAAGTGAGGTACAGGACCCACGCCGCCGCGAACCCCCGGCTCCTGTAGAAGTAGACTACTATGGCGGTCCCCGCCGTCACGGACGCATAATTGACCAGCAGTACCGGGACGCTCGTCTGCTCGAAATCCATAGCCATGAGGCCGGGCAGGAGCGCCGGGATCAAGGTCGCGAGAAAGTCGTTCTTCACAACCCTCTCCACCGCCTCGGTCAGCAGCACGATGAGCGAGATGAGCAGGAGCGAAGCGAGCAGGGCGAGCACGAGCGTGACGAACAGGCTCTCCCTCTCTATCGAATCCACCATGTCCGTTATTGTGGGCAGGTAGCCCGGAAAAAGAGGCAGCAGCATCTCCAGGGTGTGGACGACTCCGGTCGCGACCACCCCGCCTATGACGCCCTGGATGAGAGAGGCCGAGACGTACTTCGACGACAGGCGGCCCTCGGCCAGGTGGTCCGCCCCGTACAGCCGCTCGGGGTACTTATCGCGCAGCCATTCGAAGAAGCCCGCGAAGGCCGGGTAGAGCGCGACCGCGCCGACGGCCGAAACGATCAGCCCGCCCGCTATGTCCTCTATGCCGCCGCTGGAGACTCCGAGGTAGGCCACGAAGAAAGATGCGGCGAAGAACGCGCACATGGCCATCGGGAGCTTGCGGCGGAGTGCGTCCCACCGCTTCGTCCGGGCGAGGAAGACGATGCCGAGGCAGTAGGCGATGAAGATGGTCAGGATGATGACCGCCGTCTGACTGCGCCTTACGAAATCGATCAGCGCGCCCCCGCCGGCCGAGCCCGGCACGTGCGGGGCTTCGAGCGCGCGGCTCAGAGTCGTGACCCTCTCACCCTGAAGCACCACGCGCACGGTGCGGCTCTGCCCGAAGACCGGATTCGGGTCGCGCCACGTGATCTCAGAGACGCCCGGAGGGTTCGACCGCTTTATGAATTCAAGGTCGAAGCCGCCGACCTCGATCCCGAGCAGCGATTGGACGGCCCGCGACGCGATCTCCACGGCCTGCGTCTGCGGCGGGCCCTCGATACTCCCCCTGTCCTGAGGCGGCGTCGTGAAGCTGGTGAGGCGGCCCCGCGAGTCTATCGAGAGCACAGCTTCTCCCGGCCTGAGCCTCGCGTCGAAGCCTTTAAAGTCTCCCTCCCCCGGACGCACGAAGGCGACCTTCCACCCGGCGGCGTACCCCTCGCGAATAGCCTCGCGCGCGCGGGCCTGCCCCTCCCTCCGAGCGACCTCTTTCAGGTCGAGGTCGCTCGCCTGAAAGGCGATGTGGCTTTCGAGCCCCGACGTATCGTACCCGAAGCCGCTGAAAACCTCCCGCGCTTTGCTGAGCGCCACGACCCTCGGAGTGTTTAGCTTAAGCTCCGAGCCGAGGTTGGAGTAATGATTGACGGGCCATATCGCTATGAAACTGATCGCGGCGATGACCGATAAAATCAGGCTGCCTCTCGTAAACTGCGTGACACGCCTCGCCCTCGGGTCGTCTTCGGGAAGCGCGAAGTGATGGAGGGCGGTCTTGAGGGGGATCTTTTCCGTCATCCCCCCGGCGATGAAGTCGCTGCGCACGGGCTTGTTCTGGACCGTCGTGTAAGAGCCGCTGCTGAGGTCGCGCACCAGCTCGCGCAGATCTATGGCGACTTCTTTTATCGACTGGTAGCGTTCCTCCGGGTCTTTGGCGAGAGCCTTGCGCACGATCCGCTGAAGTTCCACAGGGCAGTTCGGATTGAGTTCGGCAATCGGGGTCGCCTGCGCGTAAACGATCCGGTGAAGGGTATCGATCAGGGAATCGCCCTCGAACGGCTTCTGCCCCGTCGCCACTTCGTAAAGGATGCAGCCGAAGGAGAAGATGTCCGACCTCTGGTCGAGCGGCTTGCCCTGGGCCTGCTCGGGCGACATGTAATTGATCGTGCCCATAACAACGCCCGACCGGGTCTTCTGCGCGAGGGCGGTGTCGGCCTCCGAGCCTTCGCCGAGAGGCCGCGTCTGCTCGACGAGCTTGGCCAGGCCGAAGTCGAGAATCTTGGCGTACCCGTCCTGAGAGATCATTATGTTATCGGGCTTCAAATCCCTGTGAATGATCCCCGCCGCGTGCGCTTTGACGAGCCCTTCAGCGACCTGCACCAGATATTCCAGCAGCCTCTTCAGGTCGACTTTTTCATCATGTACCTTCGCGCGGAGGGTCTCCCCGTCGATGTACTCCATCGTGATGTAGTGAATGGTGGTAGGCCGGACCGGCTCGACCGGCATGGTCTCGTCGAACTCCGAGGCCGAGCTCGATTCCGGGGAGAGTTCCGAGAGGAGTTTGGTCTGTAGGTCCGAGTCCGGCTCGACGTGGCCTATCTCATGAATCGTGACGATGTTGGGATGGTTGAGAGCCGAAGCGGCCTTCGCCTCCTGAATGAACCTCCGCACGCGGTCGGGGTCCTGCACCAGGTCGGCGGGCAGGATCTTCAGAGCGACGTGACGGTCCAGGCGGGTGTCGAGGGCCTTATAAATCTCGCCCATCCCGCCGGAGCCGATTTTGCTCACGATTCGATAATGAGAAATAGTTTGTGAAATCACTCGGCGTCTACCTCGAACGACTGCACGCGGCGGTTTACAACGATCTTTAATAACGGCGATGGGCCTTCAATGCTTCCAACAATGTTTCCGACTCACCTGAGGGCCGGCCTCGCCCGTCCGCGCTCTCACCGCCCCGGAGCCGCTTTCCCTTTCGAAGGCGGCGGCGCTTTCGGGATCAGGCCCGGCTTTACCAGCTCGTCGATGGGCTTCCCCTCCGCGCCAGTGAAGATCAGGTTGAGCAGGCCCGCGCCGGTAGGGGCGATGTCGATCATCCGCGCCAGAGAGGCCCGCGCGCCGACGCGCGCACCCGCGCCGTAGATGATCAGAGAAGACCTCATCTCCGCGCGGGAGGGCAACTGCCCGTGGGTCCCTTTGTAGTCCTCGCTCGCCCGCACGTCAGGCCCGGAAAGGTCGTCGCCGAACACGACGCCCGGCGCGGCGTCGAGCATCAGGACCGCTTCGGGAATGGCCCCGAGTTTCTTCAACTGCGCCTGATTCAGCACGCGATTGATTGGGCTGTTGTTGCGCGCAGACACCTCCGCGAAGAGCTTCTCGACTTTCGCCGCGGTCGCCTTGTCGTTCGGGTCTTTCAACACGATTGCGCACGAGCCCCCGGCGGGCCACGCGGCGGCTTTCCAGTCGGACGCTTTGCCCGACGCATCGAGCGTGATCAGCTTCTCTTTGACCAGCAGCACGTTCGGGCTGAACCTCTTCTCGACCGAGGCGAAGCCATGATCGGACACGATAAAGAAGGTGGTCTTCTCGAAAATCCCGGCCTTTTTCGTCGCCTCGATTATACGCCCGATATATCGGTCCTGGCGTTCGATGACCCTGAACGCTTCCGGGGACCGCGTGCCGTACCTGTGGTGCGCGGAGTCGAGATCGACCAGATGAATCAGCATCAGGTTCGGCTTGTGAGAAGTGATTATGTATTCGCTGATGGCCGTCCTGCGCCCGTCCGTGGACGTGTCGCCGCCCGCGCCGGTGCCGGAGGCGAGCGCCTTGGCGAGCAGGCCGGGCGTCGAATGCTCAAGCGAGCGCTTCGGCGTCGGGGGCGACTCCGCCGGGTCCCAGATTTCCGGGACTAGGTGATCGATCTCGGCCCCGACCGTGACGGGCCACCCCACCGCGCCCGTGACGAGCCCCGCCTTCTTAGCGAGCGTCCAGAGAGTCTCCGATTTCAGGTCCTTCGCGAACCAGTACCACGCTTTAGTCTGCGGGGCGGGCGGGGCCTCGAAGATTCGGTTCTGGATGATCCCATGCGTGGACGGGCGCACTCCCGTCACGAGGGTCGTGTGCGCGGGGTACGTCACCGACGGGTAGACGCCTTCGACCCCGTCCGCATACGCGCCGTCGAGTTTCATCCGGACGAGGGTCGGGACTTTCAACCCCAGTTGCGCGGGCGAGGTATAATACTCCGGGACCAGCCCGTCGATTGAGATCATGACAACGTGCCAGTCCGTCCGGGGAGCGGGCGTCCGGGCCGCCTGGCCCCGCGCGGCTGCCGGGCCGAGCGGGTTCACAACCGCGAGCGCGAGAAGCAGGAGGGCGGGGAGGTATTTGCGCGGGCCGAGTTTCCTCATTCTGTTTCCACCTTTCAGACAGTGACGCTCAAGCCGTCTCTTCCGATTATCACTTCGCCCGAAAATTCTTTTCTCAATTCGGCCTCGACCTCCGCCTCATCCACGTCGAAATAGAAGTGGGTGACCGCGAGGCGGGCGACCTTCGCCCGCGCGGCCAGTCGGGCCACGTCGGAGATGGAGAGGTGCGGCACGCCTTCTTTTCTCTCGCGGAAGGAGCACTCCGACACCAGAAGGTCCGCGCCCGAGAAGAAGTCCGCAAGCCCGTCGTCGTAGTCGGTGTCGCCCGTGTAGCAGACCGCGCGGCCTTCGCTCTCAACCCTGACGGCGAGGCTCTCGTCCGTGTGGGGGGTCTTGGCGACCGAGAGGCAGCTGTTTTGGGCCAGTTCGATCCGGTCCCCCGGCGCGACCTTTCGGACCTCGACAGGAAACTTCGGCGTGAAGAGGTCATCGCCGAAAGCCTGCTTCAGCCCTCCGGTAACGCGGTCCAGAGCGTGCGCTCCGATCAACGTGAACGGGTCGGACCGCGCGTCGCGTATCGCATGTTTGAAGGCGAAGAACAGCGACGCAAGCTCCCCCACGTGATCGACGTGGAAATGGCTTACGAAGAGGTGAGACATCTCCCGCCACGGCAGGCCGTACCGGGCAAGGGCGTGGACCGTCCCGGCCCCGCAATCCAGCATCATGCGAAGCTCGCCGGATTCGATAAAGTAGCCGGAGGAGTTACGCGCCCCGTCGGGAACGACGGTCCCTGATCCCAGGATCGTCAGCTTCATACGAATAGATTTCCTGATAAGCTCAAAGTAACCGGCCGCCTGCCCCGGCCCGAAAGACCGGATTTCCCGCCTCTTTCAGGCCGTTTCGCCGATTTGACACTGAATTGTACCACGCCACCGGCCGGCGGCGCACAGTGTCGCGCCGCAGTCGTTGTTGACATTCCTGCCCGGCATCTTCTAGCATCGCACGAGTCCGCGCTTATCAATCTAAGACAGCCGGTTAAAGGTAAAATGGCGGCATCGCACTCTGACAAGCTCGAAGCTGGTGCTCAAACCGAAGCTCTGCCGCGCGCGGGCGTTGTAATGGGCATCCTGTTTCTGATCTTCTTTCTGGGCACGAGCGATAACCAGATGATCTCCCCGCTCCTGCCCCTCATCGCCAACGAGTTCGGGATCGAAGCCGGGGCGGTCGGGAAGCTGATAGGCCCGGCCTACGCGCTCTCGGCGGCGACGGCGGCGCTCATCATCGGCCCGATTTCGGATAAGTTCGGACGCCGCAGGTTTCTGCTCTACGCATCTCTGGTCTTCGGGGCCTCCCTGCTCGCGGTCCTCTGGATAAAGGACGTGCGGGTGCTCGCGGCCACGAGGGTCTTAACGGGTATGGCGGCCGGGACCTTCTCAACCTGCTCGATAGCGTACGTGGCCGATTATTTCCCGTACAAGCGACGCGGGGTGGCGATGAGCGTGGTGCAGGCGGGCCTGTTCGCGGCGCTCGTTCTGGGCGTCCCCCTGGCCTCGGTAGTGGCGCAGTGGGTCGGGTGGAGATACAGCTTCGCGGCCTTCGGGCTGCTCTCGGCCCTCGCCTTCTTCCTCGTCGCCTTCGCGCTCCCCGAAGACAGGCCGCCCAGCGCCGGGCAGGAATTGTCCGACCGCGTGGCGCGCAGGTTCGACAACGTGCGGCTCGTATTCGAGAGCCGGGAGTCGGTCGCTTCGATCTTCGCGGCCTTCTTCGTCTCGGCGGGCTTCGTCGGCTTCATCTTCTACATCGGCTCGTGGCTGAGCAGGGACTTCGGCCTGAGCACGGGGGAGGTGAGCGTCTTCTTCGTACTGGTCGGGGTCGCGTCGCTCGTCGGGTCGTTCACGGCGGGGCCCGTGTCCGACAGGTTCGGCAAGCGGGGCGTGTCGATAATCAGCACGATCCCCCTCGCCCTGACGCTGATAGCGATCCCTCGATTCGGGTGGGGCATTCCCCTTTTCGCCAGCCTGCTGGTCGCGACCCTCGCCTTCGCGTTCAGGCAGGGGCCGCTGCAGGCCCTCGCGACGGAGCTCGTGCCTAAACACGCGCGGGGCGCGCTCGTCTCCGTCCGGAACACGGCTTCGCAGATAGGGATCGCCCTGTCGACGTTCGTGAGCGGTCTCCTCTACAGTTCTTCCGGGTTCGCGGCGGTGGGCCTCTTCAACGGCCTCGTCTCTCTCTGCGCGGTCGCGTGCATTTTCCTGATGCGGGAGCCGTCTCAGACTCCGAAAGATAAGGATTGATTTGGATTATTGAAGATTAATGGATAATCTTTGACATGGTTGCGCAGCGATAATCTACGAGGTAATCATCGGTGAGTAGACTTCTACGGATAAAAACCTTACTCGTTTTCACCCTCGCGCTTTGCGGGGCGTGCGCCCCCCCTCCGACGAAGGTCGAGCCGGGCACCGCGCCCGCCCCGCCCGGCACCCCCGCGACGCCGAGCGCCCCGCAGGCCATGCCCCCGGCGGGCATATCGGGGTCGGCCTCGGCGCCCGGCGAGCTGAGGTACAAAGCCCCCGCCGGGTGGCAGGCCGAGCAGCCGACCTCAAGCATGAGGAAGGCGCAGTTCGTGTTGCCCCGCGCGGCGGGGGACACGGAGGACGGCTCGCTCCTCATCTTTTATTTCGGCCCCGGCCAGGGCGGGTCGGCGCAGGCCAACCTCGACCGCTGGATCGCGCAGTTCGAGCAGCCCGACGGCAGCCCCTCGAAAGACAAGGCGAGGATGAGGTCGATGGCCGTGAACGGGATGAACGTCAGCCTGCTCGACCTGAGCGGGACTTACACCGCGGAGATGAATCCGGGCGCGGGCGACAGGCAGAACAAGCCCCAGTCCCGGATGCTGGCCGCCGTCGTCGAGACCCCGAAAGGGCCATACTTCGTTAAGCTCGTCGGGCCCGTCAGGACGGTCGATAAATGGGAGCCGGACTTCACGGCTTTCCTGAATTCGTTCGAGTTTAAACAGTGATCGGCAGATATGAACCCAACAGCCGCCCCGGAAACGATTGAGCCCCAGCCCGAAGAGGCTCGCGCGAAGCCCGCCCCGCGCAGGCGGCGGCGCATAATCAAGCGCGTGATGATCTCGCTCTTGGTAATCGTCGCCGTGCTCCTGTTCGGAGTCTTCCCGTTCTGGCTCTCGGGCCGCGTGACCGGCGCGAAGACGCGCCAGTCGGACAGGGCCCTCACGGAGACCCCCGCCACTTTCGGGGCGCAGTACCGGGATGTCGAATTTCAAACGTCGGACGGGCTCACGATAAGCGGCTGGCACATGCCGAGCAATGGGAAGGGCGTCACGATCATCTATTCGCACGGCCTGTTCCGCTCGCGACGAGAGCTGCTCGCGCGGGCCGTCGACCTCTGGAAGCGCGGGTACGGCGCGATCCTTTACGACGCCCGCAATCACGGCGAGAGCAGCCCGTCGCGCGTCAGCCTCGGCTATTTCGAGCGCCTCGACGCGGAGGCGGCCGTCAGGTATTTGCGCGAGGTCGAGGATTCGAAAGACCGCGTCGTACTTTTCGGGATATCTCTCGGGGGGGTGACGGCCCTGCGCGCCGCGGCGGCGACCCCCGAAGTGTCGGCGGTCATCTCTGACAGTTCCTTCCTGTCGCTTGAGGACACGACCAATCATCACGTCCGCCTCTTCCTGGGCCTGCCGCCGTTCCCCATCGCCTACGAGACCAAGTTCTTCATCGAGCGCCGGGCGGGGTTCGACGGCGACGAGCTGGACGCCGAGAGAGCGGTCAAGGGCCTCGGGGACCGCCCGGCCCTCTTCATCGCGGGCGCGGAAGACAAGAGGATGCCGCCCGACATAGCTCGGAGACTATTCGAAGCTTCTTCGAGCGATAAGAGCGGATTGTTAGTCGTCGAAGGCGAGGCCACGAAAATCCACGGCCACGCATACCAGGCGAACCCGCAGCTTTACGTGGATCACATAGACCGGTTCCTCGCTACCGCTTTGGGCGATTAGACTCCCCGCGAGGAATCCAAAAATCGAATCCGGATTCGAGAATCGAGACGATATGGAAGATGACCGGGTGTTTGACGAGAAGATCTATGACATCGGCCCGCGCAAGAGAAAGACGTGGCGTTACGTCATCCTCGCCCTGATAGCGCTGCTGTTTCTCTACGGCACCGAATTCCTCGGGATATACATTGATTCGCTCTGGTTCGCGTCTCTCGGCTACAGCGACGTTTACTGGTACAAGTTCCGCCTCGGCGGCCTGCTCTTCTTAACGTTCCTGGTGGCGACCTTCCTGCTGATCCGCCTGCCCTTCGTGGCCCTGAACAAAGCCCTGCCCCAGCTCACGGAGCGGCCGCGCGTCCGGCCGGCGAGCATGGAAGACCTGAAGGAGATAAACTTCCTGCCCCTCATATACCGGCCCGGCGTCTGGATCATCTCGGCGCTCGTGGCCTTCCTGTTCGCCGTGAGCATGAGCCAGTCGTGGCCCGCTTTCGCGCTCTACCTGAACTCTTCCGGCGCGAACTACGCGGACCCGATCTTCAATAAGGACGTGAGCTTCTACATGTTCAGGCTCCCGGTCCTCTCGCTCATATCCGGGTGGCTCGTGACGATCACCCTGCTCCTGTTCGTCATCATCGCGGGGGCGTCGGCCTACGTCTGGTACATCGAGCGGGTGCTCAGCTTCGGCTCGACGAGCACGGGCAGGAAAGCAGCAGCCGCCGCGAGCATAGCCGGGGCCTTTTTCGCGCTGGCCCTGGCCTTCAGCACGTACCTCGCCCGCTTCGACCTCCTCGACTCTCAGCATGCGCTCTTCACGGGGGTGAGCTACGCGGACGCCAATTACAGGCTGCCCGGCATGATGGTGCTGATCGGGGCCCTGGTGCTGACCGCCATCGTCCTCATAGTCAACGCCTTCGTCATGCGGAAGTGGCGCTTTCTGGCTTACACGGCGGGGCTCGTCGTCGCGGTGTGGGCGGTCGCGATCTTGATCATACCTCAGTCCCTGCAGTCTCTCTCGGTCAAGCCCAACGAGCTCGCGAAAGAGGAGGGCTACATCACCCACAATATCAGCATGACCCGGCGCGCGTTCGCGCTCGACCGTTTTCAGGAGAAGGCTTTCCAGCCGGCCCTGACGATCTCCTCCGACCAGATTCAGACGAACCGGAAGACGATAGACAACATAAGGCTGTGGGACCCGCGCGTGCTTCAATCGACCTTCTCGCAGTTCCAGGCGATCAGACAGTACTACGAGTTTCGCGAGCCGGACATCGACCGCTACATGCTCAACGGGGAGCTCAGACAGGTGATGATCGCGGCCAGGGAGATGAACGTGCAGCAACTGGAGGCGCAGTCCCGGAACTGGATCAACCAGCACCTCATCTACACCCACGGCTATGGGCTGACGATGAGCACGGTCAACGAGATCACGCCCGAGGGCTCGCCGCGCCTGCTGCTGAAGAACATGCCCGTCGAGAGCGAAGTGCCCGAGATCAAGGTGACCCGCCCGGAGATCTACTTCGGGGAATCGACCAACCAGCACGTCTACGTCGGCACGAAGCAGCCGGAGTTCGACTACCCCGCCACCGGGGAGACGGTCAATTACAACGCCTACGAAGGGCGGGCAGGCATCCCCGTCGGGGGGACTCTGCGGAAGACGGCCTTCGCCCTCTACCTCGGCGACGGCACGAGCCTCCTGCTTTCGGACTACATCGACTCCGACAGCCGGGTGCTCATCCGCAGGAACGTGCAGGAGAGGGTGCGGCAGGTGGCCCCCTTCCTGATGTACGACGATAACCCTTACGTCGTGGTCGATGGCGAGGGCAGACTCTTCTGGATGATCGACGCCTTCACCTACTCCGACCACTTCCCCTACTCGACCAGCTACAACGTCTCGAACCGCAACGTCAATTATATTAGGAACTCCGTGAAGGCGGTCGTCGACGCCTACAACGGGGATGTCACTTTCTACATCTTCGAGCCGGACGACCCTATCATCAGGTCGTACCAAAACATCTTCCCTTCGCTCTTCCGGCCGAGCGAAGAGATGCCCGCGGACCTGAGGGCGCACGTCCGCTACCCCGACCTGCTGGTCGACGCGCAGGCCCGGGCCTACACGCTCTACCACATGCAGAACCCGCAAACCTTTTATAACCGCGAAGACATGTGGTCCATCCCCACGGTCGATCCGGGCGCGGACCAGGACGCGAAGCCGACCCTGATGGAGCCATATTACGTCCTGCTGCAACTCCGCCTGGAGGGCTCCGACGAGCTGGAGCTTGTGAGCATCCTGCCCTTCACGCCCGCGGGTCCGGGGCGGAATAACATGATCGGCTGGCTCGCGGCGCGGAGCGACAAAGACAGGTACGGCCAGACCCTCGTCTACACTTTCCCGAAGAACCTGGCAATCGGCGGCCCGGCTCAGATCAGGGCGCGCGTGAACCAGGACCCGCAGCTCTCTCAGTTGATGTCGCTCTGGGACCAGAGGGGGTCGAGGCTCCTGCGCGGGAACCTGCTGGTGATACCGATTGGGGACTCCCTCCTCTACATCGAATCTTTCTACCTCGCGGCGGCCAACAGCCAGATACCGGAGTTGCGGCAGGTGGCCGTCGCCACGCAGGACAGGCTGGCGACCGGGAGGACCTTGGAAGAGGCCCTCCGCGGCCTGTTCGGAGAGACCGGCACGCAGCCGCCTCCGGAAGGCGAGCAGCAGGCTTCGCAGACGCGCGTGGGTCAGCTCACTCCGCCGCCGCAAGCGCCCCCGGCGCAGGGGGCCCAGCCCGGCGCGCCCCCTCAGGGGGATTTCGAGCGGCTGGCACAGCAGGCTCAGCAGTTGCTCACCGATTACGAGCGGCTGTCGGCGCAAGGGAAACACGCGGAAGCGGGCCAGAAGCTGGACCAGTTGAAGCAGACGCTTAATGAATTGAGCAGGCGCAGAAGCGGGGGGTAAGACCGCCCCGCGCCGACTATGAGTCGCGTAAATATCGTCTCAAAGTCCGGCGCACTATATAATTTTTTCCTCGCCCGAGGTAGAATCGGCTTGCTGAGCCGGCATCGGGGAGGCCGGGATGCCGGACGGAGCCGTCGGGGAGGGATGATAGAAGGCTCGTAGACGCCGTCTGCATCGGTAATCACGAGTGTCAGCCGGTTCATTACCCGCAACATAAGTGTGTTAGTATACGAAAGCCCGGCATCAGCGATACGGGAACGGGGTTTGCTGAATTGATTCTGAAGGGTTAAAAAGGCTCATTGACTGTTCCGAATCAGTCCATCTTTTCCTCCCCCAACTTAACCAGGAGAGGTGCAATAGTGGTCGAAAGAGAGATTTCCGTGCTCGTTGTCGAGGACGATGACGACTCTCGAACAATGATGTGCACGCTGCTCGAAACGTTATTCGATATCGAGATGGTCGCGAACTCGGCTTCAAGCGCTGAGGAAGCGATGAAGAGACTGGAAGCCTGCCGCTTCCACCTTGTGATAGCCGACATCAACCTGCCCGGAGTGTCGGGGCTGGACTTATGCGAATTAATACATCAGACCTGTCCGATCACTCCTGTAATCATAGTGTCCGCAATGACCGACATACAGTACGCAATCGAGGCAATGAAGCGGCGCGCCTTCGATTACCTCGTGAAGCCAATCGACGTAGATAAGTTAAAAGATTCCGTCGAACGCGCGATGAAGTATCAGGAGGTGGAGATGAAGCGGTACTACTGCGAGCAGTCGATCCAGGAGGACATACAGGACCTGATGCGGCTCAACCATCAGCTTCGGCACGTAGCGCGCCCGAAAGTTCAGGATCAGGCGATCTCGCAAGCTCTTTCGAAATCGCATCGCGGCTAGGGGCCGGGTAATCAGACCTCATTGCAAGAAGACAGATTCAGGGCGAAGTAAAGAGATGAAAATAAATCTCGCGGGCCTCCCCGCGGGCTCAGTGCGCCCGCAAGGCCCGCGCCACCAGACCTACGCCTCCCGCGAGCAGGACCAGCATCACGATAGTGTTGTAGAGGCTCGTAGGCTGGAAGTAGATCTGAAGGTTCATGATTATGCCCATGAAGATGACTATGATCCCGGTGAACAGCAGCAGCCACCCGGCGATTGACCTCCCGTTAAAGAAGAGCAGGCCGATCCCGAAGATGAGCGGCACGAGCGACAGGCCGAAAGCATTGTAACCCCAGACGCTCCAGTAGCCGCTCGTCACCGTGACGCGGCTCGCGAGCAGGTAGCCTCCGGCGATAGCCATCCCGAGGCCGACCAGGAACTCCAGCACCCCTCCCCGCGTCCCGCCGGGCCCTTCCCACTTGGATCTGTTCTCTTCTCTCTCCATATGCCATCCCGATTCGAGTATGAGTTTGCGAATATGCATCACCTTAAGGCGGAAGAGAACTTTCCGCAACAGGAAAAGTAAGGTCGTCATGGATTTCGCGGAACGTGTTCGGGCATCACCCGCCGGCATGAACGCTGCCGCAGGCAGGCGCGGATGCCTCCCGCGTTAGGCGGCCCGCCCGCTAGGTAGCAATGAAATCTCATGCTATGCTCTGTTCAAAAAAAATCCCCGGATTGAGGGGATTTCACCGGAAAAGACAGCAAGGAATGGAAGCAAGAGTTTACCTGAGTGATTGCCTGGAAAAAGCGAAAGACTTGCCGACCGGCAGTATCGACCTTGTCTATCTCGACCCTCCGTTCTTCACACAGAAAATACATAAGCTTTCCACAAGGGACCGGCAAAAGGAGTTCAGATTCAGCGACCTATGGACATCCGAAGACTCATATGCGGAGTTTCTCTATTTGAGGTTGAAAGAATTCCATCGGATCCTTGCAGCAACCGGCTCCATATTTTTTCATTGCGATCACAACGCATCTCATATAGCCCGCTTATTACTCGATGAGACCTTCGGGAAGGAAATGTTCCGCGCAGAAATCATCTGGTATTACAGGAGGTGGTCTAATTCACAAAGAAACCTCCTACCCTCTCATCAAAACATCTACTTCTACTCTAAATCAGCGAATTACAAGTTCAACGAGATATTGCAGGAGTATTCCCCTTCAACCAACGTGGACCAAATACTTCAAAGGCGTGCAAGGGACGAATTTGGTAAATCAGTATATGCGAAAGATGAGAATGGCGTTCCTATCGCTAACGGTTATAAAAAAGGCGTCCCCCTGGGGGACGTTTGGGACATCCCATTCCTTAATCCTAAAGCAAAAGAACGGGCAGGGTATCCGACTCAGAAGCCTGTGCTTTTGCTCGAAAGAATAATTCAAGTCTCAACGGATCAAGGCGACTGGGTTCTTGACCCTTTCTGCGGGAGTGGTACTACTCTGGTCGCCGCGCAGCTCTTGAGCCGCAATTCAATCGGTATAGACATCTCTCCCGAAGCTATTGAGATCACCAACGCACGGGTCAAGAACCCGACAAAGACCGACTCCCACTTACTCAACGCCGGGAGAGAGGCTTATCAAAACTCTGATCGTGAATCGATGGGCTATCTCAAAGGGCTTGATCTAGTTCCCGTCCAACGCAATAACGGTATTGACGCGCTTCTTAAAATTGAATTCAACGGAGGCCCCATCCCGGTCCGCGTTCAGCGGCCCGGAGAGACTATCCTGGATGCGGCGTATGCTCTGTATAAAGCTGCAAAAACGAAGAAGGCTTCCGCTATGGTACTGGTGGCAATAGAAATCGGCTTCGGGTTAGACATTAGCTCCTCTCTCCCCCCAGGCGTCTTCGTTGTCGATTCAGCTAGCAACGCAATAGATAAACTCATAAAAGGGCTGGAAAGAGACTCGGGGCCTGTAGCAGCCCCGGCGTCCACCTGACAATCGCGTCAACCGGAGCGCGCGCTGAAACGCGGATGGGATAAGACTCGATCTTATCTCCGAAAGATCGGGTATAACGATCTTGTTACGAGCAAAGTATTGATGTAATATGATTGGCCGGTCACACGCGGCCCATTTTATTTTTTCCAAGGGCGGACCTTATTTGAGAGCCTAATAAGGCATGAAGCCAGTCGCGCGATGACTTCCGCCCTTCTGGTCCTGCTAAAGGTTGAAATCAATCAAGAGATATCCAATATGATGAGACGCCCGACAAAAGTGATCAGTCGAAAGGTAGATTCTATTCGAATCATCAAAGTTAATGGCCGCCTGGACCCCGGCGACGGCCCGGACCCGCTCTCGGAGATGGTGCAGGGGTTCGTTGACAAAGACGAGATCGAGTTCCTGATCGATCTGCGCGGCGTGACTTATATCAGCAGCACGGGGGTCGGGAGTCTCATCAGGTGTTACAGGGCGGTCCTGAAGATGAAGGGCCACGTGAAGCTGCTCTCCCCCTCGCAGTCCGTGATGAATATTCTCTCAATCTCAAAGCTGGATGGAGTGTTCGAAATTTTCTCGGACGAGAAGACGGCTCTGGCGAGTTTCAGCGAAAAGAAAGAGAGCAGCAAGAAAGCTTAAAACTCATCCTGCTTCTTCCCCTTTTTGGGCTCCGGTTTCTTACCCTCACCCTTCTTGCCCTTGTCCCTCACGACAGGGGGCCCCGGCGGGTCCTTCTTCTCCTTCCTGTCCTTCTGAGCGATCTCGAACTGCGCGTACACAGCCAAGCCGCGGGCAGGGGCGACTCCCATCACGGTTATGCTGAAAAGGGCCAGTAATGCGTATGTAAAAATCTTTTTCATGATGATCGCTTTACCCTCGCTCACAACTTCAAACGATAGATTGCGGCCTTACGAGCACGGCTTCCGAAAATCGGTCCCCCTATGCCGGTCCCGTCCCTTCTCTTTTCCTAAAGCGGCTGTTCAACGGGGCCTGCTCCGCCTGTACTGGCGGATAAATCGCGCCCGTAAGCATACCACTTAAAACAAAGCTCAAAAACCCTATTTTTATCATCCCCCCTCTGCTCAATCCTACGATTCCACGTAATTAGATCGCAATTGCCATGCCATAGTCTGCTTTTTTGATAAACGTTGATTTTACATAATTTACAAATTGGCCTTAAATGCGCCCGCCCCATCCGCGTTAACCTTATCAGTTTACAACCGCACGTTTTAGTGCACCGGTTTGATGCCGATTGGTAATAGGGCGTTGTAGCCCGGCGGGCCATTTTTCTTCCTGAAGAAGGGACGGGACACAATCGCCGAGGGGGTTAGAGGCGAGCTACGAGTCGGGCTACGGTCGCGCCGAAACTACTTCTTCCTCTTGTTCACCGCTTCCTTGAGCTGCTTGCCGGCCGTGAACCTGACCGCCTTAGTGGCGGGTATCCTGATCAATGCGCTGGTGTACGGGTTGTGCCCGCGGCGGGACTTCCGGTGGGATATCGCGAAAGTGCCGAAACCGACCAGAGTAACTTTGTTCCCTTTGCGGAGACTGTCGGTGATCGCGCCTTTGACGGCATTAATAGCGCGCTCGGCCTCGGCCTTGGAGATGGAAGCTACTCCCGCTACTTTCTCTATCAACTCGCCCTGATTCATCGTGCCTCCTAAATATCGTGGTTTACTCTACGGGCCACGCTACATATAGTGGACGTATGGGCGCGTTTATAGCACTTGCCCGCCGCCGTGTCAATAACTTTCTTCCGGCCTGAAGCCTTGAAACCGGTTCTGGGAGCCGGATTCAGGGTCACGGGGTGTCCGTCTCCGGGCAAGGCTGTTAGGGATTAACCTCTAAGATGACCTTCATCGTTCCGGGCTCGGCCGCGGCGTGCATCGCCAAAAGCCCTTCTTCGAGGGGGAAGGTGGAGGTGATGAGCGGCTCGACATCGACCGCGCCTTCGGAGAGAAGATCGATGGCAGGTTGAAAGCGCCCGCAGCGCGAGCCGACTATTGACACTTCGTTCACCACGACGCGGGACATATCAAGCGGGGTGGAACCATGGTGGGTGGATTTCAGCACAATCGTTCCGCGCGGCCTAACAAGCTCCGAGGCCATCTCAAGCCCGGAGGCTGAGCCGCTCGCTTCGACGACGATGTCGAACTGCCCCTTCACCTCGGGGCCGAAGCGATCTCCGTAATCAGAGCGTCCGGGAGTGGTAATCTTCTCAGCCTTCAGTCTTGCGCCGCGCGCCTTCCGGATCAGGTCGAGTTTCTCTTCGTGCCTGCCGAAGACTGTGAGGTCGCAGGCGGTCCGAGCCAGGACGCGAGCGATCATCTGCGCGAGCTTTCCGTCTCCCAGAATCGCGACCTTCGACTCGGCGTCGACCCGCACCTGATCGAGGATATGGCAGGCGGCGGCGAGCGGTTCGATGAACACAGCCATCCGGTCCGTAATCGCGTCGGGGACGTGAAAGAGATTGCGCTCGGGCAAAGAGAGGTACTGCGCGAAGGCCCCGTCCCGGCCCTTGATCCCCAGAACGGTCCTCGAAGGGCAATGCCTCTGGTCACCGGCGCGGCACAGGGCGCAAACGTTGCAGCCTACATTTATCTCCCCGGCCACCCTCCGGCCGATGAGCGCAGGGTCGGGCGACTCTACCACGCGGCCGACGAACTCGTGCCCGAGGGTGCCGTGAAATCCCGAGTAGCCTTTCACTATTTCAAGGTCGGTGTTGCATATTCCCGCGAAGATCACCTCCACGAGGGCCTCGCCTTCGCGGCGCGGCGGGGGGACGTCCGTCGCGAGCCTGAGTGAGCCGTTGAATCTGAGAGCTTTCATATCCGGCTTTTATGACCGCGCTTTTAAGGGCGACTGAAGGAGAACGGAATCGCCTGCACTCCGCCCGCGGTCTCGACGCGCACGACGATGGTCCTCCCCGCTTTCGCGAGCTTCTTGAGCTTCGCCTTTGTGGCGAAGATCGTCGCGAAAGTGGAGTCGCCCTGACGCGCGCCGCTGTAGACGATGGACGGCAGTTCCGTGTCCGCCCCCTCGAACTGGACCACCACCTTAGTCGCGCCCTCGACGAAGCCCGCGCCCGTTATCCTGAGCGCGGGTGTGCCATCCGGCCCTTTCTTTACGAATTGCACTCCGGTCACGGTAGGCACCCCGAAGCGCAGCTGGAGAGCCCCTCCGCTCCCCTTCCCGCTCGCCTCGATCAAATACGTAGTCCCGGCGGTCGCGGTGAAAGTCAGCACCGACCGATTGGCGGGGGAGATCGCGCCGCCGAAGTCATCATTGCATGCGACTCGCGTGAGCGCGCCACACGCGCCCGTGTAGACGCTGAGGACCGTGTCGTAGGCGCTGTTGACTGTGTCGATGCCGTAGACCGTACTGACCGAAGGTGTGATCGAGTACCAGACCGTGTGCGTGTCCTTGCCTCCGGAGCAGGAGGTCGGGTCGCTCGCGGAGGATGTGGTCGCCCCGGTGTCTATCGCGTCCGTGAACGGAAGGAGGTCGATCTGGCGAGGGGAGTCGCAGGCATCGTTGACCGGGGGAACGTCTCCCCCGCCACCGCCGCCCGATCCGTTGAACGAAACGTTGCTGTAGAAAATCTCCTGCTTCCCATTGCGCGTGTCGGTCCAGAGCAGGTGCGCTTTACCGCGCGCGGCGGCGAGCCCGATGTAATCGCCGATGCCGATCCGACTCCCGCTCGGGAACGCGCCGACGTTCGCCTGAATGCGCGGGTTCGACCCTGCGCGGCTCACCCGGATATTATCGCCGTAGCTGCCGCCGCCGTTGGTCGAGCGCGCGAGATACATATTCGCGAGCTGGCCGTTATCGTCGCGCATGTCGTAGAACGCGACGTTAACCGAGCCGTCCGAATCGTCGATGCTGATCCACGGGAAGAATTGATTGATGCCCGCCCCGTCGTTGTTGACCTTCACGGGGTCATCGATGAGCGGCCTCGCCCCGTTGGGGGGCGTGAGCCTGATGACGAAGATGTCGGAATCCAGAGAGTTGGTCGTTTCGGCGAAGGCGACATGGATTACTCCCCGGTTCGGGCCGTTGCTCTTGTCGACCGCGATGACGGGAAAGCTGTTCATCCGGCTCACGCCGTCGATGTTGATCGCGCCGCCCGGCTCCGTGAGCGACCCATTATATCGGTGCAGGCGGAAATCGATTCCGGGCGCTATGTCGGGCGGGAGGAACGTGTCTCCCCCGTCGGTCGAGGCGTTGAACAGTAAAACGCGCGGGTTGCCGATCCCTTCCCAAACGGCGTAGAACTCGCCGTTCGGCCCGGTCGCGGGCGAAGGCCCGAGCATGTTCCCGGAGTGGCTGATCGCCTTCGGCGCGGAGAACGCAACGCTACCCGGCCTCCTGTAACTTGTCAGGATCGTCAGCAACGTCCCGCCCGTCGGGGCGGGCTCCGAGCTGACCCATGTCGCGTAGACCGAGTTCTTGAACGGGCTCGTGGCCGAGGTGTCTACGGTGATGTAGCACCTGTCAGCGGTTTTCGGGTTGACGTTGTTACCGATTTCGACGAAGGCAGGAATGGGATCAACGAAGTTGCGCCCCCCGTCCGTGGATTTGAAGACGAAGACCCCGTTGTCCTTGTTCTGATTGTCGAGCATGAGGACGCAGAGGTAAAAGGTGCCGTTCAGATCGACCGCCACGGATGGGTGGGTCGCGCGGCCGAAAGTTTTTTGCGGCGTCTCCAGTCCGAGGATCGAGCTCCCCCACGTGCCGCCCCCATCGGACGAGAAGTAATAAGCCACGCGGGTGATCCCGCTCGTTGAGTTGCCGCCCCCTCCGGTCACGACTTTCGACGCCCCGACGATGATCCGCTCATCAACCGGGCTGACGGCGACGGAGGTTCCGTTCCGGGGGTCGAGGTCTTCCGGAGGGCTCACCGGCAGGTCGGGGCGCACGGAAGGCGGCACCTCCTGGGCCGCGACCAAGGCCGCCGGGAATCGCAAAAGACCTGTCCCGAGAAGGCTCAGGGCGAGCAGAAGTAAGAGCGCCGCTTTATTATGAATCATAGTCCTCCCGAATAATCGTTCGATCCCTTAACATGATCGTCACCTTATAATGGACGAAGATTCTTTCACACGGCCAGATACCGTGCAAGGCGTCGTCGCCCGCGTAACTTTCCAAAGAAAATTTCGGCAGTTATACTCAGTGTCGATAAAAACAAGGGGGACGTAACGACTTTTGGATAGAAAGCACTATCACCTGATAGGAATATGCGGGACCGCCATGGCCTCTCTGGCCGGGATGCTTATCGCGCAGGGGCACGAGGTCACGGGCTCTGACGAGAACGTCTACCCCCCGATGTCGACGGAGTTGGAGCGGTTGGGAGTCCCGGTTAAAGAAGGTTACGGCCCCGAAAACATCTCGGACCCGGACGCGATAATAGTCGTCGGCAACGCAATCACGCGAGGGAATCCCGAGCTCGAATTCGTGCTCAACCGGAAGATGTACTACACCTCAATGGCGGAGGTCGTTAAAGACAATTTCATAAGGGGCCGCCACTCCGTGGTCGTCGCGGGCACTCACGGGAAGACTACCACAACATCTCTGGCGGCCTGGGCGATGGATAAGGCCGGGGAGAGCCCCTCTTTTCTGATCGGCGGGGTCGCGGAGAATTTCAAGTCCTCGTTCAGAGTCACCGAGGGCCTCCACTTCGTGATCGAAGGCGACGAGTACGACACCGCCTATTTCGACAAAGGCCCGAAGTTCATGCACTACCTTCCCGACACGGTGATCCTCAATAACGTCGAGTTCGACCACGCCGACATTTACAGGGATGTCGAGGCCGTAAAATTCGCCTTCAGCCGGCTGGTCAATCTCGTCCCCGGCAACGGGAACCTGCTGGCGGGCTGGGACTCCGAGATCGTCAGAGAGCTCGCCCCGCGCGCTTTCTGCCCGGTGGAAAGCTTCGGGATCGAAGAGGGGGCGAAGTGGAGGGCCGTCGACATCGATTTTGCGGGCGAGATGACCTCGTTCAACGTCGAAGTCGAGGGGTCGCTCCTCCACCACTATCGCACCCCTCTGGCGGGCCTGTTCAACGTGCGCAACTGCCTCGGGGTGATCGCGGCCTGCGAGGTCATGGGGCTGGACCGGAGCGCCGTCGCCGAGGCAATCGCGACGTTCAAGAGCGTGAAGCGGCGGATGCAGGTGAGGGGGACGGTCAGGGGGGTCACGGTGATCGACGATTTCGCCCATCACCCCACGGCCGTGGGCGAAACTCTCAAGGCGGCGCGGCAGAAGTATCCGGGGCGGCGCATCATCGCGGTCTTCGAGCCGAGGTCGTTTACGGCTCAGCAGAGAATATTTCAGCGGGCCTTCGAGGACGGCCTGTCGGAAGCGGACCAGGTGATAATCGCCGACCTCTTTCACCCCGAAAGGTACACCTCAGAGACGGCCATCTCCCCGCTCCACATGGCGCAAAGCCTGAGCGCTCGCGGCGTCGCGGCCGACTTCATCCCTCACGCCGACGAGATCGTCTCGCGCCTCGCGCGGCGAGCCGAGGCGGACGACGTGGTCGTAATAATGTCCAACGGGTCGTTCGGAGGCATTCACGACAAGCTTCTGAAGTCTCTGTCCGAAAGCTCCGGCGAGGCGTGACCGGCTAGTCCTTCGCCGCGCGCGCCCGCCGCGCCACCGCCCTCCCCTCCGCCGGCTCTATCCGCCCCCGAAGGACGTTCTTGAGGCGCTTCGGCAGGAAGTACTCCGCGACGCTCGCGATATTGGTGACGAGCTCTTTTATATTGTGCTCGCCTTTCCAGTGTTCCATGACCACCGGGTACTCCGCGCGGTTGAGCAGCCTGAGGGTGGCGATTGCGATCAGGTAAGAGTCGTCTACGAGGCCCACGAAGGGGATGAAATCGGGGATCACGTCTATCGGAGCGATCACATAAATGACGGTCCCCGCGAGGATGGCTTTGTCGGCGGACGAGACTCTCGGGTCCCTCAGGAGCTCCACCAGCAACCTGACCAGATTGGGGATGAACAGGAAGAACTCCTTCATCAAGGCTACCTTCTTTCTCCGTTTCGACATTCGACCTCCCATTCCGAAGTTAGCTCGCAGAATATTTTAGGAATACCCGCCACACACGTCAATTTCGTTTGCGACCGGACCTTCGGGCTTTATGACTTTTCGGAGGTTGAACCGATTCGGGGAAGAGGTTGGGGAGTGATGGCCGGGGAAGTTACCCCCGGCCCGTTGTGCGGCAAGCAGCAGATTGCGGATCTAATTACAGCTCGTGGGTATTCTCGGTTTCAATAACCCGGACCCGGCGAGCCCTTTCGAGCAATTCCAACCCCCTCGGCGCATGCGTGACCTGTTCGTCGTCGCAGTCGGCCCGGCCCGATTTATCGGAGGTTGTAAATTCAAAGGTCATGTTGGCGACCTTATCAAACCGGGCATCCTTCATAATCCTGCCGACCTCGGTCCCGAAGGCTTCGCGCTCCGCACGCTTCATACGCCTCGGCGCGACGGGAGGCTTCGCGTTAAAGGCCCGCACGAACTTCATCGCCACGGCGGGAAGATTTGCCGGGACCTTAACGATCACGTCGTCCTGCTCGGCCCTGACCGTGATGGCCTCGGCCACCGGGGCCAGGCCGGACACCTCCGAGTGACGCACGCTCAGGCGTTGCTGCCTCTTCTGCAACACCTGCGGGGCGACCGACCGGGCCTCCATCGCGGGGACCGATTCGGTCTGTTCCGGCTCTCTGGTCAGGTCGCAGCTCTCGCCGCTGCCGATGGTGTAGAGCTGCGCGATCAGGCTGCACTGCTCGCCGTTCTCGGGGGTGATCTCGGGCGAGCCGGGCGTGTTCAGGTTATCGAGCGACGACCAGGAGGCGGCGCTGTACGGGTGATAGCCGACCACGAACACTCCGGCCACCTGCGTCCACGCCTCGACGGCAGCGCCTAATCTGGGGGTCAGGTTGATATCGAACCCAACGGCCTTCATCGAAAACGGCAAAAGCGCGACGCTCAGAAACAGGAAAGCCATTGTCAGTGGTGCGCTCGTTGTTTTATTTATCTTTTGCATCTTCTTCTCCAAACAACGCTAACGATACAACATTAGCCGCTTTCTGCCCTTACTGACCTACTTTAACGGAGGTTCCCATCTAAAGTTCAGGTTTTTCATGACTTTTTACAATTGTTTTACTTCAATCATTTCTTCAAATAGTACGTACGCAGGGTAAGTGATGGAAGAGTGCAAAAGGTTTCAGGAAAACGTCGGAATTCTGCGGGTAATTGAATTACAGGAAGGCCCCGGCCGGCGGGCCGGGCCGGGGCCGAATCGTTCGGGGGCTCAATCGAAGAGGCTGCTCTGGTCCCTCTGCCGGGGCTCGGAGGGGAAGGCGAAGCCGAAATGCTCGTAGGCCGCTCGGGTCGCGACGCGGCCGCGCGGGGTGCGGTCCAGAAACCCGATCTGGATCAGGTAAGGTTCGTAGATCTCCTCAATCGCGTCCTTCTCCTCGCTGATCGAGGCCGAGAGCGTGCTGAGGCCGACCGGCCCGCCGCTGAACTTGTCTATGATCGTGAGCAACAGCTTGCGGTCGATCTCGTCGAGGCCGTAGATATCGACCTCCATGCGGTTGAGCGCGTCGGCCGCCACCTCGTCGGTGACCCGCCCGTCATAGAGGACTTCCGCGATGTCGCGGACCCGGCGGAGGAGCCGGTTCACTATCCTGGGGGTCCCCCGCGACCTCTTCGCGATTTCGCGCGCGCCGCTCTCCTCGACCGTGATGCCCAGAATATCGGACGAGCGGTGGACGATGACTTCGAGGTCTTTCACTGAATAGAAATCGAGGTGAAGCGGGATGCCGAACCGCCCGCGGAGCGGGGCGCTGATGAGTCCCGCCCGCGTCGTCGCGCCGACCAGGGTGAACCTCGGCAGTTCGAGCTTGATCGAGCGCGCGGACGGCCCCTGCCCGATGATGATGTCCAGCTGGTAATCCTCCATCGCCGGGTAGAGCACCTCCTCGATGGCGGGGTTGAGCCGGTGAATCTCGTCAATGAACAGGACATCGCCTTCGGATAAGTTGGTGAGCAGGGCGGCCAGGTCCCCGGCCTTCTCTATGACCGGCCCCGCCGTGGTCTTTACGTCGCTGCCCATCTCGTTCGCGATTATGTGCGCGAGCGTCGTCTTCCCCAGCCCCGGAGGGCCGTAGAGCAGCACGTGGTCGAGCGATTGCCCGCGCTTGCGCGCGGCCTGAATGAATATCGATAGGTTCTCTTTCGCCTTCTGCTGGCCTATGTACTCCTTGAGCCACTTGGGTCTCAGGCTCAGCTCGAACTGCTGCTCGTCGTCGCCCTCGGCCCCCGGCGAAATAACTCGGTCTTGGGTCATTGAAACACTCCTGGAACTTCGGTAATAACTGCCAGTTTGGTCAGTATTTTACCATAAGTAGTGGTCGGGCCGAAAATGATTCCCAAATTTAGTGGTTCGTGGTTATAATTGTTGCTCATCCGGTCAGGAACATTTCGACGGTCACCTCTTGCGGTGAGAGGCCGGAATGCTCCGGCGAGCGAACGATTTCATATGGCGAAGTTTCTTCACATTGCCGACATACACCTGGGGATCAAGCGGTACAACCTGCCTGATCGCACGGGCGATTTTTTCAGGGCGTGGAAAGAGGTCATCGAGCGGTACGCAATCGGCCGCCGCGTCGATTTCGTCCTGATCGCGGGGGACCTGTTCGACCGCCGGAACGTCGACCCGCAGGCGGCCAATCATGCCATGTTCATGCTGCGCCGCCTCGCGGAGCAGAGGATCCCCGTCATCGTGATCGAAGGCAACCACGACCAGCATGAGTCCGTCTCCCGCTTCAGCTGGCTCCGGAGCTTTTCGCAATGGCGGTACATCAAGCTCCTGGAGCCGCACTGGGAAGAAGGCGGGGTCACCCTCAACCCGTGGAATGAGGACGAAGCTGCGGGCTCTTACATCGATATAGCCGACGCGCGCATATTCGGGTCGAACTGGTACGGGACGACCACGGGCAACGTGCTCCCGGTCCTGGGGGAGGCGGTCCACAGGAAGCGGCGCGAGGGCGCGGCCAACATCATGCTGCTCCATTCGGATGTCGAAGGGCAGCTCAACCGCCCCATTCAGAACGCCATCTCGATCTCCAAGCTCGTCACCCTGCGCGGGGCGGTCGATTACCTCGCCCTCGGCCACACGCACAAGCGGTTCGACATCGAGGAGTGGGCTTTCAACCCCGGCTCGCTCGAAGCTTGCAGCGTGGATGAAGCCGACACGGTGCGGGGCGCTTACTACGTGGAGACCGACGGCGAGAAGTTCCGCACCGAGTTCATACGCGCGGGCGACGATTACTTCCAGAGACCTTTCCACAGGCTTGAGTACAACATCAGCGGCGGCGAGGAGCCGGACGAGGTGCGGTCACAGATTTATGAGGTGCTGCGCGGGGAGTGCGCCTCTTCGGCCGGCCTCGAACAGGAGCAGAAGCCCATAATCGAGCTTACGCTGCGCGGCTCGCTCGGCTTCAAGAATTCCCTCCTGAAGCTCGACAAGCTGAAGGAGCAGTTACTCGAAGAGTTGAGGCCGCTCGGCCTGATCGTCAACAACAAGACGATCCCGAAACAGCTCGCCGTCGCCGTCGAGCTCAACCGGGACGCCCCCAGGGGCGAGCGCGAGTTGCGGGTGATCGAGGATTTGATCAAGCCCGACCCCCGGTTCAGCGGCCGGGCGAGCGAGCTCGCCTCCGTCATCGTCGAGGTGAAGAGACTGGCCCTGGAAGGCGAGGCTGCGGAGAAGATTCTGAGCCTGATAGAAGAGCGTCTGTTCGAGCCCGTGGACGCGGGAAATCACGAAGAGAATGCGGAGGCAGTCTACGCCGAAAGCGGCGATTGACGGCCTTAACTGTCCCTCAATGGCGAAGAAACCCGAGGAAGGACTCATATGGGAATGGCGGGCTTTCGGTCGCACCGGCGAAGGCCTGCTCTCAAGGATCGTCTCACACCCGGTCAGGATGGGGATCGTGGGCCATAGCGGCGTGGACCTGTACCTCGTCTCCCCGGCGAGCGAGCACAACATCAAACTCCGCAAGTGGGACAGGGGGTGGCTGCTCAAATTCAAGCTGCTGCTGGACAAGAGCCCCGATTTAATCGAGCTTTACAGTGAAAGCGCGAGACAGGTCTACAGGTTCCCAATCGATCCCAAACGCCTGACGAAGGCGGCTTCCCTGCTCAACACGACCCTCAGGAAGAAGCCGTCGGCCCCCGAGCTTACGAGAAAGCAGTTCCTGAAGGCCCTGGAATCGGCTTCCCCGGCCATTTCTACGGTCGAGGTCGCGAAAGTGAGGTCCCAGTTCGAATGCGAAGAAGGGTGGATCGAGCTTGCCGAAGTGGACTTCCCGAAGCGAAAGGTGAGTTCCGTCTCGGTCCATGCGTCCAGCCTGGAAGCGGTCCAGAGGATCGTCGAGCAGATAGACCCCGGCCCCAAGCTCAAAGTCATGAACTACCTCGAAGCCTGCAAGCGCTGGAGGTGAGCAGGCGAAGACGAATCCCCTCCTGTATCGATCACTTATCGAACAATTCTTCGCAGGCGGAGGCATCTTTGTATCCACTTCAGACGCCCTCCCGCGGTATCCGGATTGCTATGTATCTTTCAGGAGGTCAAGCAATGTCTGTAAAGCTGAAGAGACTAGAGGAGCAAATCATAGTGATAACCGGCGCGTCATCCGGCATCGGGCTGGTGACCGCGCGCATGGCCGCGCAGCGCGGGGCGAGGCTCGTCCTCGCATCCCGCAGCGAGGACGCGTTGAGGCAGTTGACCGATGAGATCAACGGCAGCGGCGGCCGGAGCGTTTACGTCGTGGCCGACGTGGGCAAGCAGGAGGACGTGCGCGAGATCGCGCGCGTGGCGCGAGAGGGTTTCGGGGGGTTCGACACGTGGGTCAACAACTCCGGCGTTTCGATCTACGGCAGGTTTCTGGACGTTTCTGTCGAAGACATGCGTCAACTCTTCGAGACGAACTACTGGGGCGTCGTGTACGGCTCCCTGGAAGCCGCCCGTCACCTGAGAGAGAGGGGCGGCGCGCTCATAAACATCGGGAGCACCCTGTCCGACCGGGCCATCCCATTGCAGGGGACTTACTGCGCGTCGAAGCATGCGGTCAAAGGCTTCACCGACGCGCTCCGCATGGAGCTCGAAGAGGAAGGCGCGCCCATTTCGGTGACGCTGATCAAGCCGAGCGCGATAGACACGCCTTACACGGACCACGCAAAAAACTACATGCCGGTCGAGCCGCAGAACCCTCCGCCCGTGTACGCGCCGGAGACGGTGGCCGAGGCCATTCTGCATTCGGCGGCGCACCCCGAGAGGGACGTGTTCGTCGGCGGCGGAGGCAAGGCGCTTTCCGTCTCGGGGGAATACGCGCCGAGGCTAACCGACAAGGTGATGGAGTTGTTGATGTTCGACCTTCAGAAGTCCGACCGCCCGGCGTCCGAATCCCGGAAGAACGGGCTGTATGAAGCGTCGGGCAGCCTGGAAGAACGCGGGGGCTATGAAGGGCATGTCTCCGAGTCAAGCCTCTACACGCGGGCCTCGCTCCACCCGGTCATCACGGGCGCGGCGGTAGTCGGCGCGGGTCTGGCCGTGGCTGCGTTGTGGCGCAGGTCATAGAACGTCACGGCGGAGCACGACCGCCCTCTTACCTGCTCAACCTGCAGGACCGGCCCGCCGATATTATAAGCGTCGGCGGGCCGGTCTTACCCTAACGCTTTACATCACCGCGCCGCGTGTATAATACTGAAGTTATCCTACGAAACTCGCTCGCGTGGCCCCGGTGCATGCGACTGTCAGTTGTAAGTTGTAGCCATCACATCTTCTCTTAAATGCGGCTTCTTACTCTATCCAATCGCTTTTGTACCTGTTTGATTTGTGCATCGATAGCTCGAAGTTCAACATCTGTAGTATCAGCTCTCGCTTTCAAAATAACGTAGGCTTTTAATAAAGGGTTATTAAATTGGTAGAATCCACTATCCACTCTTCTAATAATTCCAGAACTTTCAAGTCGCCTCAATTGATGCGAAATGTTTACAGTGCCTGCTTCTGCTTTAGAAATTCGTCCCACCCACTCGCAAATATCTTTGTAAGCCACCGGCTCCTCAGGCCAAGAAGCTATTGCGTATAGAGTGTATTTAAATCTCTGAGACTGTCTTATACTTCGAACAGCATCTTCATACGCCCTGGAAATAGTATGCTGTGTATTGCGAATTGCATAGTCAATGGACGCGGCCAGCTCAGATTCACCTATCAGGTAATCCTTCTTGGTACCGGCGCGAATGAAGTTAATTAGACTCCGAACGGCTCCCTCACATAATAAGTGCGTGTAATAAGGGAAGTTTGCGGAAAACTCAACTATTTGATCGACTGATTCATCTTCAACTTGAATTCCAAGCGCTTCCATACCTACGGTAATTATTTGTTTGATCTCTCTATTGGTGAGTCTGGGAACTCTGATTTCAACTAGATTCCTCTGGGCAGATTCATGACCAGCGAGAAGATCATCAATGTTTTCGGCGATCCCTACAATCATAAGGGTTGTAGGCTCATGTAACCTTAGATTGCAGATGTGATGAGCGCAGTCAGCTCAAAGATAATCTTAGACGTTGGTGAAAACAAAACATGAATAAGGCGAACACGTTAATTCGCTTCATCTCTGCTGAACAGGAGTTATATTTTCTAATCCCCTTATGGCAATGAAAATTAAGATTATTGTGGCGTTTATCTCAAGACCCGGCGACAAAGAGTTGCAAATTTCTTGCGTATGGCAGATCACACTTGTAATAAAACCTACTTGGTATAAACTCTAAACTGTATACGAAATATAATTAATGAATTTGATGCTGCACATTACAACCCTGAGCTAGCTCGTTGCGCTATAGATCTCACAGTATTTAGGATGAGGTGCTAACGGCGGACTTCCATTCTAACCTTGCGGCAGATCACTCACAGTACTTTATCAACAGCCCGCGAGTGAACTCCGCTTTCGCTTTTACTATTCGGATAACAGTGCCGCCCCCCGGAGCGTGAAAGCCTTTGCAGGAAGTATTGGCAGCCCCGGGAGGCAATTCGCTTAGACCGAGGGCGTACCATGTCCCTTAACAGTATGCGTCGCCCTATGCTGTCTGGTGAATCACACCACACAAGAAAATAAAGTAAGGAGACTTTGCCATGAAAGAGAGAACTAGCAAGCGTCCGGCTCAAGGCCGGTTCAAAATTTGGATCATGACGACGGCATTGTTAATGACTTTGTCGCTAACTGCTTATGCCCGGAGAATCACCACTACTGGCTATTTCTTCAGCCCTCAGAGCCAGTTGACTTCATCCTGTACTCCACAACACAAGCGCGCCGACTTCGACGGCGACTGCAAGACAGATATTTCCGTGTTCAACCGGAGCACGGGATACTGGACTTCTTTCAACAGTTCAAACAGGCAATTTGTAGATATCAAATTCGGACAAAGCGGCGACATCGCCACTCCCGGCGATTATAATGGGGATGGTAAGACCGACCGCGCAGTGTTTCGCCCAGGCATTGCCACCTGGTACATAGCGACCGACACCGGCGAATTGTTGGCCAGCGTAGTATTCGGGCTAAGTGGAGATATCCCGGTCGCCCGCGATTACGACGGTGATGGCAAAACCGACATTGCCGTATTTCGCCCCTCCAACGCCTTCTGGTATATCCTCGACAGGAGTAACGGTAGTGTGACATATGTGCAGTGGGGGGTGACTGGCGACCGCGTTGTGCCGGGCGATTATGACGGTGATGGTAAAGCCAACGTCGCTGTCTTTCGTCCCTCCCATGCCAAATGGTATATCCTCCGATCAGATGGCGGCTTCGACGCAGTAGAGTTTGGTGTGGAAAGCGATTGGCCGGTGCAGGCCGACTATGACGGCGACAGTAAGACCGACGTTGCCATATTTCGTCCCGGTACGGGCGAATGGGCCATTTTGAATAGCTCCACTGGTTCAGCGACCATCATAACGCACGGTGTCAGCGGCGACCGTCCAGTACCGGGTGATTATGACGGCGATGGTAAAGCAGATATTGCGGTGCAACGTCCGAGTAATGGATATTGGTATATTTTGAACAGTTCAAATGGCAGCAATACCACGGAACGCTTCGTGCACAATGATTTCCCGGTTCCTGGTGGCTATCTGACACCACTTTACTGATAGTCGTCTGGCAATTATGTAAGTAGATAAGCAACAGGGGCATCTCCCTCAAGGGAGATGCCCCTGGGTCATGAGACCTTAGATAGCAGGCCAATGAGGAAGTAAAGGAACCCCGCCGCTTGCGGCGGGGCATTACGCGGTCTCAATCGAAGAGCTTGAACTGTGAGCCACTCTCTCTCTCAGTTCGATGATGCTGAATGTACTTGCGTATCACTTCTGCCGTTACCTTGTCGCCCACTGTTCGGGCGAAGTATCCGTCTTCCCACAATTCCCCTCCCCACAATCTTCGTTTCACCTGCGGGTACTCCCGAAATATCGCTCGCGCACTCAAGCTCTTGAACCTACTCACTACCTGCGCAATCGAATACCTCGGCGGGAACGAACAGAAAATATGCACGTGATCAGGGCTCACTTCCATCTCTTCTATCGTGATGTCGTATTGGTCGGCTATCTCTTTAAACATCTCGCCGACACGGTCTGCAATCTCGCCTTCCAATATATCCTTGCGGTACTTTGGTGACCATACCAGATGATAGGCAGTATCATAGGCGGCGTGTGCTGTGCGTCTGAAAACCACGCTCGCATTCTACCCAACACTGGTCATCTTGGCATTGGGCATCGAGCCCCGTGCCAAGATGCTTCATCCATCCCCGCCGCAAGCAGCGGGGCATTAAGAAGCTTTTTCGTAAAATTTCTCTCCTGGCATCGTTTAAGATACGACTTTCGCCAGCGAAGATTTGCCAACCCCTCTCTCACCATATAGAACGAGACTTGCTCCTCTGCGTGCAATAGCAGTCTTAACATCAACTATCAGTTCGCTTCTCCCTTGAAGAAATCGAATGTTGGTCACAGGAGTCGCAGGGGTAAAAACATGAGGCAACTCTTTTTCTATTTTGGATACTTTACCGAGCAGAACAGCCTCCTAAAAACATTATCAAAGCCTAACAACGTGTTTCAGCCAATTCGCCCAGCCTCTACTTCAGGCGTGCTCCGTTGGGCACGTCTTCGGTGAAGGTGGCGAGCACGGGCTTGCCTTCCTCCCCGACGGACGCGGCGAGCAGCATGCCGTTGGATTCGAGCCCCCTCAGCTTGCGCGGGGCGAGGTTAGCCACGACTATGATCCTGCGCCCGATCATGTCTTCGGGGGCGTAGTGCAGAGCGATCCCGGCCAGGACCTGGCGCGGCTTCTCCTCCCCGACATCCACCAGCAGGCGCAGGAGCTTGTCCGCCTTCGGCACGCGCTCGGCTTCGAGGACGGTCGCCACGCGCAGCTCTACTTTCACGAAATCGTCGATGGTGATAGTCTCCGGAGTCGCGGGCGCGGCGGCCTGAGTCGCGCCCTGCGCGCCCGACGATTCGGCGGCCTGCGCGGGCGGCTGCTCCGAGGGGGGCGGCTGCGCGGCCGTTTTATCCCGGTCCTGATTTTCCGCCTTTTCGATATCTGACATTATCTTATCCTTTGCTAGTTTCGGAAACGCGGGGCTGATCTGCTCGATCTTCGAGACCGTCAGGTCTTCTCCCCATTTCGCTTCGTTCGGATTTAGCCGCAGAGGGTCGCCTGCCAACCCCATCTGCTTCCAGATTTCCCGCGTCGTCTCCGGCAGGGCCGGCGCCACGAGCGCGACCAGATGGCGGAGCCCTTCGTACGCGGTGGAGATAACGGCTTCAAGCCCGGCGCGCGCCGACGGGTCTTTCGCGAGCTTCCAGGGCTGGTTATCCGTTATGAACTTATCGACGCGCGAGAGCCCGGCCCATGCCGCCGCGAGCCCGCGAGAGAAATTCAGCGCGCTGAACTCTTCATCGAACCGGGCCTTCGCCTGCTCTATCGCCGCCCTAACCTCCGCCGCCTCGTCGGACCCTTCGCCTAGCTTACGCGGAGCGACCCCATCGAAGTAGTTGCGGATCATAGTCAGGGTCCGGCTCGCGAGGTTGCCGAGGCCGTCGGCGAGGTCCGAGTTCACCCTATCGACCAGGGCTTCATAGGTGACCTCGCCGTCCTGCCCGAAGGCCACTTCGCGGAGCAGAAAATACCGGATCATATCCGGCGTGAAGTGCCGGTGCAGGGTGTTCAGATTGATCGCATTCCCCAGCGATTTGCCCATCTTCTGCCCGCCCCTCAGCAGCATCCCATGGACGAACACCGTGCGGGGCACCTCGACGCCCGCGGCCAAAAGGAACGCGGGCCAGTAGACCGTGTGGAACCTCAGGATGTCTTTGCCAACCAGGTGCAGGGCGGGCCAGTACCGCCTGAATTCGGAGTCGTCCTCGCCGCTCCACCCGAGCGCCGTGATGTAGTTCGAAAGCGCGTCGAGCCACACGTAGATCGTGTGGCTCGGGTCGCCCGGCACGGGGATGCCCCACCTGACGGAGACGCGGCTGATCGACAGGTCCTTGAGCCCGCCGGAGACGAACGAGATCACTTCATTCCGCCTCACGTCGGGCTGCACGAAGTCCGGGCGCGAGTCGTAGAGTTCGAGCAGAGGCTTCTGGAACTCCGAGAGCTTGAAGAAGTAGCTCTCTTCCGCGACCCGTTCGAGCGGCCTCTGGTGGATCGGGCACGCCGGCTCGTCGGTCTGCGTCTCGACATCCTTGAATTCGTTGCAGTTCGGACAGAACCACCCTTCGTAATTGCCCTTGTAGATGTACCCCCGCTCGTCGAGTATCTTCCACAGCCTCTTCACCGCTTCTTCGTGATAACCGTCCGTGGTCCGAATCCAGCGGTCGTACTTCACGTTGAGCTTCGCGAAGGCGCTCTTGAACTCGTCGACTATCTGATCGACGTGCTCCTTGACCGGCACCCCGCGGGCGGCGGCCGCGCGCTCGATATTAACTCCATGCTCGTCCGTGCCGGTGAGGAAGAACGAGTCGATCCCGCGCTGCCGCTTGAATATCGTGAGGGAGTCGGCCACGAGAGTCGTGTAGGCGTGGCCGAGGTGCGGCCTCGCGTTGACGTAGTAGATGGGCGTAGTGATGTAAAAAGTTTCAGGCATAGTTCAATACTTGTCGCTTCTGCCGTTGCGGATGAGGGCCATGGCTTCGGCCCGCGTGCGCGGGTCTTTGAGGAATCCGCCGCGCAGGGCGCTCGTGATCGTTCTCGATCCGGGCTTCTTGATGCCTCGCATCTCCACGCAAAGGTGGGCGGCCTCGATGACGACCATCACCCCGGTCGCCTGAAGCTCGTCGTAAAGGAGGTCGGCTATCTCGGTCGTCAGGCGCTCCTGAATCTGCGGCTTCCTCGCCATCATGTCGGCCACGCGCACGAGCTTGGATAGGCCGACGATTCGCCCATCCTTCGGGATGTAGGCGATGTGCGCGACGCCGACGAAAGGCAGGAGGTGATGCTCGCACAGGGAGTAGATCGGGATGTCTTTTTCGATGACCATCTCGTCGTGCGACTCCGCCGGGATCACCTGGATCAGCCTGCGCGTGTCGTTGCGCATGCCCGCGCATATCTCTTCATACATCAGGGCCACGCGCCTGGGAGTCCCCTGCAGGCCGGGCCTGTCGGGGTCTTCGCCGATGCCTTCGAGTATCAGCCGCACGCCCGCTTCGACCTTCCGGAGGTCAAAGAGGTTCTCCCCCTTCTCATTATTCTTCGGTTTCGCCATCTGCCTCACTCTCAACGTCGCCCGCCCGCGACCGCTCGCGGTAGGCCGAGATGGCCGCGCCCTGCACCTCGATCAACGGCGCGCCCGAGCTTTCGGCCAGCCTCAGACAATCATCGTACTCAGGCTGAAAGTGTAGCGTGCGACCTCGGTCGCGCGCCACCTTTACTCGCGCGGGCCCGAAGCGCGTCTCGACAGTCTCGACCGAGCGTTCGAGCACGCGGCGCTTCGCTTCGTAGTACCTGACGCCCAGGGTGGTCGTCTCTTTAAACAGCAGGTCGGCCAGGGCGTCGAGCTTCGACGCCTCGCATAGGATCGAAAGAAGCACGCCCGGCCGGTCCTTCTTCATCTGCGCCGGGGTCATAAAGAGGTCGAGCGCGCCGAGCGCGAAGGCACGGTCCATCACGTAGCCGAAAACCTGCGGGCTCATATCGTCGATGTTCGTCTCTATGACGATGACGCTGTCGCGCGAGTCCGGCGTCGCGCCTTCGGAATAGTCGCAGAGCAGGAGCCGCAAGGCGTTGGGGAAATCCTTCGGGTCGCGCGTGCCCGCCCCGTAGCCGACGCGGTCTATGGAGACGCGGGGCAGGTCTCCGAAGGCCTTCGAAAAGGTCGTCACGATTGCCGCGCCCGTGGGAGTGACGAACTCGCCGTCGATCTCGCCCGCATAAACCGGGACGCCTCTGAGCAACTCGGCCGTGCCGGGCGCGGGGACCGGCAGTAACCCGTGCGCGGCCTTCACCGAGCCGCGGCCGACCCGGAGCGGGGAGGAGATGACCTGCTCGACTCCGAGCAGCTCGAACCCTACGACCGCGCCCACGATGTCGATGATCGAATCGACCGCACCCACTTCGTGGAAGTGGACGCGCTCTTTAGTGGAGGCATGGACCCTGGCTTCGGCCTCGGCTAGCCTTTCAAACACGCGCAGGGAAGCGGCTTTGCAACCGTCCGAAATGGCCGAATTATCGATCATTTCGGCGATGTCGGAGAGGCGGCGCGCGGGCTGTTTCGCGTCGTCGACCTTAACGTCAAATTTCGTCGCGGCGATCCCGCTGCGCTTCACGCGGGCGGCCGAAAGCTCGTAGCCGGAAAGGCTCAAAGACGCCAGCTGCCGGCGCAGCTCCTCAAGATCGAGCCCCAGGTCGAGCAGCGCCCCGATGATCATGTCTCCGCTCGCGCCGGCGAAGCAGTCGAAGTAGAGCAATCGCATCAGCCCCGCTCCTTCAAAAATTGCGGCAGGATCTCTCCGGCTTTCCCGAGCAGGGTTATGTCCGAGAGGAAAGATATGTCGGTCATCTCAGGGTTGACTTCGATCACGCGCGCCCCGGCCTGCTTCGCGGTTATCGGCAGGGACGCCGCCGGGTAAACGACCGCCGAGGTCCCGATGACGAAGAAGAGGTCCGAGCGGGCCGCCGCTTCTTCCGCGCGCTCAAAAATCTTTTCGGGCAACACCTCCCCGAACAGGACTACGTCCGGCCGGGCCGCCCCCCCGCACACGAAGCAGCGGGGAGGGTTCTCTTCGAGAGGGCTCTCGCGGTTGTCGAACACGCTCGCGCATTTCAGACACCGCGCCCTCCAGATGTTGCCGTGCAGTTCGAGCACGTTCAGGCTGCCCGCCCGCCTGTGCAGGTCGTCGATGTTCTGCGTGATTAAGGTGAAGTCCTGAAAGCGCCGCTCCCAGTTGGCGAGCGCGATGTGGCCCGGATTCGGCAGAATCTCGGCGAGCATGCCGCGCCTGTAGTCGAACCACTCCCAGACGAGCCGGGGGTCCGTGGCGATAAGCTCGGCGGAAGAAAGCTCCGTGACCGGGCGGCCCCGCCACGTCCATATCTGAGAGCCGCCCCCGCCCCTGAAAGTCGGCACGCCGCTCTCGGCGGAGATGCCCGCGCCGGTCAGCACGGCGACGCTCCGCGCGTTGTCGAACATCCTCAATAACTCATCCGTGACTTCTTTCAGCACCATAGCGGCTCAAATATTAAAACAACTAAAATACTTGTTACTAGGCGCGTATTCGGTTTTCAAAGGGAATATCGTTAATTTTCCAAGGATTTTATAAAACAAGTATTTTAGTTTTTTAAGACTGGCTGATAGTATTTGGGTTTTACCGGAGGAGTTAAGGGAAATATGTCTATTCAGGATGCGGTGCGGGAGCGGCTTTCGTCCGCCATAAAAGGCGTGTTCGAGATCGAGCTGGCGGAGATTCCGGTCGAGATTCCTCCGCGCACGACGCTCGGGGACCTCGCGTTCCCCGTGGCGTTCGAGCTCGCGAAGAGGCTCAAAGCCTCGACGGGGCAGAAGCAGAATCCGAGGGAGATCTCCACCCGCCTCGCCGACGAGCTTCGCGGCATGGCGGGGGTCGCGCGGGTGGAGGTCGCGGGCGCGGGCTACATCAACGTCTTTCTGGACCGCCCCGCGTACCTGATGAGCGCGCTCCGCGGGGCCGGGTCGGTCGGGCCCCGGCTCGGCGGGAAGATAATCGTCGAGCACACTTCGGTCAACCCGAATAAGGCCGCGCACATCGGCCATGTCCGCAACTCGATACTCGGGGACACGACCGTCCGCCTGCTCCGCGCGGCGGGCGAGCGGGTCGAGGTGCAGAATTACATCGACAACACGGGCGTTCAGGTCGCCGACGTGGTCGTCGGGTTCAAGTACATCGAGGGCAGATCTCTCGAAGAGGTGAAGGCCATCGGAGGGAAGTTCGATTACTACTGCTGGGACCTTTACGCCCGCGTCGGGGGCTTTTACGAAGAGGACAAATCGCGCCTCTCGCTCCGCGCCCGGACCCTGCATGAGATCGAATCGGGCGAAGGCGAGACGCACGAGATGGCCGAGCACATCTCGACGCGCGTGCTCAACTGCCACCTCGACACGATGCTGCGACTCGGCGTCGAGTACGACGTTTTGCCGCGCGAGTCGGACGTGCTCCACCTGAAGATATGGGACCGCGCCTTCGCGTTCCTGAAAGAGCGCGGGGCAATCGAGCTCGCGACCGAAGGCAAGCTCGCCGGCTGCTGGGTCATGCGCGCGGAGGTTGAAGAGTCCCCCGGCGACGAGGAGGGCGAGCATGAGGCGGACAAGGTCATCGTTCGCTCGAACGGCACGGTGACTTACACGGGCAAGGACATCGCCTTTCACCTCTGGAAGCTGGGGCGGCTCGGCCTCGAATTCTACTACAAGCCGTTCCGCGCCTACCCCGGCGGGCACGTCTGCTGGATCACTACGTCGAACGAAGAAGAGAACGTCGCCGGGCACCCCGAGTTCGGGAAAGGCGCGGCATACTTCAACGTGATCGACATCGGGCAGGCTTACCCGCAGCACTACGTAAAGCTCGGGGTGATGGCGGTCGATCACGACGAGCGGGTAGAGCGGAGCGCGCATCTGGCCTACGAAAAGGTCGTGCTCACGCCCTCCGCCGCGGAACAGCTCGGGCAGCAAATCTCGGACGAAGACCGCAAGCGCGGGGTCGTCAGCATGTCGGGGCGCAAGGGCCTCGGGGTCAAGGTCGACGACCTCATCGACCGGCTTGAGATCAACGCGCGGGCCGAGGTCGCGAGCCGCCACCCCGAGTTGAGCGAGGGCGAGCGGGATGCGACGGCCCACAAAATCGCCGTCGGGGCCCTGCGCTATTTCCTGCTCAAATACACCCGGACATCGATAATCTCATTCGACTTCAAAGAAGCGCTATCGTTCGACGGGGAGACCGGCCCGTATATTCAATACTCCGTGGTCCGCGCCAACTCTATATTCCGCAAGCTCGTGGAGGCGGGGCTCGACACCTCGGGCATCGAGGCCGCGCCGGAGGCGGCGGGCCTCCTTAACGAAGAGAGCGCGGACGAGCTATGGTCATTGATATACCTGGCCTCCCGGTTCCCCGACGTCGTGCGCGGGGCGGTCTCGGCGCTCGAGCCCGCGATTGTCGCCAAGTGGACTTTCCAGCTCGCCCAGAGGTTCAATCTCTTCTATCATAACTACCACATTCTTTCGGAAGGCGACCCGAACAGGCGGGCGCTCCTCGTGGCGATCACGGCGATTGTCAGGGCGCAACTGCTGAGCGCCCTCGAAGTGCTCGGCATCGAAGCGCCCGAGCGGATGTGACGCGCCGGCGAGTTGCGCTCAGGTGGCCGGGCGGGTATAGAATGGGCGGAAGACTACGACGGCTCCCCAGGAGAAGTTATATGTTGATTGTGATGAAACCCGAAGCTACCGACGAAGAGATCGAGAACGTACTGAAGATCATCCGAGAGATGGGCTACAAGCCGCACCCGATGCCGGGCGCGACCCGGACCGCAATCGGGATAACCGGCAACCAGGGGGCTATCGACCCGGCCCACTTCGAGTACCTGCCGGGCGTGGGCGAGGCGATCAGGGTCTCCAAGCCCTACAAGCTCGTCGGCCGCGACCTCAAACACGAGGACACTGTCGTAAAGATCGGCGGCGGCGAGATCGGGGGGGACGAGCCCGCCATCATCGCGGGCCCCTGCGCGGTCGAGAGTTATCAGCAGACGATGGAGATCGCCGAAGTCGTCGCGGCGACGGGCGTGAAGTTCTTCCGGGGCGGCGCGTTCAAGCCGAGGACCTCGCCCTACTCGTTTCAGGGCCACGGCGAGGAGGGGCTGAAGATTCTGGCGCAGGTGCGCGACAGGTTCGGGCTGATCATAGTCACTGAAGTGCTCGACACCGAAACGGCCGACATGGTCGAGCGGTACACGGACATACTTCAGGTGGGCGCGCGCAACATGCAGAACTTCTCCCTGCTGCGGCGGGTCGGGCAGGCGCGCAAGCCCGTGATGCTGAAGCGCGGGATGTCCTCCACCCTCGAAGAGCTTCTGCTCGCCGCCGAATACATCATGGCCGAGGGGAATTACAACGTCATCCTGTGCGAGCGCGGCGTCCGCACGTTCGCTGACCACTCCCGGAACACGCTCGACCTTTCAATCGTCCCCGCGGTGCAGAACCGCTCGCACCTACCGATCATCGTCGACCCTTCACACGGCACGGGCAAGCGGCACAAGGTCATGCCGATGGCCCGCGCGGCTATAGCGGCCGGGGCCGACGGCATAATGGTCGAGGTGCACAACCACCCCGAGCTTGCGCTTTCGGACGGGCCACAGGCGCTCCTGCCCGAGATGTTCGAGCAGCTCGTTCAAGAGGTCTACGCCATACGCAAGCTGATCGCTCAGACCGAAATAAAAACCGTTTGAACGGGCGCGGCCGGTATGTCATCAACGAAGAAAGAGGGTTTAAAAGACCTCCGGGCCGTCGAAGAGATTGACAGCACCGCATTGCCCCCTCAGCCTGAATCATCGCACGCGAGACTCGCGGCCTTCGCGGGCAGCCGCCGCAGCGTCCGGCTTGTCTTCGCGGTCGCGACCGCGCTCTCAATCGCCTGGTTCGCTTACTACTTCTCTGACGGAATGACCAACGCTTACGGCGACGGCGTGGCGCACGTCAACATCGCCCGCAAGGTCGTCGATCACCCCGACGACTCGCTCCGGCAAAGGTACATTCAGATCGGCTCGCCGTGGCTCCCTCTGCAAACCGTCCTGATGCTGCCCTTCGTCGCGAACGACTGGATGTGGAGGACGGGGGTCGCGGGGTCTATACCCTCGATGCTCGCCTTCATCGTCGGAGCCGTCGCCTTGTACCTTCTCGCCCGTACGCTCTACGGGCCGGAAGCGGGGCCGCTCGCGCACGCCCTGCCCTTCGTCTCGGCGGGCATATTCCTGCTGAATCCGAGCGCCCTCTACATGCAGGCGACCCCGATGAGCGAGCTTATCTTTATGGGGGCGCTCGTGACGGCCGCCTACTTCCTTCAGAGATGGGTGGACGATCAGAGTTACGGCCGGCTCGCGGTGGCCGGAGTGTCGATGACCGTGGCGACTCTCGCGCGGTACGAGGCATGGCCGGTGGCCGCCGCCTCCGGGCTCATCGTGCTCCTCGCCGCGAACGGCGGCATACCTTCGAAACTCAAGGCCGCCATAGTTTACTCGGCGATAGTCTCGGCCGGGCCGGTCTACTGGCTATGGCACAACTGGGAGATTTACGGGGACGCATTCGAATTCCTGAGGGGGCCGTATTCGGCGCGCGGTATATTCTTTCAGAACCGAATCAAGTTCGGCTGGACGAAAATCTTCGTGGGCAATGCCTCGGCCGACCTGCTGCTGATGCTAACGATGGTCGCGGTCTGTGTCGGCCCCCTGCTGGTGCTGGCGACGATGATGGGTGTGGGCCGGACGTTTTGGAAGAGACGCCGCTCGCTCGTCAGACACGCGCCGGCCTTCCTGCTCCTCGTCCCCTTCTTCTTTCATGTCATGAGCATCTACACGGGCGAGGCGCAGATGTTCCCCCTCAGCGCCTTCGGCCTGCTGAACGTCAGGTACGGCCTGCCGCACCTGTTGCCGGTCGCTTTATTCGCCCCGGCCGCCGCGCTGTTTCTGAGGCGCTTTGATTGGCGCCGGGCCGTCGGGGCCGTGGGACTGCTGGTGCTGCTGCAATACGGTCATCTGCTTTCGGAAGGGCCTTCGCAACTCGCCGTGTACCAGGACGGCTTCCGAAACGGGCTGAACACGAAGGACGCTCGGGAGCGGGCGAAATTCTCGAAGATGTTGCTTGGCGACCCGCCCCGGCCGATCATTCTCATGCATTCGGGCGCTCTGGGGCCTGTGGTGATGCAGGGAGGGTTGCGGTTTTCGGACCTGATTCACGAAGGGACGATTGCGTGGCATGGGCTCGGCGAAGGGATACCGCCGGGCGTTCAAACCATCATCCTTCAGCAGGGCGACCCGCTGGACGAGCGGATCAGGCGGGAGCCAATGCTCTCGCGCGACTTCGCGGAAGAGTTCGTGGAGGGGCCTTCCGTCGGGAGGATCAAACTCTTCAGGCGCGCGGGCCAGTAGTCTTCACCCGATCACCTCCACGGTGGTCCGGTGCATAAGGGTTCTGACGCGGTTTCTTCCGGCGGCTTTCGCGAGGTACATGGCCCGGTCAGCCATTTCAATCAACTCCTCTTTTGACTTCGCGGCGTCGGGGTAACTGGCGACTCCCACGCTGGCGGTCACCTGCCCGATCTTGTGAACGGGCGTCGAGGCGATCGCCTCCCGCAACCGTTCCGCCACGTTGATCGCATCGTCCCGGCCGCATTGCGGGAGGATCACGACGAACTCTTCCCCGCCGTACCTCGCGCAAATATCGACCTCCCGCACCGAAGACTGCATCAGGCGCGCGACGTGGCAGAGCGCGGCGTCGCCCGTGCGATGCCCCTGCGTGTCGTTGATCCTTTTCAGGTGATCGAGGTCGAGCAGTATCAAAGAGACTTTGTCGTCATTCCTATCTGACAGTTTGATCTCGCGGTCCAGGCGCTCCTGAAAATACCTGTGATTGTAAAGGCCGGTCAGTGAATCGGTCATCGCCTGTGTCTGCACCTGCCGGAAAAGGCGCGCGTGCGAGATCGCGACCGCGAGCTGGTCGGAGACGATTCTGACCATCAGTACCTCTTCATCCTCCCAGTTGCGCCCCGGAGTATCGTCCTCGACCACGAGGACTCCGATTACGCTGTTGCGGTAAGTGAGCGGCACTTCGAGCGGCCCCGGCGTGACGGGCTCTTCCCTGCCGATGGTGGAAGACACGCCCTCGGGGGGCCTCTCTTCCCCGCCCGAACCCCCTTCAGTCTCGTCGCGGCTACCCGCCTGAAAATCTTCTTCGGGCGAATCTGGGTAGTCCTCCGCGGACGACTCGCCCGGCCTCTCGTACACGCTCATCCCTTCGGGCCGGCAGGTCCCTTCCTGCCACAGCACGAGGGCGGAGCGCCTCGCTTTCAACGCGCGGCCCACCTCTTCGACTGCGGTCTGGAGGATCGATTCCAGATCGAGCGTGCTCGAGATGGCCGAGCTAATGCGGCTGGTCGCCATCTCCAGGTCGTTCTGGCGCTGCATCAGCATCGTGAGCTTGGTGGTCAGAGTCAGGGCCAGCCTCAGAGAGGGGCTGTGCGGGGTGGAAGAGTTCAGAAAGGAGCTGAAGTTCTCCCTCTCCGGCGGGTTGAGGAAGCTTATGCGGGCCATGAGAAATTCGATCCCCGTGTATACCACGTTCGGGTCGAACGTCCAGATCATCTCGTAGGTGGTCGGGTGATTCGGCCCCGACCCCGGCAGCGCGCTCGAAGCCAGCAGCCCGCAAAAGCGGGGATCCATTATCAGAATGAATGGCCCCGTCTCGATGTTGTGATACTCCCTCTCGCTGAAGGCCGTGAGCTCTTTCCGCTCGGAGGGGTTCCACGTCCTCTTCTCGCACTGGCTGTCGCAGGAGAAGAGGTAGAGGTGGCGCACGGTCGAGCATAGCTTCGACAGGCGCTCCGCCTCCCTCAGAGGCAGGCCGTTGCGGCACCCCCCTTCGAGAATCAGCGCCGAAAGGTGGTTCTCCGTGACGACATCTTCGAAGTAACGGACCAGGCGTTTGATCGTCTCTTCGTTACACCGCACAGGCGCGAACTCTTCGCCGTGCTGGTTCACGAGCACATTAAATAATGAATAGACCAAAGCTAATATTCTCGGCTAATCAAAGGAGCCTATAAGTTGGAGGTAATGGTGCGGGAGCTTCCTTGTTCACGTGCGATTTTACACCGCGAAGAGGGAGTGTCAATTCTTTTTTTGGACGGGCGGCACCCGCGCCGGGGCTTCCGACCTGAAACCGGGCAATCGGGGCTTATGAATTCAGATGAAGAGGGCATGCGGTCGTGTAATTTTTTCACTCTCAGTAAGAAACTAATACAGGTGAGTCCCGGCGCGCGATCCGCGGCGGTAAATTAACGCCTTTGTATTCAGGAGTTAATCTCCGGAACGATTTCTCGAATCTTGGCACGGTTCTCGCACTTGATTCAACCGCGAGAATGACGCGGGCATGCAGGGTGCTTTAAATGCCCTCTGATACTTGCCTCACCCGATCTTATTGATAAATCAGGAGGGAGTAAATGAAGTATAAACTGGCTACCATCATTGCCGTTATGGCATTCACCGTAGTATTTGAGACCGGCTGCGCGACCAAGAAATACGTGCGCAACAGAGTGGCGGAGCGGGTCGAGCCTTTAGAGAACCGCACTTCCGAACTGGAAGAAACGTCTCGCCGGAACACCCAGTCGATAGGCGAGCTGAGGAGCGGGATCGACGAGGTGAGCGGGCGTGTCGACCGCGCCCAATCTACCGCCGATAGGGCCGCGGCGTCCGCCGAACAGGCCAGCACGCGCGTGGCCGGGATTGAGCGCAACATCGACGACCTCCGCGCCAACCTCGACAAGTACACCCTGGAGACCACGTCAATCGTATTCTTCAGGCCCGGAAGCGCGAGGCTGACCCCGGAAGGCATGGCGCAGCTCGACACGTTCGCCTCGCAGTTCGGCAACCGGAGCGGGTTCATCTTCGAGATAATCGGCTACGGGGACACGGCCCGCGCGACGCGCCAGAATCAGAACCTTGCCCAGATGCGGGCGGAAGCGGTCCAGAGGTATCTCGCCGACAAGAATAACATCCCCGTCATGAGGATGTACGCCGTGGGCTTCGGGGCCGCGCGGCCTTTGACCACGCAGAACGTCTCGGCGGATTCGGGCGCGACCACCGACCGCGCGCTCAACAGGCGCGTGGAGATCCGAGTCCTGACCAACAACGCCGTCCCCGGAGGCGCGACTCGCTCTACGACCACGACCACGACAGGGACGAGCCAGTAGTCAGATCATTCGTAGCACCATTGAGCGGGAGGCGAACGGCT
>DASQDI010000025.1:0-5706 GCA_035634255.1 Blastocatellia bacterium
TGGCCCGAGCGAGCGACCCGTCGTCGAGGTTGAGGGTAGTCACGGGCAGGCCCGACAGCATGGCGGCTCCGGCCGAGTCTGTGAGCAGGGCCGAGGCCGCGGAGTCCTCTACCATGAAGGCGAGGCGCGCGCGGGGGTAGCCGGGGTCGAGCGGGAGGTAGGCGGCGCCCGACTTGAGTATGGCCAGCAGCGAGACGACGAAGCGGGAGGAGCGTGGGAGGCAGACGGCGACGCGGGACTCTGGGCCTACGCCGAGGTCTCGGAGGAAGCCCGAGAGCCTGTCGGCCTCCTCGTTCAGCTCCCTATAACTGAGTTGCCGGTTACTGTCGGCGACGGCGATCTTTGTGGGAGTCCTGCGCACCTGTTCTTCGACCAGCTCGTGCATGCATGTGTCGGGCAAACTTATACTTTCAGACCCGCTCCATTCTTTGAGCAGCTTATGCCGCTCGCCATCGGTCAGCATCCGCACTCTGTTCAATCGCACTTCAGGCTGGGCCGAAACCTCTCGGAGAATCTGCGCCAGATGGTTCAGCATTCGCTTGATGGTTTCGGCATCGAAGATGTCTTTGCTGTATTCCATCGCCGCGACTAACTCTTCGCCCGTGTCACTCAGCATCAGCGTCAGGTCAAATTTCGAAGTCGTGGTGTCGGACCCAATCATATTAAGTTTAAGGCCCCGCAACTCTGCTTCCGGGCGCTCCGCATTTTCGACGACGATCATCACCTGGAACAAAGGCGAGACGCTCAGGCTCCTGTCAGGCTGAAGTTCTTCCACCAGCCGTTCGAATGGCACGTCCTGATGCGCGTACCCTTCAAGCACGACATCCTTGACCTGCGTCAACAGCTGCCTGAAAGTGGGGTTGCCCGAGAGGTCCGCTTTCAAAATCAGGGTGTTTACGAACAGACCGATCAGGCCCTCGGTCTCAGACCGGGAGCGGCCCGCGACCGGAGTGCCGACGACTATTACATCCTGCGAAGTGTACTTGTGAAGCAGGACCTGATACGCGGCCAGCAGGGTCATAAAGAGCGTGACGCCTTCCTCCCTGCTCAACCTCTTCACCGCGCGCGCGACATCGCTCTCAATCACGAGAGACTCGCTCCCGCCTCGCAAGCTCTGCACAGGGGGCCGGGGCCGGTCTGTCGGCAACTCAAGCAGTGATGGCGCGTCAGAGAGATGGCGCTTCCAGTAGGCCAGCCCCTCTTCGAGGGCCTCGCCCGCGAGCCATTGCCTCTGCCATGCCGCGTAATCGGCGTATTGAATGGGCAGGTCGGAGAGGGGGGACGGCTCGCCCCGCCTGTATGCCTGATAAATGGCTGACAGTTCATTCATCAGCACTCCCATGCTCCAGCCGTCGCTTATGATGTGGTGCATGGCCATGAGGAAGAGGAAGTCTTCCTCCCCGAGCTTCAGCAGTTTCGCCCTGAACATCGACCCGCCGGATAATTCGAATGGCTCGCGTGCGTCTCCGCTCACCCGCCTCGCTACTTCGGCCTCTATCGCCCGAGCTTCGAGGCCGCTCAGATCGACCACCGGCAGGACCGTGTCGGGGACGCCGTTGATTAGCTGCACGGGCCGGTCCTCTAAAACCGCGAAACCGGTGCGCAATGACTCGTGCCGGCGGACGACCTCTCTGAGGCTCGACGAGAATGCTTCGATGTCGAGCCCGCCCGAAATTCTTATCGCGGCCGGAATTATATAAGTTGGGTTTCCGGGGACGAGCCTGTCAAGGAACCACATCCTCTCCTGCGCGTATGACAGGGGCAGGGCCGCGCCTCTGGGCACGGGCCTGATCGCGTCGAGCGAGCCCGGCCCGCCCGCCCTCCTCAACTCCCAGATCTCTTTTGAGAGCGCCTCGACGGTCGGGGAATCGAAAAGGCTTCGCAGGCGCATCTCCACCTCAAAAGCCTCCCTCATCTTCGAGATGAGCCGCATGGCGAGGAGTGAATGCCCCCCGAGCTCGAAAAAGTTATCGCTTATGCCGATGTCCCGAAGACCTAAGACTTCTCTCCATATGTCGAGCAGCATCTCTTCAATCGGGTTGCGCGGAGGCGCGACGACCCTCGCCCGGTCGGCCTCGTCGGACTCGACGGAATAGAGCGCGCGCCGGTCAACCTTCCCGCTCGGGGTCCGGGGGAACTCCGCGAGCGCGATGATCCGGGATGGGACCATGTAATCCGGCAGCCTCTCCTTCAGGTAATCCCTGATGGCCTTCGAGTCGAGAGCGGCGTCCGGCCCTAACATCACGTACCCAACAAGCCGCGCCCCGCCCACCGCGTCGTCACGCGCGACCACCGCGGCCTCGCGCACCATCGGGTGAAGCGCCAGCGCCGCCTCGACCTCTCCCGGCTCGATGCGGAACCCGCGGACCTTGACCTGCTGGTCCGTCCTGCCGAGGAATTCGATGCCGCCATCCGGCAGGTAACGCGCGCGGTCTCCCGTCCTGTAAAGGCGCGCGCCCGGCTCATCCGAAAACGGGTCGGGGACGAAACTCGACGCCGTCAGGTCGGCCCTGCCCCTGTACCCGCGCGCGAGCCCCTCGCCTCCGATGTACAGCTCGCCCGGGATTCCCGGCGGGGCGGGCTGCATGTAGGCGTCCAGCAGGTAGACCCGCGCGTTCGCTATCGGCCGCCCGATGGAGAGGGACGCGCGCGGGGAAGAGTCTGACTCCCGCGCCGTGTGAATCGTCGTCGTTATCGTGGCCTCGGTCGGGCCGTAGGCGTTGCAGAGGCGGACCGAGTCCCCCGCCAGCGACCGCCACTGAGCGTACTTCTCGGGCAGCACGCGCTCACTGCCGACGATCATCAAACGCATCGAGCCGGGCGCTCCGACGCCTTCGCGCGACATCTCCGCGACGAGCTCGTGCCAGTACGACGAGGGGAGGTTGATGACCGTGAGGTTCTCTTGCTCAATATATTTAAGGAGGTCGAGGGGCGAGCCCGCCGCGTCATCATCGCGCAGAAAGACGGCCGCCCCCGCCGACCACGTCGGGTAGATCTCTTCCGCCGCAACGTCAAAACCTATGGAGGCGAATTGGAGCACGCGGTCGCAAGGTTGCAGGTCGTAAGCGCAGGCGACCGCCAGGCTGTGATTGACCAGAGCCCTGTGGGGGACGAGCACGCCTTTCGGGACGCCCGTCGAGCCGGACGTGTAGAGCACGTAGGCAAGGTTCTCCGGGCTCACGGAAGATCGCGGGTTGGAATCGCTGTGCCGGCCGATCTTCCCCCACTCCTCATCAAGGCAGACGGCCGTCGCCCCGATCCTTTTGAAGGTGGCGAGCATGCCCCGCTCGGTCAACACGGCCACCGCGCCCGAGTCTTCAAGCATGAATGACAACCGGTCCGCGGGTTGCGATGGGTCGAGGGGCAGGTACGCGCCCCCCGCCTTCAGGACGCCGAGCAGCCCGACCAGTAAATCCAGAGAGCGATCAAGGCAGACGGCCACGACCGCCTCGCGGCCGACGCCCGCCGATTGAAGATAATGCGCGAGCCGGTTAGCGCGGCGATTGAGCTTCTCGTAAGTGAGTTCGTCACCTCCGTAAGACGCCGCGAGTGCCGAGGGCGTGCGTTCGGCCTGAGCCTCGAACAGGCTGTGAATGCAGAGGCCCGTCGGAACCGGGGAGGAGGTATCGTTCAACTCTACGAGCAGGCGGCGAGTCTCGTGCGCGGGGAGCAGGGGGTCCGACCAGTGATGCGCCGACGGGTCGGCGGACATTGAGGTAAGGCCCCTCGAATAGTACGCGGCCATCTCTTCGACCTGCTCGCGGCTCAGTCGGGACGAGTCGAAGTCAAGGAGCAGCTCGATCCGCGCCGGGTCGAAGCCCATGCTGAAATTCGCTCCCAGAAGAAAGTTCGTCTCTTCCATCATCGCCGTTGCGTCAAGGACTTCGACGCTGCCTGATTTTAAGAGGCCCTCGACCACGTGAAAGTGGACGAAGTTGAACGTCGTCTCGAAGAGAGGCTGCCTCCCCCACTGCCTCTGCAAGGCCGCAATCGGATACCGGCGATGCGGCAGCATCTCAAGCTCCGAATCGAAGGTCGCTCTCACGAGGTCTTTCCAGTTGCCCCGCTTCATCTTCAAGTCGAAAGGCAGGGTGTTGAGGAAGAGGCCCCGTATGCGATCCCCGTCCGCGACCTCCGGCCGGCCGTGCGTGATGAGGCCCGTGTTGACGTTGGTTTCGCCGCTCAGCAGGCTGAGCGCCTTGAGGTGCGCCGCGAGCAGAACGCTCTTGATCGGAGTCGCCGCCGACCTCGCCAGGCGGACGAGCCCGCGCGACACGTCTTCCGAGATCGGGACTTCGACCCTGCCCACGGCCGAGCCATTTTCGACGGGCGACGGCGCGTGACTTCGCGGCAGGCTCACGGGGCTGTAATCTTCCAGCTTCCGGCCCCAGTACTCGCGGCACTCTTCCGACTCAAGGGCCGCGCGCTCCAGCAGAACGAAGTCTCTGAAGGAAGCCGTGAGCGGCGGCGGCTCCGAAACCTCCTCCCCGTTCAGGAGCGCGAAGTAGAGGTTGAATATCTCATCTAAAGTGGCGTGCAGGCTCCAGCCATCGGAAACCGCGTGGTTTTCAACGAGAGTGAACTGGAAAGTGTCCTCGCTCCGCAGGTGCGCGAAGAAGCGCAACAGGGCCGGGCGCGACAGGTCGAAGCGGAGGCCCTTTTCTCTCTCCACGAAAGCCGACAACCTCTCTTCCTGCTCTTCGGCGGACAGGTGCCGCAGGTCTTCCACCTTCACTTCGAGATACGCGCTCTCGTGGACGAGCTGCAAAGGCTCGCTGTAGGAAGTCATGTCGAATGAGGTGCGAAGGATCGGGTGACGGGCTACGACCCTGTGAACGGCTTCCTGGAAAACTTCCGGCACGAAGCGCGCGCGCAGGTGGTAGCTGTTGATGTTTTGATAGACGGGGCTCTCGGGCGTCAATTCCACGTGGAAGAGCATTCCCGCCTGAAGCATCGTCAGAGGGTATGCGTCCACGATACCGTCGGGCAGCTTCGCGCGGTCCTCGGCGCTCAGCAGGCTGAACGGCTCGCTGATCGCTTCCGAGGCCGCGGGCATTCCAGAAAGCTGAAGCCCGCGCGCCAGCTCCGCGATGGTTTGATTCTGGAAGAGTTGTTGGAGCGAAAGGTCCAGCCCCCTCTCCCTCGCCAGAGCCAGAGCCCGCACGCTGCGGATCGAGTCGCCCCCGAGCGCGAAGAAGTTGTCTCGAATCCCGACCTGATCGATTTCGAGGACGCGCGCCCAGACCGCCGCTAGAATCTCTTCCACAGGGTTAGTCGGGGGCACGTACATTTCTTCGAGGTCGGGCCGCGCCGAGCCCGGAGCAGGCAACGCCCGCCGGTCCACTTTGCCGCTGGGCGTCAGGGGCAGCGCGTCCATCAACACGAAAGACGAGGGGATCATGTAGTCCGGCAAGCTCTCCCTCAGGAAGCCGCGCAACTCGTTTATGCTCGCCGGCCCATCGGGCACGGGGACTAGATACGCCACGAGCCTCTTATCGCCGGCCGTGCTTCCATGAACCGTCACGACGGCGCTGGCAACGGAAGGGTGGCGAGTCAGCACGGATACTATCTCCCCCAGCTCTATGCGGAAGCCGCGAATCTTGACCTGATGATCGAGCCGCCCGAGATACTCTATCTCCCCTCCGGCCGTGTATCTCGCCTCGTCGCCCGTCGCGTACATCCTGCTCCCCGGCGCTCCGAAGGGGT
>DASQDI010000026.1:0-5011 GCA_035634255.1 Blastocatellia bacterium
ACCCCTTCGGAGCGCCGGGGAGCAGGATGTACGCGACGGGCGACGAGGCGAGATACACGGCCGGAGGGGAGATAGAGTATCTCGGGCGGCTCGATCATCAGGTCAAGATTCGCGGCTTCCGCATAGAGCTGGGGGAGATAGAATCGGTGCTGAGCAGGCATCCCGAAGTAAGAGACTCGGTGGTCGTGGCGCGGCAGGCTGTCGATGGCGACAAATACCTCGCGGCCTTCATCGTCCCGGATGGTGAAGCGCCATCGACTGACGAACTTCGTGTCTACCTGAGGCGCGAGCTCCCCGACTACATGGTCCCCCGAGCGTTCGCCTTTTTGCAGGAGCTTCCGCTCACGTCGAGCGGGAAGGTTGACCGGCGCGCGCTCCCCGACGCGGAATGGAGCGGGCAGGCCGAGAGCCGGTCCTACGAGGCACCGCGCACCCCGGTCGAGGAAGTGGTCGCGGGCATCTGGGCCGATGTCCTGAGCCTGGATCAGGTCGGGATACACGAAAACTTCTTTGACCTCGGCGGCCACTCCCTGCTCGTGACGAAGGTGATCTCCCGCGTCCGCTCCGTGTTCGACGTGGAGATCCCGTTGATGGAGATGATAGAGACTCCGACCGTGGCGGCGTTCGCCGACCTGATCGACCGCGCGCTTAAGGAGGAGTCATTCTCGCAATCCGGGGCCGCCGACCTCTGATGCCCCGGCCTCGGCGCAACGCTTTCAATGAACGGAGAGGACAATGACGGCCGAATCCAGGCAAGTCTTCCTGAAGCAGAACGTGAGGGCGGAGCCCCTGTGCGACCAGTGGTACGCATGGTCGCACCTCATCTCGCCCGTGACCGCCGCCATGCACGTCGCCCATTCTCACCTGAAGATCGCCCGCTCGTTCATCGCGGCCCCGCAGGTCCATGTGTCGGCGCTCAGGAACCCGGCCATGGCGGGCGGGCCTTTCATCAACTACCCGGAGAGCCGAGTTGGGGAGATCAAAGCTCTGGCGGAAAGGACGGAGAGAGAGCGGGCGCACATGCTCGAACTGTCCGACGCGGTCAAAGGGTTGAACGAGTTGCTCGAGGGCGAAGCGACCGGGTTCTCCCTCGAACCGCTCTACGAGAAGATGCCCGGCGCGCTGAGAGGATTCGTCGAGCTGGTCTATGACGTGAATAATCACGCCTCGGCCCGGTTCCTCGAAGGGCTGCTGTATAAGAGCCGGTTCTACAGCGAGTCGGGCCAGAGCGTCGCCCTCTCGGAGATGTCCGCGGACCACAGGCCATTCGTCTTCAGCACTCCGAGGCTGCGCGATAAAGACACCCTGTTCGTGGACGCGGGCTTCGCGGACGAGGGGCTCGACGAACTGTTCTCCATGAAATGTTTGCCGAAGCCTTACGGCCATATCAAAGAGAGGCTCGGCGTAGACGGGGCGGATGATGGGCTATTCGCTTCATTCTTTACGGGCGAGCGGCAACAGGCCTGCTCCCGGTTCGACGGCCCCGGCGTGAGGGTCCGATATTTTGGGCACGCCTGCCTGCTCGTCGAATCGGGCGGCGTCAGTGTTCTCACCGACCCGGTCATCAGCTACAGGTACGACAGCCCGGTCTCAAGGTACACTTTCGCGGACCTGCCTGACCGGATAGACCACGTGCTCATCACGCACAATCACCAAGACCACTGCATGCTCGAAACGCTCATACAGCTACGGCATAAAGTTAAGAACGTCATAGTCCCCAGAAACAATGGGGGAGGGCTGGCCGACCCCTCTCTCAAACTGATGCTCCAAAGAATCGGGTTCAAAAATGTCACCGAGATTGACGAGATGGAGAGCGTCGAGGTGGAGGGCGGAGGTATTACGGCCATACCCTTCCTTGGCGAGCACGGCGACCTGAACATAAGGTCGAAGACGGCTTACCTGATCGCCCTCGAAGGAAGGTCGATCCTCTGCATGGCTGACTCGAATAACATAGACCCGCCGCTTTACGAGCATGTCCGCGAGGCCATACCGCCGGTCGATGTCATGTTCTTAGGCATGGAGTGCGACGGCGCGCCGTTGAGCTGGGTCTATGCGCCCCTGATGGCGCGGCCGCTTCAGAGGAGCATGGACCAGTCGAGGAGGCTGGACGGCTCGAACTTTGAGAAGAGCAGGCGGATAGTCGAGTCGTTAAAGCCGAAGCAGGTCTACGTCTACGCGATGGGGCAGGAGCCGTGGCTGACCTACGTGACATCCATCACCTACACCGAGCAGTCGCGCCCGATCACGGAGTCCGGCAAGCTGGTCGAGGATTGCCGGAATCGCGGCATTATTTCTGAAAGGCTCTACGGCCAGAAGGAGATAATACTTTGAAGACGATGAGCAGAGGTCAGACCTCGGCCATTGAGCGCATTGCGAGGGACGGAGGAGATTTGCCGCTTTCGTTCTCGCAGCAGCGCATATGGTTCCTCGACCAGCTCGGGCAGGGGAATGCTTCCTATAACATCCCGACGGCGGTGAGGATTGCCGGACGCCTCGACGTGCCCGCTCTTGAGAGGGCTCTGAACGAAGTCGCGAAGAGGCACGAAGTCCTGAGGACGACCTTCCCGGTGGCGGACGGATTACCGCGGCAGGTCATCTCTCCGTTCCGGCCTGTAGCATTGCCTCTGATCGACCTGACGGGCCTGCCCGCCGCCGAGCGGCGAAAGCACGCGGCGAGGATCGCGAACGAAGAAGCGGGATTGCCTTTCGACCTCGCGGCGGGGCCTTTGATGCGCGCGGCCCTGGTCCGCACGAAAGCCGAAGAACACCTCGCCCTCTTCACCATGCATCACATCGTGAGCGATGGGTGGTCGAGGGGGATATTCTTCAACGAGCTTGTCACGATTTACGACGCCTTTTGCAAGGGGAAGGCTTCGCCCCTGCCCGAGCTCGCGATTCAATACGCCGACTTCGCGCACTGGCAGAGGGAGTGGTTGCAGGGCGACCGTCTGGACCGGCAGCTATCCTTCTGGCGCGAGCAACTGTCCGGCCCGCTCCCGACACTGGACCTCCCCATCGCCCGGCCCGGAGCGGGGACGCAAACTCATAAAGGCTCGTCGGAACCGTTCTCGCTCCCGGCCGATTTGACCGCGCGGATCAAATCCTTCAGCCGCCGCGAAGGCGTTACCGTGTTCATGACCCTGCTCGCGGCATTCAAGGCCCTCCTGCACCGCTACATGTCTCAGACCGACCTGATAATAGGCACGCCCGTCGCCGGGCGCACGCGCCTTGAGACCGAGCCGCTCATCGGCCTCTTCATCAACACTCTGGCCCTGCGCACAGACCTCTCCGGCAACCCGACTTTCAGGCAACTGGCGCAGAGGGTGAAGAAAGTGACGTGGGACGCATTCAGCCGGCAGGACGTGCCTTTCGAGCGGCTGGTCGAAGAGCTTCAGCCCGACAGGGACCTGAGGCGCACCCCGATTTTTCAGGCCCTCTTCGCCTTTCAAAGCGGGCTAAGCGAGCGTATTCAGATGCCGGGCCTGACCTGCTCAATAGAGGCGAGCGAGACGGGCGCGGCCAAGTTCGATCTGACCCTTTACGTTGACGAGACGGACCGGGGGCTCGATGGCGCTCTCGTGTACCGCGCGGACCTGTTCGACAGAGCTTCGATCAGGCGTATGGTCGAGCACTTCATGGTGATCATTCGCGGGGCCCTCGCGAATCCCGACAGCCCCGTGTCGGCTCTGCCCATCATGTCGGAGCCGGAGCGACGCAGGCTGCTGGTTGAGTGGAACCAATCCCGGCGCGAGTACCCGCGCGACTTATGCATTCACCAGATTTTTGAAGAGCAGGCCGCGCGCACCCCCGGGGCCACGGCCCTCATGTGTGACGCGGAGTCGCTTACTTACGAGCAATTGAACCGCAAGGCCAATCAACTGGCGCGCCATCTGATGCGGCTCGGGGTGGGGCCGGAGTCGCGGGTGGCGATCTGCCTCGACAGGTCGCTCGATCTATTGATCGGCGTGCTCGGGATATTAAAAGCGGGCGGTGCCTACGTCCCGCTCGACCCGATGAACCCGGCTGATCGGATCGCTTTAATACTCGACCGCGCGTCCGTGCCGGTCCTGTTGACGCATCGGGCTATCGATCTAAACATAACGGACTCGGCGGCGCGGATCATTTATCTGGATGAAGAGGGCGAAGCGCTCGCGCTTGAGAGCGGAGATGACCCGCCGCACGCGGCGAGCGCGGAATGCCTCGCGTACGTGATATTCACATCAGGCTCCACCGGGGAGCCGAAGGGCGTGGGCGTCGAGCACAGGCAGGTCAGCAACTATTTGAATGGAGTGGTTGAAAGGCTCGGGATCGCTCCGGGCAGCAGCTTCGCCCTCGTTTCGGCCGTGGCCGCGGACCTCGGGAATACTGTGATCTTCCCATCCTTATGCACGGGCGGGCGGCTGCACGTAATTCCGCGAGAGACATCGTTCAACGGGGAAGAGCTTGGTGATTACTTCGAGCGCCACCCGGTCGATTACCTGAAGATCACGCCCTCGCACCTGCTCGCGCTTCAATCGTTGCGCGGCGCCGAGCCTCTTATGCGCCAAGGCACGCTCGTGCTCGGCGGTGAAGCGTCGCGATGGGATTGGGTCGGGAGCCTGATCGAGCGAGCGCCCGGCTGCCGCGTCGTCAATCACTATGGCCCGACCGAGACTACCGTGGGCGTCCTGACTTTCGAAGTGCCGGGCGGCAGGCCTGCGTCCGCGCGCGAGACGCTTCCGCTGGGCCTGCCTCTGCCCAACTCCCGAATGTTCGTGCTCGACGATTCTCTGGAGCCCGTCCCCGTGGGAGTCGTCGGGGAGCTTTACGTGGGCGGCCTCGGCGTATCTCGCGGGTACGTGAATGCGCCCGACCTGACCGCGGAGAGATTCATCCCGGACCCGTTCGGCGGAGAGCCGGGGGCAAGGCTGTACAAAACGGGCGACCTCGTTCGCTACCTCGAAGACGGGAGCATAGAGTTCGTCGGGCGCAAAGACCATCAGGTGAAGGTGCGCGGCTTCCGCATCGAGCT
>DASQDI010000027.1:0-54092 GCA_035634255.1 Blastocatellia bacterium
GCCCCCGTTAATCATCTGAAACTCTCTTTATAGAATCCCTCTCCCGCCCTGACTCCCGGCCACTGACCACCGGCCACTGGAAAACACCCGAACCCAACGGATGCATTAAACGTTCTAGGCTTTGAAGTGCTTGATAGCGATTAATAATTGGAGTGAAGGAATAATATGTACTGCTCATACCATCCATCGAATGTTTCGCACGCGCAGTGCGGGAGCTGCGGTCGTGGCCTGTGCGCCGTCTGCGATCACAGGATCAAAGGTTACCCGTACTGCCAGGACTGCATCGTGATGGGAGTCGAAGGCCTTTCGCGCCGCAACTATCAGGGGAGCTCACGAAAGACCGCGAGGGTCGCCGCGCTGTGCGCCCTGCTCCCCGGCATGGGAGCCGTTTACAACCGGCAAAACCTGAAGGCGATTGCGCACTTTGTCGCCATAGTAGGTCTGTTCCAGCTCGCGGAGATCAGTGTTCTCGATGGCTTCTTCGGCCTCGCGGGGGTCGTCTTTTATTTCTATTCGATCCTCGACGCCTACCGCACGGCGCGCCTGATCGCGGAAGGGGAGAGCGCCGCGGCCGACGAGGAACAGTTCAAGCGCATGCTCGTCAGGCGCGCGCCCGCTCTCGGGCTGGCCTTCATCGTGGTGGGCCTGCTCGTATTCATCCAGATCGTGTTGCCCTTCAGGGCGACTCTCGGCACTCTGATCCCGGTGGCGCTCGTCATATTGGGCGGGTACCTACTGACCCGCTACTTCAAACGGTCGGGCGGCGACGGCTTCCGGCCCGAGCAGTCACAACGGCTGCCTTACTCGCTCGTCCAGGGCGCGTTCGGAGATAGGGGCCACACGGGCGCGGGACGGGTCCCCCACAAAGATTTGAGGTGAGTGCGATGGCGACGGCGGGAAGGAAGAGAACAGGCCTGCTTGCCCTGGGGTTGCTCCTGGTGGCGGCTGGCCTCGTCTTCGTCCTCGTCCCTGCCGGAGCAGGCGTGGCCGAGTGGCTCATCCGCCTCTGGCCCCTCTTCCTGATCTGCGCGGGCGTCGTGCGCGTGATGGGCTTCGCCGTCGAGCGAAAGCCCAAGTCTCCGACCGGGGGCATGCTCTTAATCATCATCGGGGTGCTCTTCTTCATCGCCCGGTTCCACTCGAACCTCAACGCCCTGGAAATCTACGGCCGCTACTGGCCGGTCCTGCTCGCCATCTTCGCGGCGGTCGAGCTGGTGCGCTTCTACTCGCACAGGCAGAGCGAAGGCCCTCCCCCGCGCATCTTCACCTTCTGGAGGCTGACGGTCGTCGTCCTGATAATCACCTCCGGGGTGCTGGCGAACCGCGTGGCCGTCACCAACCCTTCGCTGCTTTCGGCCCTCAAGCTCACCGGGCTGCTCGACGGCTTGAGGGATTCCGTGGTCGGGGAGACCTACGCCTTCACGGACAAGCCTTTCGTGGCCGACTCCATCAGGCCCGGCGCGAGGGTCGTCGTCAACAACAGCTATGGCAACGTGAAGGTAGTCGGCGGTGCCCCCAGGCTCCGCGCCACTCTGAACAAGGGCGTGCGCGCGTGGAGCGAGGATGACGCGAAGAAGATCGCTCAGCAGATACAGCTCGTCGTCAGCAACACCGGCGAAGGGGTCGTGATCTCGACCAACCGGCATCAGGTCAACCAGCAGTTCACGACGAACATACAATTGGAAGTGCCCACGGCGGTAGCCCTCGAAATCACGAACAGCTACGGCACCGTTTCGACGAGCGACACCGCCGGCCCGCTCGACGTGAAGGCTAGCTATGGGAGGGCCGAGGCGTCAGGGATTCAAGGCGACGCGGTATTCGGCCTGACTCATTCGGACGTGGAAGCGGCGAACATCGACGGCGACCTGTCGATCACGGGGGCCAAAGGCGCGAAAGTCAATAACGTCTCCGGCTCGGTCAAAATCTCCGCGAGCAATGGGAGGGTCGACCTTCGCGCCATCGGCGGGGAGGTCAATGTTAACGCCCCCTTCTCGGACATAAGCGCTCACGGCCTCGAAGGCATCGCCGAGCTTGTGACCGAGCACGGGTCCGTAACCGTCATCGAAGCGACCGACGTTAACCTGAAGTCGCCTCACTCAAGGGTCCGCGCGGAAAACGTCTCCGGAGACCTGCATATCTCTTCGTCTCACGGGGGCCTGATTCTGCGAAGAATCAGGGGCGAATTGGTGGTGGAATCCGAGCGGGCGGAGGTGGACGCCGAAGACCTGGCGGGGCCATCCAGCATTCTGACCTCGCACGGGCAGGTGAAGGTAAAGAACTTCTACGACGCCCTGCGCGTGCAGACGAGTTACCGCGACGTGGTGCTGGTCTCCACCGAAGAGCCCATGGGCGACATCGAAGTGGAGAACAACCACGGGGAGATAAAGCTTCAGATGCCGCAATCGAGCAGGTTCCAACTCGACGCGGCGAGCAAGAGCGGGCTCGTCAGGTCCGTGGGATTTGCAGAGCTCGGCCAGAGAGGGCGCGAGAGCCTCTACGCCATACTCGGGGACGAAGGCCCCGCGATCAAGCTCAGGACCTCGTACAAGAACATAACTTTGCAGGCGAGCAATAACCGCCAGACGCAAGCGGGTAGACAGGACTAAGAAGCGCGCCCGCCGGGATGGGGAGGGACCGCTGACCACCCGCCGAGCGCCCGGCAACAAAATTGACCGGCAGGAATCATCGGCCTGCCCCGATTAACTTGATTCGCAATGAAAGGAGTTTCATCATGGCGTTCCTGAAATTCGTGATAGGCACGATTGGGTCGATAGTCGCTTTCATTATCTCGGTAAAGCTTCTGGCGTTCCTGCTGGCCCTCGTCGGCCTCGCGTTGAAACTGTTATGGATCGTGATTGTCATAGGCGCGTTCCTGCTGCTCGCGTGGCTGGCCTTCCGCATCTTCTCCCCCCGCAGGGCCGAACAGTTGTGACATCTTCAATGACACATCCCCGGTGAGCCGGATGTTCGGGGGCGGAGCCTTTCCGTAAGCCCCGGCATCCGGCAATCGGGTTGACTACCGATTGTTGCAATTTTCATACGTCTCCCGCCTCCCCACCCCCGAACTATTGCCATTCCCCCGGCCGTATGATAGCCTCCCGCACTGATTTAGCTTGGGTTTTCCCCTCACGAACATGATAAGTGTACGGGTTATAAGCGCCCAGGTCGTTGCCGTGTGATAAAGGCGACTTCCTTATACTCTGCCGTCGGATGAGGAGATGCTGGATGCCGAATGATAACCGCTTTTATACCTTCATGATTGCGACGACTACTACTTCGAAAGTAAGAAGAATCAGCATACATTATAATCTGTTGTACATCGCGGCCGCTCTCTTAACCGTAATCGTCCTTCTGATGATTTTTAGCGCGTTCAGGCTGGCGCAGCACGAAACGTTGAACCTCAGGTTCCTCGCGGTCAAGGCCGAGAACGAGAGCCTAAAGAAGGAGAACGACGCCTACGAGAACTCCTACGCGAAGCTGAAGGGGCAGATATCCTACATCGAAGACATGTCGAGGGAACTGGCCAGGCAGGCGCGCATGGAGCGCGCGACCGAGATCGATCAGCAGGTCGGCACGGGCGGGCCGGAGACGGTCGCGGGCCTCGACAGCGCGGCGGACCAGTTAGAGAGGGACGTGCGCCAGATCAATGACCGCATGCGTTCCGACCTGCTCAGGCTGGCTTCCATCCCGTCGGGGCTCCCCATCAACGGGTACGTGACCGACGGGTTCGGGATTCGCAGCAACCCGTTCAGCGGGGAGAGCCGCGAAGTCCACGAGGGCCTCGACATCGCCGCCGATTTCGGCACGCCCGTCTCCTCCACGGCCGACGGGCTGGTCATATGGGCCGCCCCCCACGGGGGGTACGGGAACCTAGTCACGATCTTCCACTCGAACGGCATCACCACCCGCTACGGCCACCTCTCGAAGATCACCGTCGAGCCCGGACAGAGGGTCAGGCGCGGAGAGCAGATCGGGCACGTCGGGAGCACGGGGCGCTCGACCGGCCCGCACGTCCACTATGAGATTCGCGTGAACGACCAGTCGGTGGACCCCCTCCGGTACGCCGAACAGCAGAGGCCGTAATAACCGGGGCTTCAGCGCGAGAAGAGCGAGAACAGGTCTCCGATGTCCACGAGGTCGAGCAGGGAGCCGGAGCCCTCCCCCCGCTTCCCGAAAGGGGAGAGCTTCCCATCGGACCAATTTTTGATCTTGAGCGCTTCCTGCCTCTCAAGCTCGCCCAGGTCGACAATTCTTTTGAGGTCGGCTTCCCTGGCCTTTATGTAGGCGGGAGGCAGGCGACGCCCGCAGTGGTTGCACGCGGGGCTGGCCAGGGCCAGGAGCCTGCGGCGGCAGGATGGGCAGGAGCGGTAATCGGTCGAGACCGGTTCGCCCGGCTCCATGGGCGCGCCGCAATTCCTGCACTTCAACTCATTCTCCGCGCATGCGCTCCGGCAATAAGAGCAAGTCGAATTCATCGCTTGAGTTTCACCGTCATACTGTGAAAGACTGTGTGGGGGTTGATCGTGGGCGATCTTACTTCAACCGGTTTTTTAGGGCAACACTTTTCTCCGGCTGCCTGATTTTCCAGACCTGACGCCGACTTAACCGTGGCGCGCGCGGCGGGCGGTCTGTGGAGGCTTCCCTTCCTTGACACTCAATTTAGCCTTGCTCTAAGATGCAAAGTCTTGGTCGGCAGCACGTTTCTTTACCATGATCGGCTGCTCGAAATGCTTGGAGACCTACAGAGATGGCACAATCCGAAGTGATAAGCGACGGGGTAATCGACTACATTCCCATTCTCCTGATATTCGTATTCGCCACGGGGCTCGCCACGGTCATGATCATCCTGTCGCGCATCGCGGGCCGCAACCGGCCGAATGCGACCAAGCTGATGCCCTACGAGTGCGGCGTCGAGCCCGTGGGCACGGCCCGCGAGCGCCAGTCGGTCAAGTTCTACCTCGTCGCCATGATCTTTCTGCTGTTCGACATCGAAGCGGTCTTCCTCGTGCCCTGGGCCGTCGTCTTTCCGGGCGTGTTGAAGGACCAGGTCTACAGCTCCATGAAGTACGTCTTCTACGGGGAGATGATGGTCTTCATGGTGATCCTGTTCGTCGGACTGATCTACATCTGGCGGAAAGGGATACTCGAATGGACTCGCTAGGTGAGAGTCGTCGGCGGGGCGCGCGACGGGTCCGATGACCGGTCTCCTAATGGATCAGTAATATGACAGAACTCCTGCTAGAGTGGGTAATAAAAATTGGCGTCATCCTCTTCCTCCTCCTCACGGCAGTAGCTTACGTGACCTTCTTCGAGAGAAAGGTAATGAGCTGGATACAGCTGCGGGTGGGGCCCAACCGGGTCGGCCCCTGGGGGCTGCTGCAACCCGCGGCCGACGGGCTCAAGTTCATCTTCAAGGAGGACATCATCCCCCTCGAAGCGAACAAGTGGCTCTACATCGTCGCGCCCGCCATCTCGCTCGTCCCGGCCCTGATGGTTTTGATCGTCATCCCTTACGGGAGCACCGTCACCGTCGCGGGCCGCGCCATCGACCTCTTCGTCACGAACATCAACGTCGGCCTGCTCTACATCCTGGGGCTGACTTCGCTCGGCATCTACGGGATCGTGCTCGCGGGCTGGGCCTCGAACAACAAGTACTCCTTGATGGGCGGCCTCCGGTCGAGCGCGCAGATGGTCAGCTACGAGCTGGCGCTCGGCATGTCGATCATCGGGGCCCTGCTGATGTCGGGCACCCTCGACCTGGTAGGCATAGTCGAGTCGCAGAGCGGCTACTGGCTCGGCTTCCTGCCGAGGTGGAACATATTCCTCCAGCCCGTCGGCTTCATCATCTTCTTCATCTCCTCGCTCGCGGAGACCAACCGCGTACCCTTCGACCTCCCCGAGGCCGAGGGCGAGCTGGTCGCCGGGTACCACACCGAGTACTCTTCGATGAAGTTCGCCATGTTTTACATGGCCGAGTACGTGAACCTGATCACGGCCGCCGCCGTCGGCGTGACGCTCTTCTTCGGGGGGTGGAACGGGCCGCTCGTCGAGCGGTTCCCGTGGCTCAGCATCATCTACTTCCTGATCAAGGTCGCCATCACCATCTTCGTCTACATGTGGATTCGCTTCACGCTCCCGCGCTTCCGGTACGACCAGCTGATGGCGTTCGGGTGGAAGTTCCTGCTGCCTCTGGCGCTCCTGAACATCGTCGTCACGGCGACCGTCATGATAGTCGGGAGTTAAGACTCGGATATGGAAAAGGCTATATTCATCATTCTGGCCGCGGTCGCGGTCGCGAGCGCCCTGAACATATTGCTTCAGCGCAACCCCCTCTACGGCGCGCTCTCGCTCATCGGCACGCTCGCCGCGCTCTCGGCGCTCTTCGTCACCCTGCGCGCGCACTTCATCGCGGCCATACAGATCGTCGTCTACGCGGGGGCGATCATGGTCCTGTTCATCTTCGTCATAATGCTCCTGAACATCCCGAAGGACCAGCCGCAGGTCGACAAGCAGAAGGGGCTGCGCTACCTCGCGATCCCGTTCGCGGGCCTGCTCATAGCCGAGGCGTTCTACGTCATCCGCTCGGTCAGGCCGATCAGCATGCCGCCCGTGCTCGACGCCGACCGCGCGGTCGGCACCACCTGGAGCATCGGGACGGGCCTGTTCACCAGCTACCTGCTGCCCTTCGAGGTCACCTCGGTCCTGATCCTGATGGCGGTCGTGGGGGCGATGGTTCTGGCGAAGCGCGAGAACGATTAGTTCGGAGATCTTATGGTTCCTTTATCCTGGTACCTGGGGCTTTCGGCCCTGTTGTTCACGATAGGCGCGGTCGGGGTCTTCATCAAACGCAACGCGATCAGCATCTTCCTCTGCATAGAGCTGATGCTGAACGCGGCCAACCTCACCCTCGTCGCCTTCTCCGGCTTCTTCGGCGACCTCGGCGGGCAGTTGTTCGTCTTCATAGTCATGACGGTCGCCGCGGCCGAAGCCGCCGTGGGGCTCGCGATCATCATCTCCATCTTCCGCAATCGGGAGTCGCTCAACGTGGACGACGTGGACGCCCTGAAGCTTTAACGGGGCCCCGATTTCAAGGTGTTGAAAAAACGGTGCTGAAAAAACAATGTTAGCCACTATCATCCTCGCGCCGCTGGTCGGCGCAGCGATCCTTGGCATGTTCGGCAGGAGGATGGGGGAGCGCGCCATCGCGCTCGTCGCGTGCTCGGCGGTCGGAGTCTCCGCCATCACATCGTTCGTCGCCTTCTTCACGCGGCTCCTCCCCGACGCCGACCGCAGGGTCCACGAGTACCTCTTCACCTGGATCAACGTGGGCTCGTTCAGGTCCGACTTCGCCTTCCTCCTCGACCCGCTCTCGGGGATCTACATTCTCTTCATCACCTTCGTGGCCTTCTGGATCCACGTCTTCGCCACCGGGTACATGCACGGGGACAAAGGGTACTGGCGATTTTTCGCCTACCTCAACCTCTTCATGTTCTCGATGCTGACGCTGATCCTCGCGGACAACTTCCTGTTGATGTTCGTCGGCTGGGAGGGCGTGGGCCTCTGCTCTTACCTGCTCATCGGGTACTACTACGACCGCGACTACGCGGGGGACGCGGCGAAGAAGGCGTTCATCGTGAACCGGATCGGGGACTTCGGGTTCGCCATCGGCTTGATGCTCCTCTTCCTGAAGTGCGGGACCATCTTCTATTTCAGCAACGAGCCTCAGGGCGTCCGCGGGGCATTCGACTGGGCGATGGCCCAGGCGACGGAGCCGCTCGCGGCGTCGATGATCTTCGCGGGCGGGCTCACGACCGTCGCCCTCCTCCTGTTCGTGGGCGCTACCGGGAAGAGCGCGCAGATTCCCCTCTACGTGTGGCTGCCGGACGCGATGGCCGGCCCCACCCCGGTCAGCGCGCTCATCCACGCGGCGACCATGGTGACGGCGGGCATCTACCTCGTCTCGCGCGCTAGCTCGATCTTCGTCCACGCGCCGACCGCGATGCTCATCGTCGCGTCAATCGGGGCGGCCACGGCGATCTTCGCGGCCACCATCGGCCTCGCGCAGTGGGACATCAAGAAGGTCCTCGCCTATTCGACCGTCTCGCAGCTCGGGTACATGTTCCTGGCCTGCGGCGTCGGGGCCTTCAGCGCGGGCATATTTCACGTCTTCACCCACGCCTTCTTCAAGGCCCTGCTCTTCCTCGGGGCCGGTTCCGTCATAGTGGGCATGCACCACGAGCAGGACATGAGGAAGATGGGCGGGCTGAAGAAGTACATGCCGCTCACGTTCCTGACGATGGCCGTGGGCTGGCTCGCCATCTCGGGCGTGCCCCTCCTTTCCGGCTTCTTCAGCAAGGACGAAATCCTTTACCGGTCCTTCACCTCCGGGGTGCTGCCGGAGCCCCTGCCTAAAATCCTGTGGGCCATCGGGGCGGTCACGGCCTTCATCACCGCCATCTACATGACTCGCCTGATGGCGCTGACCTTCTTCGGCAAAGAGAGGTTCGCCGAAGGCGGGCATGCCGGGGCCGCCTCCCACGGCCATGGCCGCGACGAATCGCACCAGTCCGTCACGCCTCCGGGGGTCGGGCCGGACGAACACGAGCACCATTCCGGGCCTCCCCGAGAGTCGCCTAAGTCGATGGTGCTCCCACTCATGGTGCTCGCTTTCGGGGCCGCGTTCGCGGGCTACCTCGGCGTGCCCGAGGGGCTGTCTGGCGGCGCGATCCCGAACTATATTGAGCACTTCCTTGAGCCTTCAATCGCGCACCCGGCGGCCGCGGCCCACGGGGCCGACGCCTCGCACGCGACGGCAGGCGAGCCCGCGCACGCGGCGGGCGCGGACCACACGACCGAGTGGGTGCTCACGGCCCTCTCTTCCGTCATCGCCCTTCTCGGCATCGGCCTCGGGTACGTCTGGTTCCAGCGCAAGCCTCTGTGGGAACCGCCGCGCCTGCTCGAAGAGAAGTATTACGTCGATGAGGTCTACGACGCCGCCTTGGTTCGGCCGATAAAGATCGGCTCGGCCAAGGTCCTGTGGAAGGTGATCGACGTGCGCATCATAGACGGGGCGGTCAACGCCGCGGGCTACACGGCGAGCCTGCTCGGGAGCGCCATGCGCTACATGCAGTCCGGCTTCGCGCGCAGTTACGTGGCGATGGTCGTCTTCGGCGCTTTGTTGCTAATCGGGTATTTTGTGATCCGGTGATAGAGAGACTTTATTCAAGATGGGAAATTATCTCCTGACCATCCTCATCCTCCTGCCGCTCGTCGGCGCGGTGGCGCTCGCTTTCGCGGGGCGCGGCGACGGGACGAAGGACAGGCCGCTCAAGTGGACCGCCCTGATCTTTTCGGTCGCGACCTTCCTGCTTTCGCTCGCGCTGCCTCTGGGGTTCAGCTCCTCGGGCGGGCCGCAATTCGAAACGAACGTCCCGTGGATAGAGGCGTTCGATCTGGGCGTCCGTTACCACGTCGCGGTCGATGGGCTGAGCCTCTGGCTCGTCCTCCTCACCACGCTCCTCGTCCCGATAGCCCTGGTATCGAGCTGGAACTCGATACACAAAAGGGTGCGGGAGTTCCTGATCGCCATGCTCGCGCTTGAGACGGGCATGATCGGCGTCTTCGTCGCGATGGACATGTTCGTCTTCTACCTCTTCTGGGAGGTCATGCTGATCCCGATGTACTTCTTGATAGGGGTCTGGGGTGGAGAGCGGCGCATATACGCGGCGGTCAAGTTCGTCCTCTACACGGTCGTCGCGTCCCTGCTCATGCTCGCGGGCATCATCGCGCTTTACTACCTGCACGGGCAAGCGACCGGCAACTTCACGTTCGACATCCCGACGATCACGGGCGACATAGGGGCGGGCCTGTTCGACCTGTCGACGACGCAGGAGCAGTGGATATTCTGGGCCTTCGCCATCGCCTTCCTCGTCAAGGTGCCGCTCTTCCCGTTCCACACGTGGCTGCCGGACGCGCACGTCGAAGCGCCGACGGCCGGGTCGGTCATCCTGGCGGGCGTGCTGCTCAAGATGGGCACCTACGGCCTGATGCGATTCAACCTGCCGATGTTCCCCGAAGCCTCGCGCCATTACGCGACCCTGATCGCCGCGCTCGCCGTCGTCGGCATCATCTACGGGGCGCTCGTGGCGATGGTCCAGCCGGACATAAAGAAGCTCGTCGCCTACTCCTCGGTCAGCCACCTCGGGTTCGTCGTCCTCGGCATCTTCTCTTTCACCGAGCAGGGGCTTCAGGGCGCGCTCTACCAGATGCTCAACCACGGCATCTCCACGGGGGCGCTCTTTATGATCGTCGGCATGATCTACGACCGGAGGCACACGCGGCTGATCGCCGAGTTCGGGGGGCTCGCCCGCGTGATGCCCGCCTTCTCGACGCTCTTCCTCATCGTGACCCTCTCTTCAATCGCGCTCCCGCTGCTGAACGGCTTCGTGGGAGAGTTCCTGATCCTTGTCGGCACCTTCACCTCGAACGCGCTGCCGAACGCTAAACTCTTCGGCTCGCTCGCGGCGCTCGGCATGATCCTGTCCGCCGTCTACATGCTGTGGATGTACCAGAGGGTGATTTTCGGAGAGGTCCGGAATGCGACGAACCTGGGCCTGAGCGACCTGGACGGCAGGGAGAAACTCGCGCTCGCGCCGATGATCGTTTTGATCTTCGTGATGGGCATCTTCCCGAGCCTCTTCCTTTCCCGCAGCGAGACCGACGTGCAGGCCATAAAGACTCGGGTCAACCCGTCCCCGGCCGCCACGACGGTCGCGGCAGACAACCCGTACGCCCAAACGGACACGTCACACTAGAAGATCAGGTACAAATGAATCAGATAGGAATCAATTACCACGCGGTATTGCCCGAGATGATCACGGCTCTTGTAGCCGTGATCATAATGCTCATCGACGCGTTCTCAAAAAAGCTTGAGCGGCGCATCGTGGGGGCGGTCACCCTGCTGGGGCTGGCGGGCGCGGGCGCGGCCGTCGCGAGCCTCTGGGGCCGCAATGGGGAGACATCTTTCGGGGGCATGCTGATAACGGACGACTTCAGGCTCGTCTTCTCCTCGATCTCACTCATCGTCACCTTCCTGATCGTGCTCATCTCCCTGCGCTGGGTCGACGATGAGGAGTTGCCCAAGGGCGAGTACTTCGCCCTCCTGCTCTTCGCCACCACCGGCATGCTCTTCATGGCGTCGGCCAACGATCTGGTGATGATATTCCTCGGGCTCGAGATCACCTCGATCTCGACCTACGTGCTCTGCGGCTACCGCAGGACCGACCCGCGCTCGAACGAATCGGCGGTCAAGTACTTCATCCTCGGCTCCTTCTCGACCGCCTTCCTGCTCTACGGGATCGCCTTCGTTTACGGGGCCACGTACTCGCCGCAGGGCGACCCCGTCGCGACGACCAACCTGCTCCTGATCAAGGAGCGGATAGCGTCGGGCGACCTCTTCTCGGAGCCGATGCTCTTCGCGGGGGCCGCGATGATGCTCGTGGGCTTCGGCTTTAAGATAGCCACGGCCCCGTTCCACATCTGGTCGCCCGACGTGTACGAGGGGGCCCCGACTCCGGTCACGGCCTTCCTCTCCACCGGGTCGAAGGCTTCGGCCTTCGCGGCATTCGCCCGCGTGTTCATCCTCACGTTCGCGACGGCTTCGGTCGGCGCGGGGCTTTCCGGCGGAGCCCTCTCGTCGCTCCAGTCCGTGACCACGAACGCGCTCGTGGTGATGGCCATCCTCACGATGACGATTGGGAACCTAGTCGCGCTGGTCCAGACCAACATCAAGCGCATGCTCGCCTACTCTTCAATCGCCCACGCCGGCTACGCGCTCGTCGGCTTCATCGCTATGGACTGGCGCTCGGTCGCCTTCTACCTGCTGAGCTACGTCGTCATCAACATAGGGGCGTTCGCGGTCATCGAGGTCTTCGCGCGGCGGGGGGACAAGCGGACGGAGATCGCGGACTACGCGGGCATCGGGTTTCAATCGCTCGGCCTCGCCGCCGCCCTCTCGCTCTTCATGCTGAGCCTCGCCGGCATCCCCATGACCGCGGGCTTCATCGCCAAGCTGCTCGTCTTCAAGTCCGCGTGGGTGGCCGGGGCCGAGCAGGGCATGACGAGCCTCTACGCCCTCGTCATCATCGGCGTCATCAACAGCGCGATCTCCTGGTACTACTACCTCCGCGTGGTCGTCGCCATGTTCTTCGCCGAGCCGGCGACCGGGTTCAAGGCCCCCGCGCTCTCGAAGTCGCTCGTCGCCGGCCTCATACTCGCCGCCCTCGGCACGCTCTACCTCGGCATCATGCCGGGCCGCGTGCTCAATAAATTAGAAGAGGCGCGCGACCGCATCACCGCGATCAAGATCAACAGATGAAAGCGGAAGCCAAGAAAGTCGAATCCATCACGGACCACCTCCCCCGGTCCGCGCGGGCGGTCAAGGCGGATGACCTCGCGTCCGAGATCCGAAAACAGCTCGGCGAACACTCCATCGACGCCATCTACAAGGCCCGGATACTTAGCCAGAGGACGAGGCTTTTTGAGTTGCAGGCTTCGTCGAAACCCGTCGGCGTCGAGATACTTCACACCCTGCTAGGGATCGAGCTGAAGGTCGGGAACCGCCGCCTCCTCTGCCCGGACCTCGCCACGGCCCGCTACCTGCTGGTCTTCGCGAGACTCGGGTGCGAGGCCGTCGCCGTCCCTTACGACATAACGCAGGTTTCGCGCATCGCCGACGAGCTCGAATCGAGCTGGCACCGGATGATGGTGCTGGTGGACCACTTCACGGCGGACCGCAGCCAGCGCATCCGCTCGGTGGTGAGAAAGCGGTTGATAGACGACCTGAAGTCGAAGATAGCCAGCCTCGGGGCCGGAGCGAAATTCCCCCAGTTCAATCAGAAGACCCGGCAGAGACGCCTGCGGTGATCCCCAAGGTCGAACGAAGATCGGGCGGAGATCAGACGGGCCGCTTGAACCCTCTCTCTATATCCCTCAAACCGTACCGCATGATGATGGGCCGCCCGTGCGGGCAGGTCATCGGGTTGTTCGTCTTCATCAATTCATCGATCAGCCACTGCATCTTCTCCTGAGTGAGCGGCATGTTGATCTTGATCGCGGCTTTGCACGCGAGGGAGGCGGCGATGGAATCGCGAATGCTTTCCATCGAGAAGCTGCGGCGCTCGCGCTCAACGACCCCGAGGACTTCTTTGACGAGGGCGATCACGTCGGAAGAGGATACGCCCGCGGGCGCGGTCTTTACAGCTATCGTCCGGCCAGAAAGCTGAGAAGCCTCGATCCCCATGCTCTCCAATTCCTCCTGAACCGCGGAAAAGGCGTCGGCCTCGGCCGGGCTCAGGTCGAGAGTCGCGGGGATGAGCAAGGGCTGTATGCGAGACTCGGCGGAAAGTTTCAGGTCGCGGAACTGCTCGAACAAGACCCGCTCGTGCGCGACGTGCTGGTCGACCAGCAGCAACCCCTCGTCGTCGGTCGCGACTATGTAACTGTCCCTGATCTGCCCCAGAGGTTTTATGCCATGCCCCATGTCGGGCAAGGTCCGGCTCTCAAGCAAAATCTGCTCGGATGATTCGGGCGGCGATGGCCTTTGAGCGACCGGCTCGCTCGCCTCCGGGCCGGGCGAAGGGGCTCCGGCCGCCGGCCCTCTCGTCTGCGCCTCGAAGTTCGGCCGCGGCTCAGAGGTCGACCGTGGCTCGAAGCCAGGCCGCGGCTCTCCCGCCGCCGCAGGCTCGTCGTACAATGACCCGAAGTCTGAAGGCGGAGGCTCTAACGGAGGAAGCTCCCTCGCGGGCGGAGGCTGCGGGCGATTAAAAGAAGGGCTCGCGGGCGGCTGAGCCTGAGTAAAACCGGCCCCCGGCCTCTCCGCCTCTTCGCGGGCGCGCGTGTTGGTCCCCGGCAACTGCGTTATCGGCTGCGTGGTCTTCAACGCGTCCGCGACCGCGTTTCGGATGAAAGAGAGTATCGCCCCTTCGCGCAGGAATCGCACCTCCGTCTTCGCGGGGTGGACGTTCACGTCCACCTCGGAGGTCGGCACCTCGACGAACAGGACCGCCGCCGGGTGGGTCCCCGACGGCATCATCGAGCGGTAGGCTTCGGAGAGCGCGCGCCCGATCAGTTGGTCCCGCACGAAGCGGTGATTCACAAAAAGGTACTGGGCGTCCCGCGAGGACCGCTGCTCCTGCGGGTTCGACACGTAGCCGAAGACCTTGAGCCCTTCGAGCTCGTGCCTCACTTCGACCAATTTATTGAGCAGAGCGCCGCCGAGCACCTGGTAGGCCCTCTCCTTCAGAGAGCGGACGGGGGCCACGCGGATGGCCTCGCGCCCATTGTTCACCAGCATGAAGGCCAGCTGCGGGTTCGCGAGCGCGTAGTGCTGCACGAGGTTCGTTATGTGAAAGCTCTCGGTCGCGTCGCTTTTGAGGAACTTGCGCCGCGCGGGCATGTTGAAGAAGAGGTCTTTGACTTCGATCTCCGTGCCGCCCGGCCAGGCGACATCGCGCACGGCCACGAGCCTCCCCCCGTTGAACTCGACCTCGCTCCCTTCAACGTCGCGCTCCACCTTGGTCCGCAAGAAGAGGCGGGAGACCGCGGCAATCGAGGGCAGGGCCTCGCCCCGGAACCCGAGCGTCTTTATGAATTCGAGGTCTTCCGCCGTCCTGAGCTTCGAAGTCGCGTGCCGCTCGAAGGCGAGCAGGGCGTCGTCGCGCGTCATGCCTTCCCCATCGTCGACGATGCGGATCAGGCGTTTGCCCCCGGCCTCCACTTCTATATCGATCTTGCGCGCGCCCGCGTCCAGCGCGTTTTCGAGCAGCTCCTTCACGACTGAAGATGGCCGCTCCACCACTTCGCCCGCCGCGATCTTATTGGCGAGCGAATCGGGCAGGACTCTGATCTTCGACATTTGCTCTTCCCTTCTTCAAGATTGCGGAGTGTCCATTATATCAGTTCATGGTAGACTCGGAACTTTCCAAAAGCGTTCGGACCCGACGGGGAATTTAAACAGGCGAGGCAATCGAATGATAAAGCACGTGGTCTTTGCTAACTTCAAGCCGGAGACGACCGACGAACAGCGCCGGGGAATTATTAAAGACCTTGAGGGCCTGCCCGGACAGATCGATGTCATCCGCGACCTGTCCGTCGGGCTGAACGTGGTGGAGTCAAAGCGCGCGTGGGACTTCGCTCTGGTCGTCTCGTTCGACGACCTTCCCGCGCTCGACCTTTACGCCAACCACCCGGCGCACGTTCCCGTCAAAGAGAAGGTGGCGGCGGTTTGCAGAGAGGTCGGCTCGGTAGACTTCGAGTGTTGATGAAGCAAGGTCGATAAGGAGCCTGTCGAAAGCCGCCCTAGCAGCTGTGATCGTGCACGATCTTCCAGCTTCCCCCCGCCTTGCGGAAGATGAGCGTGAACAGCCCTCCCTGATCGCCCGCCGACATCTTCAAGCGCCAGCGCCCGCGGACGAAGGCGTGGGCCGGGCCGAGCAGTTCGATTTGCACCTCCGAGAAGTCCAGCCTGCCCATCTCCGCGCCCTCGCTCTGGTAGCGCTTACGGTACCGTTCGAGCGTCGCGTCCCACCCCCCGGTCTTCGTGGCCCCGGAAAAGAAGCTCAATTCCGGTGACTTCAGGTACCCCCCCATGAAGCCTTCAAGGTCCCGCTCATTCCAAGACTCCACCTGTCTGTCGAGGACCGAGCGGATCTCGCGAGACTCCTTCGATTCCGCCTGCTTCTGCCCGGCCGCCTCGGCCGGGGCGAACGAAAGCGCGAATGCGACCGCGCACGCAACAGCGGCGATCAATCCTGTGGCCTTAACCATTCCTGATCTCCTCACTCTTTCTTTTGCCGGTGAACTCTCTCAACTCTTCGACCCGATCATAGATGAAAACGTCGGGGCGGTCCCTCATCCGGGCGAACCACTCGAATACTTCCCGATCCGTAAGCCTCGCCGCGGCCCGCTCCGCCCTCCGCCTCTTTCTGATCTCGGGCATCGACCTGACCGCGTCCACGAAGGAGAGAAAGAAGCCGGGCCTGACGAGCGGAGAGATCAGAGCGAGCAGCAGCACCCTCAAAATATGGGCCGAGAGCAAGCGGCGGTCGTGCAGATTGATCCAGTGAAAGATGAGCCTGTTCCTCTGCTCGACCCTGCGAACCTTCGCGCGCTTGAGCCCCCTGATGGTCGAAGAGACCCGATGCCGCGCGACCGAGCGGGGCTCGTACAGCACTACGAAGCCGCGCTTCCACGCGCGGTAGCTGAGCTCCACGTCCTCCCAGTAAAAGGGCGAGAGCAGCTTCTCGAAGCCGCCGATGTCGAGGAATTTTCCGCGATCAAAGAGGGCGGAACCGCCCCCCGCGAACATCGAGTAGAGAGGCGGCGAGCCCGGCGCGGCGGCGCGTACCGGAGCGAAGCTTTGATGGACCCGGATGAAGCCGCGCGAAAAGCCGCCCATTTTACCGGTCCCGCACTCCCGCCCGCTTTCGAACTCGAAGACGCGGCAATGAGCGGCGAAGACGGACGGGTCCCTGAAATTCTCGACCAGCGGCCGGATGGCGTCACGGCTCACTTCGACATCATTGTTCAGGAGGAAGACGAGGCCGTGGCTCGCGCTCTCGAACCCGCGATTGCACGTCTCCCCGAACCCTCTGTTGATCTCGCTGCGGACTACCCTCAGCGCGACCGGCCCGTCTGAAGGGCCGCGGGATGTTTTGAACCCCTGCGCCTCAAGCCACAGGGCGGTGCCGTCTTCGCTCCCGTCGTCTACGACAACGACCTCGGCGGAAGTCGCGCCTTCTTCCGCGTAGGTCTGTGCGGCGGAGATGACGGAGGGCAGGAAACGCTCAAGCAATCCGAGCCCGTTCCATGTGGGGATGACAATGCTGACCGGGGGATTCATTCTCTTGCATCCCCCGCGCGCGCGGTGCCGGGTTGTCGGTTATTCGAAGACATACTTGCCAGCCGAGCCGGTGAAGTCCGTCCATTATACAGGCATTCAGGCCCGAGCAATAGGCGAGTATCTCTTCGGGGATTTCACACCGGGCGGGATAAAAAGGAGAGGGGCGAGCAGTCGCCCCTCTTAACATGCGGAAGCATTTTTTAACGGATCGGAAACCGGTTACAGGTTCGCCCGCCGCCTGACGGCGGGGCGGGTCTCACGCTTTTCAATGTTGACCGTGACGCTCTGCTCTGCCTGATTACGAATGATAGTGAGGACGACCGGCCCCTCTTTTTCGGTGATGACCGTCACGAGCCCGGAGACGTTCTCGATGGGCTTTCCGTCGATGGCCGTGATAACGTCGCCCGCTTTGAGGCCCGCCTTCGCGGCCGGCCGGTCATTCTGGACTTCCGTCACGAGCACTCCGCGCCCGCCCTTGACCCCGAAATACTCGGCGAGCTGTCCGGTGAGCGGCTCGGCCGTGATGCCGATGCGGGTGCCGCGGAAACGACCCGCAGCGCCGGGGTAGACGAAGTTGAAGTTGCCGAAATTCTCGAAGCCCTTCCTGTATTTCTCTTCAAGCTCCTTGCGCTGCTGTTCGGTGAGCCTCTGGTTCCTTCGCGCGGCTTCCAGTTCGGCCCTCAGTTTATCCTGGTTGAGTTTGAAATACTCACCATTGAGGTTCGCGCCGCGGCCGAAGAAGCCGACCTCGGGAGTCCTCTTCGTCACGGTGGCGGTCAACGTCTGCTGCGCGCCCCCGCGAAGCACGTCGAAAGTCACGGTGCGGCCGGGAGGGGTTTCGCTCAGTAATCTCTGCACCTCTCGGACCGTATCCACGCGCCGGCCATTGAAGGAGATGATCACGTCATTCTCTTTCATGCCCGCCTTTTGCGCGGGGCTGCCCTCGGAGACTTTCATTACGACCGCTCCGCGCTCCTCGCTAAGGTTCAGCTCCTTCATTCTGTCCGCGGTGACTTCCTCAAGAAAGACGCCCAGATAGGAGCGCTCCCCGCCGCCCATCTGGAAGGCGAATGCTTCGGGCGCGGTGGCCGCGAAAGCGCGCGATTCAACCTTCTCTTTCTGCTTCGACTTCTCCTTCGCTTCTTTTTCTTTTGCCTCTTTTTCTTTCACTTTCTCCTTCTGAGCCGAGGCGCTCTGCGCGGCCCCCGCTCCCACGCTCAGCGCGGAAATCAGAAGAGCAATCAAATAGATGCGTCTGGACATGCCAACCCTCCTTCGAACCATTTAATAAGATTATGTAGATAGACTCAGCTTTGACCACGCCCGCGAAGGGGAAAAGTTCCAAAAAACTCGGGATTTCCGAAAGCTACCGGGAGCTTCCGCGGCCGGTTTTCGGCCTGCCGCTGCGGGTGGACCGGAGCACCCGGCGGGCCAGCCACGGGGCCCTCGCCAGCACCCCCGCGAAGAAGTTGGCCGTGGAGGGCGAGAAGGCAACGGCCCTTAACAACCCCGCGGCCTTCATCCTCTTCCCGAACTCATTCTCGTACCGCGCGCGGTAGAGGGCGAGGGCCTTATCGAAGGGGTTCCCCCGGCCACTTCCGAAATTCCCGGACGAGCCCAGGGCTTCGATTATAGACTCGGCGGCCAGCTCTCCCGTGCGGAGGGCGATCTGCATGCCCGTGCCTGTGAAGGGGTCGATCATGCCCGAAGCGTCCCCGACCGCGAGAACTCCGCCCCGCGAGAGCCGCCGCGTGCCGAAGGTTAGGGGGCCCGCCGTCTGCCATTTCCCGGCCACCGTGAAGCGCGAGAGGCGGGAGCGGGCGAGCCTGTTGTTTTTCACCGTCTGCTCGACAACCTTCGATGCGTCGCCTCCCGCCGCCCGGACATCCCTTTCGTTCACGATGAAGCATAAATTCACGAGCCCATCCTCGACCCGCGACAGGCCGCCGTAACCCTGCGGGAAGAAGTAGAGCTCGACCTGCTCATCTATTCCCTCCACGCCTTCGAGGTGAGCCTTCATCGCGTACAGGCGCGACCCTCGGCGGCCCCCTACGCGCTCGGTCCGCCCGACCATCAACCGCGAGTTCCGCCCGGAGGCATCGATCACGATAGGCGCGCGGTAATCGCCGACGCTCCCGTCCGACAGGGAGATCGCTTCGACCACATGCGATGAGTCCTGTCCCTGCGCGCAGCCCTTCACGACGACCCCCTCAAGGCACCGGGCCCCCGCGACTCGCGCGCGGTCGAGCAGGATTTTATCGAAGCGGGCGCGGCTCAGGCTCATGGCCCAGCTCGACTCGTCGGACATCTCGGCGATGGTCATGTGGACGGCCCGGCCCGTCGGGGCGCTCAGAGTCAGTCGCCTGATCTTTTGCGCGCCCGCCTCAAGCATGCTCTCCATCACCTTCAGACGCCTGAGCGTGGGGAATGATTCCGCCGTGATGAACTCTCCGCAAAGCTTATGGCGCGGCAGGTGCCTTTCTTCCAGCAGGAGAACGCGGAGGCCGTTTTCGGCCAGACGGATGGCCGCCGATGATCCGGCGGGGCCGCCCCCGATGATTATGGCGTCTTGCTCGCTCATAAGAGATCGCCCGCCGCGCCCCTTTCGAGCAGGGCCGGGCTAGCCGTCGCTCACGTCGGCGACCAGCGAAAGCCTGTATGGGAATACGCGCTTCACCCGGAAGCGCCTGAGCCCGGCGCGCTCGGCCTGAGCAGAAAGCTCGTCGGCGGTGAAGCCCCGGAGCACGGAGACCGGGCCATCGTTCCGAGTGAGGTAGCTGGTGGCGAAGACCGGCCCGGTCATGCGAATAAAATAATAAGGCACGAGGTTCCGCACGAGGTCGTTGACGATGACCGCGCGCCTCGCAACCCTCGCGAAGTCATGGAGCAGGCGCTCCACGTCCTCGTCGCGGAAGTGGTGCAGGAAGAGGGACGCGGTCACGTAATCGAAGCTGCGCGAGGCGAAGGGCAGATTCAAAGCGTCGGCCCTCAACAGGCTTATCTCCGGGTCGATCCCCAGGCGAGACTTCGAGACCCGGAGGTTGCGTTCGCTGATGTCGACCGCCGCGATGGACGCCCTGATGCCTCGCGACCGGCACCACCGGCCCACGGCCGACGGGATGTCCGCCGAGCCTGTCCCCACGTCGAGCAAGGATAACTCCTCAACGCGGTCGCGCCCCGCCGCGTTAGCCAGGGCTTCGAGCACGACGCGGGTCCCGCCCAGAACCTTATTGATGCGGCGCAGGTCCGAGAGGTTCTCGGCCACGTCGTCGTCCGTGCCTTCACCCGAGTCCAGCAATTCTTCTTCGTAGATTCGTTTCGGCGTGAGCATAACCCGCCTCTTAAGAAACCTTCTTCCCGAATCCGATGTAGGCAATCGAAGTATCGTCCGAGGTCTTAAAATCCCCCGCGCTCCCGCGCCTGATGAAACCTACGAGCGCGCGCGCCGGGCCGGCCGACGGGCTGATCCCGCGCGTCTCTTCGTTCCGTATCCCATGCCGAGCCATGACCCCGTGCAGGCGTCGGGGCTTTATGAACATTCCCGGATCATGAGTGTTCTTCGGAATCAGGCGGAGCACACGTTCCAGCAGCCACACGGCCACGACCCGCGCGCGCAAAGTCCTGTTGATCGTCTCGTACATAAAGAGGCCGCCGGGCCTGAGGACTCTGGCGCACTCCCGGACCACCATGTCGAGGTCCTGCGCGTGCTCAAGGAAGTCTGAAGTGACTACGATGTCGAAACAGGAGTCGGCGAACGGGATGGTCTCGCCTTTCGCGTTTACGAAATCTATTTCAAGAGAGCTGTCCCGGCTGTGCTTCCCGGCCGAGACGAGCGAGGCATGAGACAGGTCTACGCCCGTTACAACCGCGCCCGCGCGGGCGAATTTGTCCGCGAGAATCCCTCCCCCGCACCCTACGTCGAGCACCTTCGCCCCGCGTAGACCGCCCGCCGCCCTTTCGAAATAGGCGAACCTCGCGGGGTTCAGATCGTGCAGGGGCGCGACCGGCCCTGCCGGGTCCCACCACCTGTCCCCGAGATCGTCGTACCACCTGTTGTCGATTGTCATAACGCGCGATGTACACTTTACCTGTTCGAGGTCAAATCTCAAACTTGCATGTGACATCGGGAGGCGGGAGGGGGGAAGCCCCACGCGGACTCGCGCGGCGGGCCGGGCATGCGTTCAACGGTATCTGTGGACGAGGTATATTCCGACCATCGCGCTGAGCAGCCCGACGGCGTTTGTCACGACGAAGACCCACGAGCCGATGCTGTAGCTATAGAGCGCGAAGCATAAGGACGCGGTCGCCTGCCCCCAGTAGAGCAGAGGGTTTACTCCGCGAAGCTTCTTCTCTATCCAGTTCTTTCTGACCTGCGCGAACAATGTGACGATCAGAATTATTGCGGCCAACCATCCGACCCATTCCACGGCTTCCCCCAGAGATGATGCGAGAACTGTCTTGACCGGCCCGATTGAGGCCCGGCTTACTGCCCGGCCCCCCGCTTCAGGCGGGCGGGCGATTTCTTATCAGGTATGAAGTCGCCTCTGAACGCCTCGACGACACTCTTGGCTATCCCGACGATGGGGATCAGATCGAGCGCCACGTCGGCGGAGCCCTTAACCGCGCCCTTGCGGCGGATCGTCCCGACCGCAAGCGCGAGCACCGCGCCCGTCCCGATGATCGGGATGGGCCGCAGAACGCGCCGCACGAGCGTGCGCCTGATGGCCCTCTTGATCAGAGCCTTCTTGATCGATTTCGGGACCGCCCTCTGGACCGTTTTTGGAATCTTCATAGTATCTCAGCCTCGGCGGCTTGCCCTTGCGCGGGCCGCGTCTTTCGAACCGAGTTTAATGCCGTGGGAGCGAGGCTCGCGCGTTTCAAGCGGCTCGCCTGTGGTCCCCTTCGTTGTTCAGGTGAGAGATGCCGGTGATCACCGAAGTGATCAGCCTCTCGAACCCCCTCTTCGCGGTCATGTAGAACAAGGCGCGCGTTCCGGGCTTCAGCACCGGCGAAGCCTTCGTCCCCTCGCCGCCGTCGCCGTCGAGCGAGGAGATGAGCACGGCCTCTCTCCCGTGATTGCCGAGCGTGCCGCCCGAGAGTATCCCTCTCCGCTCATCAGGGTCCAGGACCTCGAAATTGTAAGTGCTGTTCTGGGTCCTGATGTTGATCTGGTCCGACGAACTCACATTGTCAAAATTGATTTCCATAGTTTCACCCTCTCCTTAATTCCGGCTCAGAGCAGGTCAGAGACTCATTCTCTATTTGACCAGTGCGCCGGGCCTTCGACCGAAAAGGCGGGCAATTATCATCCCCGTGATGGCGAAATAAACAAGGATGAAAAAGATGAAGAACATAAGCTGTATAAAACCCATCGATCTAATACCTCCGTATAAGTACCGGTTATTGAGAGTGCAAGCTCTATGCCATCGGAGGCAGTTCTTCTAAGCAGTGGAAACAGGCGAATAAAGAGAGGCTCGCGGGGGCCACGGAGGGCGGAGCCGAGCCCTGCATCATATTGAAACGTCAAGGAGTGCAGCGAAACGACCCCGAATGATACGCTTGACTTTATCCTCTTCAATAAATAAAATCGCCCTGTTTAACAGGGGATTCATCATTAGTATTCAACACTCTGGAAACAGCACCGTTAATACACCTGGCCGCAGTCTTAAAATAGTGGATAAAACGTAGGCGACCTTAATCCGAAGGCGATTATGGTAACTAGAGATCCCATGAGCAGCCAACGTGTCGAAGAAGTTATCGCTTCCGGGCAATCCGCGTTGGACGACAGCCGGTTCGAAGAGGCGGAAAACCGCTTCAGAGCCGCCCTGCGCCTGGGCCCCCATACGCCGGAAGAAGAAGCCCTGATCCGCTGCAAGCTCAGCTCCGCCCTGGAAAAACGCAGCCTGAACCGGGAGCAGCTCGAAGTCGTCTCGAAGTACGATAACTTCAACGATTTCGTGAGGCTCAGCGAGCGGACGCAGATGCTCGTGCTCATAAGCCTGGGGTGGGCGCATTCGGTCAACAACGACATACCCCGCTCAATCGCCCTGTTCAACCAGGCGATCAGCATCGCCCGCGACCTCGACGACCACGCGGGGATGGGCGCGTGTTATTCCGGGCTCGGCCGCTCTTACCGCTTCGTGTCGGAGATTCGCATCGCGCGCGACCATTACAGGTCCGCCCTTGAGCACTTCAGGCAGGTCGGGGAGTGGAGGGAGCTTGCCGAGTGCTACCACTTCATCGCGAGCATCGACGGGCGCGAGGGCGATACCAAGAACGCCGTCTACTCGCTCAAACAGGCGCTCGCCATCATAGGGGACCGGAAGGAACACGACCTCCTCGGCAGGATATACAGCGACCTCGCGCTCCTCACGCAGAACATCGACATCATCTCTTCGAAGAACCGGAGGTACTGGGAGAAAGGGATACATCACCTCCAGAAGGCGGGCAATAAATACCTGCTCGCGGTCATCTACAACAACTTCGCGAACCAGTTGTTGCTCCGCGGCGAATGGGACCGCGGCGAAGAGATGAGCAAAACGTCTATAGAGCTGTTGCGCGGCACGACCCGGTTCCTGAACCTCGGGGGCGCGCTCGACACACTCGCGCAGTTCTACGTGCTCCGGGGCAAGCTAGACGAGGCCGACCAGCTTCTTCAGGAATCGATTGAGGCATTCGACACGATAAAGAAGAAGCACCCTTTGAACAAGGAGCTCCCTCTCGAAGCCAGCACGCAGACGACGCTCGGGAAGAGCTACCTGGCGAAGAACCAGCCCGAACAGGCGCTCACCCACCTGGAGCGCTCGGTCGAGATATCCCTCAGGTCGGGCGACCGCCAGTACCTGTCCGACGCGAGGATCTGGCTGGCCGAAACCCTGCTGAGGCTCGGGCAGGTGAGCCGCGCCCGGCTGGTCGTCGAGACCATGCGCGAGTCATTGCGCGAGTCCCCCGAGATGCTGGCCTGGGGCCAGATGATGAGGCTGGAATCGAAGCTCGCTTCGCAGGAGGGCCACATCGCGGCGGGAATCCAGGCGCTCGGGCAGAGCACTTCCCTCTTCCAGATCACGGGCAACGTGTACGACCTCGCGGTGAACCGGGTCGTCCTAGCCAACCTCCTCGAAATGCAGGGCGCGCTCTCCGACGCGATCCTCGAAGTCGAAGAGTCCATCGTCACTTTCGAGAAGCTCGGGGCGGCGGTCGCGTACCGGAACGCCAAGTCGTACCTGGAATCCTTGAAGTGGAGGCTCTCGGTTGGGGGGGCGGACCTGAAAGGCGAAGGGGCGGGCCGCGATCACATAATCCTGTCGCATGCGCAGCCGCAGGGGGCGAGCCTCGCTTCCATCCTCGACGGCTTCATCGCGCAGAGGATCGTCCAGGCTTCCGTCTCGAAAGAGCTTCTCCTGTTCGAGGTCGTCTCGATAGTCCGCTCGCAGGCCAGCGCGCGGGGTGCCGTCGTGTACGAAGTGAATCAGAACGACGACACGACGTGGGGGCAGATCACGGGCCTCGAAGTGGCGGCGGCCGTGGGCATCGAAGAGCGCGAGCAGCCCGATATAAAAAGGTTCATAATGAGCCTCCACCCGCAGGCATACGCGGCCAATTTCACCTACCGGCTCACCGACAACCAGCAGAACAAGTTCATCCTAAAGATAGTGGAGCCGCGCGCCGAGCGCTTCCTCTCCGGCACGGTGACGATGGAGCCTCTGATCCACCTGGTCGAGCAGAGCCTTGAGATTCATATGCTCAAGAGCAAGAGTCGGAGGACGGGCGTATTCAACCCGACGCGGCTGTTGGCCGAGGTCGAACTGCCGGGGTTCATCTGCGCGAGCCGCGCGATGGGTCGCGTGCTCGAACAGATCCATAAGATAAGGTCGTCCGACGTTACGGTCCTCATCACGGGGGAGTCGGGCACGGGCAAAGAATTGATCGCGCGCGCCGTTCACGCGGGCAGCTCCCGCCGGGCGAACACATTCCTGCCCTTCAACTGCTCCGCCGCCCCGCGCGAGATGATAGAGAGCCAGTTGTTCGGCTACCGCAAGGGCTCGTTCACGGGCGCAATCGCGAGCAATCAGGGCATCATCCGCGCGGCCGAGCGGGGGACCCTGTTTCTCGACGAGATCGGGGATCTCCCCATCGAGCTTCAGCCCAAGCTACTGAGGTTTCTACAGGAAGGCGAAATTCATCCTATCGGCGAGAGCCAGCCGATGAGGGTCGATGTGCGCGTGGTCGCGGCGACCAACTCCGAACTCGAACGCGCGGTCGCGGAAGGAAAGTTCCGCGAGGACCTCTTCCACAGGCTGAACGTGATAAGGATTCAGGTGCCCCCGCTCCGCGAGAGGCGCGAAGAGATCCCCGCCCTCATCAACCACTACCTCAAGCAGTACCAGCAGGAGGCCGCCAAGATGGACATCCAGCTGGCCGAAGAGGCCCTCGACCTCATGGTGGTCTACGACTGGCCGGGCAACGTCAGGCAGTTGTGCAACGAGGTGCGCCGCATAGTCGCCTACGGCGAGTCGGGCACCATCGCCACCCCGGAAGCGCTCTCGCCGGAGATAATCCGCGCGAGCCGGGAGATGCCCACGAGGGCGGTCAGCTCAATCGTAGTCCAGGAGCAGGAGCCGGCCCCGCTCCCGAGCGGGACCCTCTCGGAGGCCGTGGAAGAGATCGAACGCCGGATGATCCAGGAAGCCCTCCGGAAATTCGAAGGCAACATAGCCCGCGCGGCGAAAGACCTCGGCCTTTCGCGCAAGGGGCTCTACCTGAAAATGGACCGGTTCAATTTCAAGATCTGACGCCCCACTCCCTCTATCCCCTCTCCCGATTTACGCGCCGCTTACAACCTTCTCTGAATGCCTCTTCTTTCCCGTGATTCCTTGTGTGTAGCTGCTTCACAGGTGTGAAGTAGCTACACACAACCTGTAAAAATGTATTTTAAAGAGGTTAGTAATGCCGCTGACATTGGGCCAATGTTAGTGTGAATCAGGTACACACTTTTGAAGAAATCCGGCGTTTTCGGCGGCGGCCATAAGTCGTTGATTTTAAAGGCGGGTCTTCGCCCTCCCGCAGGGCGGTTTCGTGGCACGCGCATTGCCAACATATATGACGTACTGAGCGGAAGATGCTGAGGTCAAAAGAACCAAGGCAGCTAAACGAAATCAAACAGACTGCTACGATCTTGAAAGGAGAAAACCATGGCTGACGAAAGAAACGAAGTATTCATAATCGAGGAACTCGAACTTGTAGAGATGGAAGAAGTGATTGCCCCCGGCATCATCTTCACCGGCAAAAACCCCTAAACTTATGCCGGAGCTAAATCGGCGAGTTAGGATTCGAAGGACCAACTAAAAAGGAGAAGACCATGAACATCGAAAGAAACGAAGGCGTGATACTTGATGAGTTGGAGCTGGTGGAGATGGAAGAGATTGTTGCTCCGGGAATCCTTCTCACCGACTAGTAGCACACTCAAAGCGTGAAGAGCAGGCTCGGCGGCATTGAATTGAGATTCGAAGTATACGGGAACCCCGATTCAATGCCGCCGAGCCTTTCGTATTTAAGCCCGCTTCCTCTACCTGAGAGCGATCTCTTCAGCGGATTTCGGCTTCAACGTGGATTCCGGGAAGGGTCATCTGACAACCGACAATCCGGTTGACCCCATTTTCGCCGCTTGGTATTATCGAATCCCCCTTCCGGGAAATTATCAAAAAAACCTACCTAGAGGAGAGCAGGTTAACCGTAGAGATTGCACGATCTCGGGGGAGAAATTGTTCGATCTCTGAAAGAGGAATTCTGATCACATCAGGCCCCAGGTCAGGCGAGGTGCCCGGTTCGATATGAACGCTCACGATCAACAATCCGGCCAGTTCTGCTTTTACCCGCCCCGCGTGTCCGAGGAGGTCGACGTCACCGAACAGGCCGAAGACGGCGTCACCCGCTTCGTGGTCCGCAATCGCGTCACGTCCCGCTACTTCCTCCTGAAGTCCCCCGAATACTCGGTCTTTCGTCAGTTCGACGGCGCGCAGAGTCTTGAGATGATCGCGGCCGGGGGCCGGTCGGGCAATGGCCCGCGAGTCTCGCGTGCGGCCCTGACGAAGTTCCTGACCAAACTGGATTCGACGGACCTTCTGGCCAGAGGGGGCACGGGCGAGCTCGCGGCACCCAAACAGCGGGAGCGCAATTTCTACATCAGGTTTCACCTGTTCAACCCCGAAAGAATGCTCGCGTGGCTCGACAGGCGGCTGGGGTGGGCGCTCACCGGGCCCTTCATCACGGCGTCCTTCGTCCTGATGGCCCTCGTCACCTTCGGGCTCCTGGCGAGGTTCGAAGAGGTCTCGGCTTACACGCATTACACCTACGCGGAGTACGGGCTCGTCATCATACTGCTGATGACGCTCACGATAACCGCCCTCCACGAGTTCGCCCACGGCCTCGCGTGCAAGCATTTCGGGGGCGAGGTGCGGGAGGTCGGCGTCCTGATGATCTACTACGTGATGCCCGCCTTCTACTGCAACGTGACGGACATCTACCGCCTCGGCAAAAAGCACGAGCGGCTCTGGGTGATCTTCGCGGGGATTTACTGGCAGCTGCTGGTGAGCGCTCTCGGCGCTCTCGTCTGGATGGCGGCCACCCCCTACAGTCTGCTCGCGGACTTCACCTTTCTGGTCTTTCTGGGCGGGACTTTCAACATACTGATCAACTGCAACCCGCTCATCAAGCTCGACGGGTACTACGCGCTCTCGCAACTACTGGGGGTCACGAACCTCCACGCGCAGGCTTCCGCGCAGGTAGGCCGGGTGATCGATTTTCTGATCGGTCCCGAAGCCGGGGCAGGGCAGGGGGCGGCGCGGGTTGTGAAAGAGAAGAAGCGGCCCGGCCCTCTCTTCTACCTTGGCTACTGGCTCTGTTCTCTCCTCTACTCCGTAATCCTTATCTATTTAATTTTGATCTGGGCCGGGAGCAGCCTGATGGAATGGTTCGGCTTCTTCGGAGTCCTTCTGACGCTCCTGCTCGCGGCCCTGCTCACCGAGAAGTGGTGGAAGCCCCTGATGGCTTCGACCGCGAGGGCTCTGGGACCGCTCATCAAGCGAGCCTCGGCAACGGTCCGGCGGCGCGCGCAACCAACGAGGAATGAACCTGGAATCAATCCAGTAAAGACTGACGAGGGAATAATCATGTCCGCACAGGCAAAGAAATCCGAACCCGACAGCGCGCAGACAGAGGTGATCACGAAGAGGGCCTTTCCTCGCCGCAAGGTCGTCAAGTTCGCCCTCATCCTGCTGGTGGTGGTCCTGCTGGTCGCGCCGTGGGAGGCGTCGACGGGAAGCGACTGCACACTGCTGCTCCCCCCCGGCCGCGAGACCGTCGCGCGGGCGAACACCGACGCGGTCCTGCTTGAGATATTCGTCAAGCCGGGCGACGCGGTGGCGGCGGGCGCTCAGATCGCGCGGCTCGGCAACCCCGAAATCGAGGACCGCCTCACGCAGCTCAACTCGGAGATCGACCGGCTCAACACCAACACGTCTCGCATCGAGGACGAGCTGCGCGTCCGGAGCGAGATGCTGTTATCGGCCAACTTCAAGGAAGTGGAGCGCAGGCGCCTGGCGGAAGAGTTCAAGAGCGAGATGAAGCAGATCGACAGCGCCGGAGGCCAGAGCCGGTCCGCCGGCGCCCTCCCGCCTTCTTTCGCCGTGCTCAAATCGGAGATCGAGCTGAAGGAGACGGAGCTTGAACACAACAGGAAGGAAGTCGAGCGGTACAGGAAGCTGCTCGACGAGGGGCTCGTAGGCGGGCAGCAGTACGACCGCGCGGTCGCGGCGATGCGTTTCAGCGAGAAAGAGATCGAGCGGGCGCGCGCGCGGCTCGAAGCGGCATTCATAGAGCACCGGAGGCTGACGAACGGCGCCGAGACCAATTCGCTGGTGGCCGAGACCGAGGCCAGGGCGGCCCGGTCGAGCTTCGAAGCGCTCATCTCCGAACTGCACGCGAACAGGCAGCAATTGGAGGCGCTCAAACAGCGCAGGGACATCCTTCAGAGAGAGCACGCCGGCATGATAATCCAGTCTCCGGGCGCGGGCATGATCCTGGGAGAAGACATGCGGAAGATGATCGGGAGGCGGTACAGCCGCGGCGAAGAGATTTGCCGCGTCGGGGAGCTTGAGAATTTCATGCTCAGGATAGACGTGAGCGAGCGCGACATCTCGGAAGTCAGGCTCGACAGCCCCGTCCGCTTCAAGCTGAAGACGGTTCCGGGCCGCACCTTCACGGGCCAGGTGTCGAAGATCAACGCGGAGCCCACCCCTAATCAGTATGGGCAGCTATTCTACCCGGTCGAAGTCCTGGTGGATAACGCCGACGGGATGCTCAGGCCGGGGATGACCGGCTTCGCAAGGATCAGCTTCGGCCGCCAATCAATCGGCCTCATCATCTCGGAGAAGGTATGGCAATCCCTGCGCCCCGAGCTCTGGCTCTTCTGAATTTAAGAAGCCAGCATCCTCGCCTTCGAAAACGCGGGGAAGGCGCCTTCGGGCCGGTTGCCTGACCTCGCCTCTTCCTTGGAGCGGTACATCCGCTTGTCGGCCTGCATCATCAGCTCTTCGAAGCTGCGCCCGTCATTCGGGCAGGTGGCGGCCCCTATGCTCGCGGTCAGGGATACCGTCTCGCCGCCCGGCAGGTCGAGAACGAACCCGTCTATAGCGTTTTGAATTCTCCTGATGACGTGGCCCGCCTGCTCGTGATCCGTCATCGTCAGGCACGCCACGAACTCATCCCCCGCGTACCGCGCGACTATGTCATGGTCGCGCAACTGCCTCCTGATGACCTGGCCGATCTGGAAGAGCATGCGGTCCCCGGCCATATGCCCGAAGGTGTCGTTCACGCGCTTGAAGTCGTTGAGGTCGATCACGAGCACCGAAAGAGGGAGTTGCGCCCGCCCCGCCGAGTGCAACTCCCTTTCGAGCTGCATGCTGAAGGCGCGCATGTTGGGCAGCCCCGTCAACTGGTCGGTCAGGGCCGTCCGCCTCGTGCTCTCGAACGTCATGGCGTTGTGCAGGGCGTCGGAGATGGGCTGCATAATCATCTCCATCAGGCGCAGGTGCTCGTCCGTGTAATTGGGGACATCGGCCGAGTAGAGCGAGACGGCCCCGAACGCTTCACCCCGCTTCATCACCGGGAAGACCATCACTGACCTGTAGGCCGACGCGGCCTCGGGGCCGAGGAAGGTGAGGTCGAGCAGGGGCGACGTGTTGTACATCGGCTTGTGATTCTCCACCACCCAGCCCGTGATGCCTTCGCCCAGCGAGACGGTCCGGTTTCGAAAACTCTCCCGGTTCAAGCCCCCGGCATACTGCGCGCGGACCTTCGTCTTGTCGCCTTCCGTCAGGTAGATGACGCAGGTCGAATAAGGCACGAGGTTCGCCAGACGGCTCGTGATGATGGCGACCGTGTCCTGAAGGCAGAGGGAGCTGCTGATTACCCGCGCGATGTCGTGCAGGGTCAGCACCTCCTGGTGCGCGGCCGCGATCTTGCCGAGCGCGGACTCGGTCAGGGGGGTCCGCTCCTCGGCGAACCCGGCTGCGGGCGCTGAAGAGTTGTTGACGGTGGCCGAGGTGCGAGGGGTTTCGGGCTCCTGAATCCCGAGGCCGTCAATCTCCGCGTTCAGGCTGTCGAGCATCGCGAGAAACAGCTTGACCAGTCTCGGGTCGAAGAAGGCCCCGCTCTGCTCCTTGATGTGCCGGATGGCCTCTTCGCGGGTCATCGCCTTGCGGTAGGGCCTGTCCGAATGCAGGGCGTCGAAGTGATCGACAAGCGCGAGGATCCTCGCGCCGAGAGGTATCTCCTCCCCCTTGAGCCCGTCCGGGTAGCCGCGCCCGTCCCACCTCTCGTGGTGCGCGCGCACGTACGAGGCTACGGGGAAGTCGAACTTCACGTTCGACAGGATCTCCGCGCCGATCACCGGGTGGCTCTTCATCTTGCTGAATTCATGCTCCGTGAGCTTGCCGGGCTTGTTGAGAATGTAGTCCGGGACCCCGAGCTTCCCGATGTCGTGGAGCAGCGACGCGGCTTCGAGCGCCTTCAGCTCCTTCGCCCCCATCTTCATGCTCTCGCCCATCCTGCGCGCGTAAATCTGCACGCGGCGTATGTGCTGGTGCGTCGTCTGGTCCTTCGCGTCTATCGCCATGGCCAGCGCTTCGAGCGTGGACATGTGAACTTCATTCATCTGGTCGGAGTGGCGGCGCTCGTCCTCGACCTTCGAGTGGTAGGTCTTGAAGGCGTAGTAAATGACGAGGGGCACCGGCAGCCCGAGACCGAGTATGAAGAAAGCCGCGATCATCGCGTGGTTCTCAAGGGAGTAGACCGTGACGCCCGCCGCCGCCGTGCTCGCCAGGTGCGTGATCGGGATCCAGAGGAACGCCTCTTTCCACACGCCCGACAACCGGGCAGCGCCACCCCTGTTAGAGAGAGAGGTTTTCGTGAGGCCCATTATTTTCTCGCTCCGTGAAAGAAGATGTTAGCGATGCGAGGCACGATTTTTTTTTGCGGAAGCAAAAGCCTGCGACACCGGGAAGACCGGGGTGCAGGCACCGTGCATTCACTTCGGCATCCTTCCGACCATACCCCCTGATGCTAAGGGCGGAAGGAATTGCGCCTACTCCCTTTCGAAGAGTAGGAGCCTTTATCGGTGAAGAATATTCGATTAGAAGTGATACAGACTGCTCGACCCATACCGTGCTTTTGGCCAGGGTCGGATTCTACGACGGGTCGCCCTTCGTGTCAAGGAGTGATTGATTACAGAAAAAGGCATGGCGCGGCCCGTCCGGGTAATGGGCGCGCCCCTTTACGCTTCCGAGAGGAGCGCTTCCGGAACGTACCCGCGCACGTCGAGCGGCCACGTGACGGAGAACGTTGAGCCCTGTTGCGGCGCGCTCGCGACCGTCAGCCTCCCGCCGAGCAATTCCACGAGCTTCTTGCTGATGGGCAGGCCGAGCCCCGTGCCGCCGCCGTGGTGAGGGCTCGTGATGTTGACCTGCCTGAACTCCTCGAAGATGAGCGGGACCTGATCTTCCTCCATCCCTATCCCCGTGTCTATCACTTCGACGCGCCACATCTCCTTCCCCTCGGGGGAGACGACGATCCGGACGCTGCCGCCCGACGGCGTGAATTTAATGGCGTTGGACGTGAGGTTTGTAATCACCTGCGTGATCTTGGTCAGGTCGCTGTTGATGCGCGGCATCCCGTCGGCTATCTCGTAAGAGAACCCGACGCCCTTGTCGGCGGCGGTCTGCTTCAGGCCGTTATAAAGAGGGTCGATCAGCTCGAAGGCGTCGAAGGTCTGAAGCTTGATCTGCATCTTCCCGGCCTGTAGCCGCGAGAGGTCCAGAAGGTCGTTGACCAGGTTCACCAGCATGGAGGTGGACTTCTCAAGGCGCTCGACGACCTCGCGCTGCATGGGGGAGAGCGGCTCGTTCCTCTCGCGCCCCAGAAGTTGGATCAGGCCGATGATGGCGTTCAGAGGCGTGCGCACTTCGTGGGCGATGGTCGATATGAACCGGGATTTTGATTCGTCCACCCGCTTGAGCTTCTCGTTGGCCTCCTGCAACCTGTGGTTGGCCTGCTCGATCTCGCGGCGGCTCTGGGTCAACTCCCCGAGCACGCGCACGAGTTCCTTGTTCTGCGACTGGAGCTCCTCCACCATCCCCGACTCGCTCGCGGAGAAGAAGAGCTGCCTTATCTGGTCTATCGGCTTCCCCGGCCTCTGCTCGAAATCGAACCACTTGATGGCCTCGACGCGCGTGCCCTCTCCGGGGGCGCTCTGGACGGAAAAGTCGTCCATCAGCCTGCGCGAGCCGACGATCCCCTTGCCCAGCCCGGTCTTCGACCGGAACTCGCCCGCGAGCACTCGGTCGAGGTCGGAGATCCCCGGCCCGTTGTCTTCGCAGACGATCTCCATCCCCCTGCGCCCGTCCTTCTCGATGATCGAGACGGCGATGCTCCCCTTCTGCGCGTACTCGTAGATGTTGCGCGTGAGCTCCGACACGGCGGTCGTGAGCTTGATCTGCGTTATGTTGTCGAAGCCAAGCTCGCGCGCCACGAGGCGCACGCGGTCCCGCACGCGCACTATGTCCGATTCGCTGCTGATGAAGATGGAGCCGATCTTCTCACGGCGGGCGGAGCCGTTATTCACATGCCCGAAGAATTCCGAGGTCAAAAGCTTAACCTCCCACACAAAATCGTCGCGTCGTCCTTCGGCCTGCTGTAATCGCGCATGATGACCGAGCACGCGAGCTGCGGGTGCAGCCCTTGGAGGCCGGGGTACTGGTCGAGGTCCCACCGCTCGGAGATGCCGTCTGTCGACATCGTGAGCATGCAGCTTTTCGGCAGCTCCCCCTTAAACACCTTCAGCCGGTCCATGCGCGACCCGACCGTGCCGTTGAGGGAGATGAACTTCAGGGTCGAGCCCCCGCCGAGCACTCGGAAATCGGTGTTGCCTATCCCGACATATTCGATCAGGCGGGTTGAGCAGTCAATCGCCGAGAGGCCGATGACCGCGCCGCGGGTCGGGCGCAGGGCCTCGTGCGCCGCCCTCATGATCGATTCAACGGGCTTCCCGGCGTTCCCGCCGATCGATTCGATGGCGGCCCGCGCGGCGTCGCTCGCGCCTTCCCCATGGCCGAGGCCGTCGATGACCGCGAGCAGGATGCGGTCCTCATCCTGCCTGATGAAATAGGCGTCCCCATTGTGCGTCTCGCCCGCCGGCGGGCGGGTGAGCACGCCCCACAGCCTCGGCCCCCGCGGCGGGCGCTTCCCTTCCGGCGCGACGTGCTTGCGCGCGACGATTACGGTGCCGTGCGTGGTCCGCCCGTATAGGGAGAGGGGGCGCGTCTGACTCTCTACGAGGGAGTAGATGTGGAACTCGTCCGACATGCGGCTTATGGCCCCGAGCCCCGAGCCCAGCGAATCCGAGGTGGTGAACCCATCCTCGACGGCTAGAGAAGGGTCGGCTATCCCCGCGCCCTTGTCGGTGTAGATAACCTCAAGCCCCCCCTTCTCGATCTTCTCGTCCATGACGGAGAGGAATATCTGACCCGTCCCGCGCCCGAATTTCAGGGCGTTGGTCCCAAGTTCGTTGATGAGGATCTCGACCTCGGCGAGCTGACGGTCCGTGAAGGCAAGCTCCGCCCCGAGCCTGCGCGCTATGCGCCTGGCCTGCCCGATGTGAGATTCTTCGCTGAGCGCGACCCATTCGAAGGTCTTCATAACCTGGCCCGCTTTTCCGTTCTCCGAATCGACATAATGATGTGCGCCCCGGCAGGCTCAGAGGAGCCACTTGATGATCGTCACGAGGGTGCCTTTCCCCACCTCGGATTTTATATCGAAATCATCCACCAGCCTGCGCGATCCGGGAAGCCCCTTCCCCATCCCTCGGCTCGTCGTGTACCCGTCGGTCATGGCAAGCTCCAGGTCGACTATCCCCGGCCCCGCGTCCTCGAAGTCGACCCGCAGGCCCGAGCGCCCGCCCGCATGGACCCGGCGCAACTCGACGAGGCCGCCGCTCGCGTACAGGTGGATGTTGCGGGCGAGCTCGCTCGCGGCCGTCACGAGCCGGACCTGATCGACGTTGCTGAAGCCCATCTGAACGGCCGCCTCCCTGACTGCCGCCCGGACCCTCACGATGTCTTCGCTGCCTTTAATCGCGATTCGGCTGACTTCAGGCTGTGGCATGCTCGTCCGCACCCACCGTGCGTTTGCGACGCTTCTCTTTCATCCGTTCCTTGAGGATCCTCAGCCCGTCGTCCACGTCGAGCGCCGTCGAGACGCCCTTGAGCTCAAGCCCGAGCTCGACGAGGGTGATAGCCACGGCCGGCTGTATGCCGACCACGACCGTCGCCGCGTCCATGATGGAGGCCATCGACGCGATGTCGGACAGCATCCGCCCGGTGAACGAGTCCACCATTTCGAGCAGGGAGATGTCGATCAGGACCGACCGCGCGTTGGTCAGCTCGATCTGTTCGAGCACCCTCTGCTGCAGTTCGAGCACGGCGCGGTCGTCTATGTCTGCCTGAATGGAGACGAGCAGCACGTCACCAACTTTCAGAATAGGTACTTTGAACGCGGTCATCAGTATCTCCCTTCTCGGCGGAAGGCTCGCCATCCGGAGGCGCGTTGATCGGCACGACGCGCTGCCGGGTCATCTCGAACGCCTGCCTGATCCCGTCCGACAATTGATTGCGCGTGATTATCCCGCTCAGGTCGATGCCGAGGTGGACGATGGTTTGAGCTATGGAAGGCCCCACGCCCGTGATTATGCAGGTCGAGCCGAGCAGGCGTACGGCGGTGACGGTCTTGATGAGGTAATTAGCGACCTGCGTGTCAACCGTGGGCACCCCGGTGATGTCTAGGATGGCGACCTCCGCGCGCGTCTTGACGATGCGCTCGAGCAGGCGCTCCATCATCAACTGGGTCCTGCGGCTGTCGAGCGTGCCGATCAGGGGCAGGCAGATTATCCGGTCCCATATCTGCACGACGGGCGTCGACAGCTCAAGCATGTCCTGCTGCTGCTGTCTGATGACCCGCTCGCGGTTCTTGATCGTCGTGACGAAGATGAAGGAGCCGAGCTTATCGAGCGCCTTCGACAGCTTGTTCAACTCTTCGAGCAGAGTCTCCGGGTCGTCGCGGAAGGCGTCGCGCAGGAAAGGGAGCAGCGACTCCTTGAGGCTGAAGACGTAGAAGGCCGTCTCCGACGGGCTGAACGCCTGGGCCGCGCGGGCCTCGGAAATCTCCAGCAGGAGCCTCCTGATCGCGTTGAACTCCTTGCCGCGCATCTCCTCGACGTTCGAGTTGGCGATGGCCGTGATGAAGGCGCGGAGGAAGGACTGAGAGTCTGCGCGCAACTCTTCGCCCGAGATCAGAGTCTCGCGGAAGTCCGACGAGTTGACGCGATTCTCCATCCAGATTTCAAGAATCTCGTCTTCGCGCTCGGTCAGGACTTTGATCGTCAGGGGGTTTATAGCGGCTTGAGACGTGTTGTTTTCAGATGTCAAAACTGATCCTCCTTGATTTCCTACCTATGTCATTTAATCCAGCTATCAACACGTAAGGATAATTCCCGCCGGGACGGGGGCAATAGTGATCCTTCCCTAAAAAGTAATTGAGATTTAAGCGTCCGGACGGTCTGCTTTTAATACGGTGTCGTACTATTACCGTCCTTTGAAAAGCAATTTAATCTTAGCAAACAAAGGCCGGGGTAGAAATCCCGAGAGGCGGTTTAAGACCGCAAATCTTCGAAAAAATGAAATTGCAAGACTTGATAGAAATCCTTCGCGCGCTCGGGGCTTATTGGCACGGAGTTTGAATTATTAATTTCCGGGAATGACGGAAAAGAGTCCAAGGCGACTATGCAGGGCCGCCTTCGACAACGCGGATAACGAGTGATACGTGAAAAGATCGGACAAGGAGGTACGGAATGGGCTTACCGAACAAGGATGAGATGGAAGGCAAATGGGATCAGACCAAGGGTGCGGTCAAGGAAAATGTAGGCAGGGCCATCAACGACACGGACATGGAAGTCGAAGGCCAGGCTGACAGAGCCAAGGGCAACGTACAAGAGGGGTTTGGGACGGCACGTCGGAAGGTTGGTGAGGCAATCGAAGACGTCGGAGACAGCATCAAGCGCTAGCTTCTTCTCTTTTCATTGGTTTCTCTTTTCATTGGTTTCTCTGATCATGGTAGTCAATGTATCGCCGGGCGGCTCACCCCGTCCGGCTTTTTTTTTCAATCAACCGACCACCCCGATCATCCCGCAACCCGAGTCGACGGCTTCGCACCGTCACGCCTGTTCCTTGCCGCCGGGCTCTCCTTTATCCTCCTCCTTCGAGCCGCCGAATGGCCGGGTGAGGTCGGACAGAAAGCCCTTGAGGCTGCGGCCTATGCCCATCGGCTCCTCCACGCTGCGGACCACGAGCACGGGGCAGTCGGCGCGGTTGACGATCTCGCGAGTCATGTTCCCCATGATGTAAGTGCGGAGGGTGCCCCCCGTGGGCGATGACCCCGTGACGACGAGGTCATAGTTGACGCGGCGGATCTCCTTGAGCACTTCGCTGATGACCAGACCGTGCCGCAGCCTCACCTCGTTATCGACGCCCATCCGTTCGAGCGCCTCCCTCTCGTGGCGGAGGTTCTGGCCGAGGCCCGAGTTCGAATGAAGCAGTAGGTTCACGTCCTCTTCCATCTTCGTCAGGTCCGAGAAGACGGGGGGCGGCTCGTTCATCACGTGAAAGAGCGTGACGTGAGCGTTCGTCGCCCGCGCGATGTTGCCGGAGAATTCGACGGCCTTGTCGATGTACTTCTCGCCCCCGCTGCAAATGAGCATCCGCTTGAGGCTCTCGCGGGCCCCCGTCACCACGAGCACGGGAGGGTCGACGGCCTTGATGATCTTGTAAGCCTTCGCCGACATCAGGAATGGCCCGCGCGTCCCTTTGCGCACCGCGCCGATCACGACGAGGTCGTACTCGGTCTCGCGCGTCCGCTTGACGATCTCCTCGATTGGGTCGCCCGCCTTAATGACCAGTTCCGCCGCGATGCCCGACCCCTTGAGCAGGTTGAGGCCGCGCTTCAGCGAATCGAAGATCGCGTCTTCTTCCGACGGTTTTTCAGTTATCCCCAGGAGGGTGGTCTCCGCATGGCAGGCGGCGGCGATCAGGCCGCCGAACTGGATTGTGTTTTCGGCATGGTTCGATCCATCGCTACATATCAGGATTTTCATTGCGACCAGTTCACGTGCCCCTTTCGTCCGGCGCTCGACCCGCCCTCTCATCATAAAGTAGTTTTAACCCCGGCGCGACCTCGAAGAGGCGCGCTACCGGCCGTCGCGGGGGGCGGGCTGGCGTATCCGGTCCTGATTTATCTGTTCGGCGTCAGGAGGCCGGTCATTTCTGGGCCTGTTCGAGTTCGAGGGCTTCGGCTCGGGCGAGGGCTTGACGGGGTCGGTCACGGGAGGCTCGGGCCTTTCCTTCTTCTTCGTGTTCGAGTTCTCGTTCGACTGCTCGTCGGGCTTCGGGTTCGCGTTGCTGTTCGTGGCCTCCTCTTCAGTCACGATGGGCGGGATGACGGGCGGCTCCACGACCGCGTGGGGAGTCGGCGTGGGCGCGGACGCCGCGGAGTTCATGTTCACGTTCTGATCGCGCTCCACCTGTGCCAGAGCCGTGCGCGCCTGCCCCGACAGGTCTTCGGCCCTCTGCCTGTACTTTCCGGCGACCTCGACAGCCTGCGGGCTGAAGTTCTGGGACTGAAGGTACCCTCGCAGCTCCCCCTGCCACGTCAGGAGTTGAGGCAGGTAGGTCCTGAGCGGGTGATCCTTCGGCAATGATTCGACCCTCGCTATCGAGTCCGTGATGGCCTGCTGCGCCTCGATAAGCTCGCCCTCGGATGAGCGGCCGAACAGACGGTCTCCGAAAATGGTCCACGCGGCGATGCCCGCGGCGGCCAGGAGGGCGATCACCCCGATCACGAGCGCGGCGGTGTTGCTCCTGTCGCGGGTCGCCACGTAAGCCGTGCCTCGGGCGGGGGTCGAATAGGTCGCGGGCCTGCCGGGCAGCCCATCATCCCCGGCCGGGAGGTCGTCTTCGGCTCGCAGGTCCGAAACGTTAGCGCGGTCGCGCGCGCGGACGACGGTCGGCTCGTCGAGAGGGACGGCCGCGCCCTCCAATCCCGCGGGCGGCTCTTCGCCTATCGGCACCTTGATCCGCGAGAACGCCCCTTCGCGCTCGACGACCGCGGCCGCGCTGCGGTCAAGGCCGAGGGCCTCTTCGAAGCGGCGGGCGAAGTCGCCCGCGCTCTGAGGCCTGCGCGACGGGTCTTTTTCGAGGGCGCTCATCACGACCGCTTCGAGCTCGGGGGAGAGGTCGGGCCTCTTTTGCCTCAGAGGCGGCGGCGGCTCCGAGGCGTGGGCCATTAGCAGCCGCGTGGAAGAGCTGCCCGCGAACGGCGCTTCGCCCGCGAGCATCTCGTAGAGCACAACGCCGAGCGAGTAGATGTCGCTCCGCGCGTCTACCGGGACCTCCTCGCACTGTTCGGGGGACATGTAGCGCGGGGTCCCCACGATGATGTTGGCCCCGGTCAGGATGGTGTTGCGGTTCACATCTTCCAGGATCTTCGCCACGCCGAAGTCCACGACCTCCACCCAGTCGCCCCCATCGAACGTCGCGATGATTATGTTATCCGGCTTGATGTCCCTGTGGATGACCCCGACCGAATGCGCGGCGTCGAGAGCGCCGCAAATCTGGCGGAGCAGGCTGGCGCACCTCCGCACGGGCAGAGGCCCCGTGCGGCGAATCAGCTCGCCGAGCGTCTCGCCTTTGACGAACTCCATCACGATGTAAGGCGTGTTGTTCGCGGCGACGCCATAGTCGGTCACGTTTATGGCGTTGGGGTGAGAGATCCTGCTCGCGGCCTTCGCCTCCTGCTCGAACCGCTCCGTGATCTTGGAATGGGCCGCGAGCTCGGGCCTGAGCACTTTGACCGCGACCTCTTTGCCCATGTATTTGTGGCGCGCCCTGTAGACGTCGCACATGCCGCCCGACCCGAGGTGCTCTTCGATGTCGTACTTGTCGGCGAGCGTCGTGCCTACGAGCTCGTGCTCCCTGTACCGCACGGGTGCCTTGCACTGCGGGCACGTGCGGTCGCTTGCTGCCACTCGAAAACCACAACTGGCGCAACTCTTCATCTCTGACCTCTGGAACGGGTCACCCCCGGCCCGTGCCGGGTGACCCCTTCAGGAAATACTGCCTGTGATTCTCGGAGCAAGCGAAAGTATCTACATGAAATCCGTCAGGTTGTACTTTCTGATCTTGCTGTAGAGGCGCGGCCTGTAAATGCCGAGGGCGGTCGCCGCCGCCTGCTTGTTGCCCTTGGTCCTCTGGAGCGTCTGGTAGATGACTTCGCGTTCGATGTCTTCGAGCTTCATGTGAGGCGGAACGTGCAGCCCGTTGTCGTGCGCGGCGGGGGCTTCGGTCGCGGTGAACGGGAGGTCCGTCGCCTCTATCTGCTCGCCCTTCGAAAGCAGGACGGCCCGCTCGACCGCCGACTCAAGCTCGCGCACGTTCCCGGGCCAGTGGTAGTTGTACATCACGGAGATGGCGGGCTGAGAGAAGGCATGCACGGACTTGTTGTACTTCTCCGCGAAGGTCTTCAGGAAGTGGTCCGCGAGCAGCTGGATGTCGTCGGGCCGCTCCCGCAGCGGCGGGACCTCTATCGTTATCGTCGATATCCTGTAGTAGAGGTCTTCGCGCAGGCTGCCGCTGCGCACGGCCTCGGGCGGGTTCCTGTTGGTCGCGCATATCAGGCGGAAGTCGACCTCGACGGGCCGCTCGCTGCCGAGCCGGTAGTAGACCCGCTCCTGAAGCGCGCGGAGAAGTTTCGGCTGAAGCTCGAGCGGCATCTCCGCGATCTCGTCGAGCAGGAGCGAGCCCCCGTTGGCCCGCGCGATGAGCCCCTCCTTGTCGCGCTGAGCGCCCGTGAAGGCCCCCTTCGTGTGGCCGAAGAGCTCGGACTCGATAAGCTCTTTGGGCAGGGCCGCGCAGTTGACCTTGACGAAAGGCCCCTTGGCGCGGTGCGAGTTGTAATGGATCGCGTTGCCGATGAGTTCCTTGCCCGTCCCCGACTCCCCGACTATCAGGATGTTGGCGTCGCTCTTCGCGACGGCTTCGATCATCTCGAAGATGTTCTGCATCTGCTTGGAGCGGCCGACTATGTCCCCGTAGGTGTTGCGCTGCTGAAGGGTCCGGCGCAGCCCCTCGCTCTCTTCGATCAGGAGCTGGCGTTCGAGCGCTCGGTCGATGAGCAGCTGCAGGGCGTCGAACTCGAAAGGCTTCTCCACGAAGTGGAAGGCCCCCGCCTTCGTCGCGTCGACCGCCTTCGACACCGACCCATAGCCGCTGATGATGATGACTTCGATTGAAGGCCGCTTTTCCTTAACTCTCTTCAACACGTCGATACCTTCCATGTCGGGGAGCTGAAGGTCGCACACCACGAGGTCGTAGTCGCCGCTGTCGAATAGAGCTACCCCCTCCTGGCCCATCTTCGCGGTGGATACCGAGTACCCCGCCTGCTCCAGATTGAGCCTGAGGGCGTCGAGCATGTTGGCCTCGTCGTCTATGACTAATATATTGAATCGTCTCTTCACTGCGATTCTCCTCTACGAATCTTTGCTAGGTGCTCGATGAGCACGTCGATACCCTGTAGCATCTTTTCCACTATTTGCTGGTCTTCGTTCATGGCCAGCTTTCTTTTAAGGAAGGTCGCGTAGAGCTTCAGGCCGCCGAGGTGGTTCTTAACGTCATGCCACTCCTGCCGGGTGACGATGGCGTCGCCTTCCTGGAGTCTCGGTGCCTGATCCTGCGAGTGGGCGGGGTTCAGGTGAACGGCGAAACCGTAAAACTCGTCGTCGGTCTTCAGGCTTTCGAGCCTCACCGAAAGGGGCGCGTCGCCATTCTGCACACGCGCCTCCACCGAATAATCGCCCTGTTTCCTGGCTAACTCAAAATGGTCGGTCAGCCATTTGGTTATGTTGGAGTCCCGGCCGAACACTTCGGCGTAATGCTTTCTCGCAACGTCCGAGCCGATTGCCTCGGCGGCCGTTCCCGAAGAGACCGCCTTTACTCGCCCGGCCGCGTCGCAAACGAGCAACGCGGCTGCTTTCAGATGTAACTGGCCGGAGGGTACAGATTCACTCATATTTCGTCCGTTCGCAGACCGGGGAGCCCTGCTTAAACAGCGCGGCCGCAGTCGATGAAATTGTTAATGCCTGCCGTGAATAAAACAGCCGATTAAATTGCGGGAGGGACCGATGTGGCCCCTCCCGCGTGACGGTAGAAATTAACGATCAGGGTCGTTATCGAGAAGGGCGTCGGTCAGCCCGATGTTCTTCAGCTCGGCCCTCAGTAGATCCCAGTCGTTCCTGACGACGGAAGAGATCCTCAGGGACGAATCGTTACGCCTCAGGGCGCGGTTGACGAGGCGCACCTGTCGCGAGAGCGACTCGACCGCGCCGCGCGTGGCCTCCGGGTCAGTCACCGTGGAAGTCATCCGGTTGTAGAGTTCGGCGGACGCCACGAGACTGTTGATGTGGAAGATCAGCTCCACTTCGGGCGCGCTCAGGGTGCGGCTCCCTTCGAAGCTCACCTGCCCCCGGGTGTTTCGAAGGTTCAAATCGCGCGCATAGTCGGTCAGCAGGCGGTTCGCCAGAAACGCTATCTGCCTCCCGTTGCCGGCCCCACCGGTGCCCCCGCCCGGAATCGTCCCGCCGCCGCCGCCGACGGTAGAGAGATCGACGGTGATGTCCCTCTCCGCTCCGTGAAAGACGACGCGGGTCACGCCCGTAGCGTTATCCACGGTCTGTTCGAGCCGGTGGTAATCGATTGCCGTGCTCGCGGGGTTGCGGGGCGGAATGCCGCGGACGTAGACGTGAAGAGTATTTCCGTTGACGAAGCTGTCGGTGGTGACGGTGTAGCCGCCGGTACGCGTGCGACCGGTCACCATATAACGTATCCTGTCTCTGCCGACCCTCTCGGCCGTCGGGTTCTCGATCTCGATCAGTGCGGTCTGAGCGCCGCGCTCCCCCGCGATCCCGAGGGCCTGCGCGGTCCTTATATCAAGCTCGCCGCTCTCCGAGAGGTTGCGGTCGCGCTGGAACTGGCGGATCGCCGCGCGAGTGCCGGGCGTCATCACTCCGTTGACCGGGCCGTTATAAAATCCCCTGTCGCGAAGTACCCCCTGCGCGGACCTGATCGCCTCGGCCGAGGTGAAGACCACGTCCCTTCCCTGCCGGCCCGAGCCCTGAAACTGCGGGCCGGGATCATAGTCTCCGGCCACCCCTGACGAGCTGGCGTCACTCGCGGCGAGTCCCGACGAGTCGACGTTAAAGGAGCGCTCGACCTGCATGCCGAACTCCGTGCCTGGGGTCACTTCGGCCTTCTCGCCTTTGCTGAGCAGGACCCCGATGGTCCCGAGGACGGCCCCGACTCCGGCACCTACCGCCGCGCCTTTGCCGCCGCCCGCGACCGCTCCGATCACGGCCCCGGCCCCGGCCCCTCCGCCGACGAACACGATGGCCCTGCGGGTGCGACTGCCGCCTTCGACGTTATCTTCTTCGTCCGCATTCTCGATCTGGCGGCGGGCCGATTCGTCGAGGGATGTCAGAGTCCCATCCACCGGGATCGAGCCTCTGTCCGAGAGCACCAGCCTGTCGAAGGCTATGCCTATCGTACCGGCGCGGCTCCTGCTGCTCGCGCGCTCCGCGCTGGTCACGTGTCCCTCCACCTTCGCGCCCGACGGGACCACGACACGCCCATCGACTATCACGTCGCGAGATACGGTGGCGGTGAACCTGTCGCCCACCCCTGAAGTCTCCGAACTCAGGTAAGTGTCCATCGTTAGCGGAATCACGGTGCCCGCCGGCACTGTCACGGATCGCTGGGCCAGCGCGGGCACTCCGAGCGTTAGCATTAATGCGAGTGATAAGAACAGACTCGCCGACATCTTAATTTTTCTTTGCATAATTAAACCCTCCCTCGATTCCAAAGTAGCGGCTGTCTCTTCTGTGATCATTACTTCTTTGTTACCTGGCGCAGCCTTTTAACTCTTTAATGACAGACCCGACCCATAAACGCCATATACTTTATTCAGACAAGGCAACCATCGTGCCAGCTTGAATGTCCTAATAATTCACCCCCGACCTGTTCATTCTCACGATTGCTGAAATAAAACGAGACACGCCCGTTCGCGTCGTGGCCGATTTAAATACGCAATCAAGGTTAACAGAATCGAATCAATACAGTAAGGGGGCGGTGTAAACATTGAAAAAAGCATTATTGGTTTCTTGGAAAATTGTTGTTAAAATGCGGTCGTAAAGAATCCAGGCACAAGCGAAAAGTAAAAATTATGAATGTCGAAAGGACTGAAGCAGTGACGGGAACAGGGAAAAGGGTACTTCTGGTCGAAGACTTCGAAGACAGCCGATTTTCATTATCGAAGCTGCTGGAATTCGAAGGCTACGAGGTCCTGGAAGCCGAGGACGGCGCTCAGGCGATTGATCTCGCCATAAATAATAAGCCGGACTTGATTCTTATGGACCTGTCCCTGCCGGTGATCGACGGGCTGAGCGCGACCAGACAGATTCGCCAGCACGAGTCGATGATGACCATACCGATCATCGCCCTTTCGGCGCACGACGTTCTGGATTTTCAGAACAAGGCCAAGGATGCCGGCTGTACCGACTACGTGACGAAGCCCGTTGACTTCGGCGATCTGATCTCCATGCTCTCCAAGTACCTGCCCGCATAAAGCCACCGGTAACCCCTCGAATCAAGCCGACCCCGTCCAACAAAAACTGCGCACGCGGCATCCAAGCTGATCCGGCTGGCAATCCTAAAACTTGCTGATTCGGGTAATAAGAAAGTACTATTAATTGAGCAAAGCGCCAGGAGTTTAATATGCATATCAGGATCGTTGGATTGATGTTGGTTTTCACCCTTCTGTTTTCGACCCCTCTCGCGGCCCAGAACAGGCCATCTCAGTCGGGGTCGCAGCCCGCCGTTGGAGAGATCATCAAGCGGTTTGCCGCGGCCGAGAGCGAGAACACGACCGCGAGGAGTAACTACACCTTCACGCAGGACGTGACCTTCCTGACAATCGGGGAGGCCGGGTCCATCACGGGCAAGTACCAGAGAGTGTCCGACATCGTCCTCGATGATCGCGGCACTCGTTTCGAGAGGATCACCTATTTCCCCGTCTCGACCCTGAACGGCATCACCGTGACCAAGGAGGACCTTCAGGACCTGGCGGGGGTGCAGCCATTCGCCCTGACGACGGAAGAGCTGCCCAAGTACCACGTCGAGTACGTGGGCAAGGAGAAGGCGGACGAGTTGAACACGTACGTCTTCAACGTCAGGCCGAAGCAGATCCGCAAGGGCGAGCGCTATTTCGAAGGGCGCATATGGGTGGATGACGTGGACCTGCAAATCGTCAAGGTGGCGGGGCAGGCCGTGCCGGAGACGGAAGATCACCAGTACCCTCGTTTCGAAAGCTACCGCGAGAATATCGACGGGAAGTACTGGTTCCCGACTTACGTCTACGCGGACGACACCCTTGAATTCAAGGGCCGCGACCAGCGGATCAGGGTGATCGTCAAGTACACGAATTATAAAAAATTCTCCACGGACATCAGGGTCGGCGATGGCGAGGCGGTAGACCCCGAGGGGGCACCCGAAGCGAATAAGCCGGGAGAGGCAGGCAAGCCGCCCGAGCAGAAGCCCGCGGATCAGGGCCGTCCCGCCCCCGAGAAGCAGCAGCCGAAGCCGGCGAAGAAGCCTCCGTCAGAGCTTGAATAGTCCGCGTTTTTCCTGACCCAGTGAAGCTTCGCCGGAACTCTCTTCCGGCGAAGCTTCGGCAATTTCCGAGCAATTTCCGTGTGAGCTTCCATTCTCCGTCTGACGATTGTTCTCTGTTTTCTAAGTCTGATGGCATGCGAGTGAGGGCCAGAGCCATGAAGCGAATCCGAACGAGCAGATCGCGTAATCCGGGGCGCGCGTCGGCCGTAGCCGCCCTGCTCTTTGCGCTCTCGTTCGGGCCGCCCGCCGGCGTTCCGACCGGAGGCGCGAGCCAGAAGCTCGACGCCTCCGAGATTCTCGCGCGCGCCGTCGATCGCGGGGGGCAGGCGAGGGAGGCTCTCAAAAAATACACCTACTACGCGGAGCTTACCCTTGAGACCGTGAGCCCGGCCGACACCATCACCGGAAAGTATTACAGGTTTTCCAAGGTCTCCTACGACGACAAGGGGAACGAGAAGGAGAGGGTGTTTGAGACGACCTCGACGCTCCCTAACAACCTGTCGGTCGCTTCCAACAGTGTGAACAACCTGCTTCGCGTTTACAGTTTCATGGTCACCCCCGAAACCATGAGGCAGTACGAGTTTAATTATATCGGGCGCGAGAACATAGACGAGCTGAACACGTACGTCTTCGACGTGAAGCCGAAAGTGAAGATGCCCAACCCGGAAAAAAGCTCCGAGCGGTATCTGAAAGGCCGCGTCTGGATCGACGACCAGGATTTTCTCGTCGTCAAAGTAGGGGGCGAGGCCCTCCCCGAGCAGAGCGATCACCGGACTCCGAAGTTCGAGACCTACTTCCAGAATCACGACAAATACTGGTTCCCCGCGTACACGAAGGCCGACGATGAAGTAAGGACCGGCCGTCGCCTCACCCGCGTGATCATCACGGTTCGATTTACGACCTACGAGCGAGCGGCAGGTTGAGCCGACGGGCCAGGGGCCTTGCGGAATCCCGAAAATTTGGGAACCATAATACCGCGATGGTCAACTCAAACATCAGGATCGGCGCGACTGACGGAGAGGTAGTTTCGGCCGGAGAGGCAAGCCCCTCGCGCGCGCGGTCAGGCCCGTTCGGAATCGATGTCGCCATACCCGCGATGGTCTTCGCGTCGGCGCTCGCGCTTTACGCGCTGACCCTCGCCCCGACCGTCACGCTCGTCGATAGCGGCGAGTTGATAGTCGTTGCGGCCGGCCTCGGCGTCCCGCACCCTCCGGGCTTTCCGCTCTACGTCGTACTCGCTCACCTGGCGACCCTCGTTCCCATCGGAAACGTGGCGGAGAGGGTCAATTTCGCCTCCGCCCTCTTCGCGGCCCTCGCCGCCTCGTCGGTGTCGCTTCTGGTCATTGAGATATTGCGGACCCCCTGGGGCGTTAGAGTCCCCCGGCTCAAAGATCGAAAGGGGCCGAAGCGCGCGAAGAATCAGAAGAGGCAGTCAGCCGCATCCGCCCGCCTCGAACAGGAGGCGGAACCGTACCCGACAGATTGGCGGACTCTCCCGGTGCTCGCCTCCGCGCTCGCCTCGGGCCTTCTGATGGCCTTCTCCCGAACCCTCTGGTCTTACGCGACAATCGCGGAGGTCTACACGCTGAACACGTTCCTGCTCGCGGTTATCTTTCTGCTGATGGCAAGGTGGCGGCGCGGGATCATCGAAGCGAGGGCGGAAGGGCTAACGGATTCGCCGGGAGATGACCGCCCGCTCTACTGGGCCGCGTTCATCTTCGGGCTCGCCCTGGGGGTGCATCACGTGACCGTCGGCATGACGATCTTCGCTCTGGCGGCGCTCGTCTACGCGACTGAGGGGAAGCGATTCTTCACTAGCAAACGTCTCTTATACGCCGCGCTTTTTTCGCTTGCGGGGCTAGCCATTTACGTATTCCTGCCGCTGGCGGCCTCAAGGTCGCCCCTGATCAACTGGGGCGATCCGAGGACGCTCGAACAGCTATGGTGGCACGTATCGGGCCGCCAGTATCAGGTCTTCTTCTCTTTCTCGCCCGAAAAACTCATTGATCATTTCTCCGTCTTCATCTCGTACTTGTTCAGAGAATTCGGCCCCCCCTGGTTCCCTCTCGCAATCGCCCTGGCTCTGGCCGGATACGTTCGGATGTTTAAGGCCGACCGGGCATTCTTCTGGTTCCTGTCGCTCGTCATCGTCGCGGACCTGGCGTACGCGCTCAACTACGAGATCGCGGAAGATAAAGACGCTTATTACCTTCCGGCATTTCTTTCGATCATAATCGCGGCGGGGGTCGGCATGCGGTGGGTCTTTGCGCGGCTCGGCCAGCTTAAGGCGACCGCCGGCCTTTCGTCCGCGGTAGCCATCGCGCTGGTCCTGATAGTTTCGGGCGCGGCGCTCGCGGGCAACCTACCCTTCTGCAACCGCGGCCGGTATACAATCGCCCAGGATTATGTCGAGAATGCTTTGGGCTCCGTCGAGCCGGGCGGCATGCTGATCACCCTCGACTGGCAGATATATTCGCCCCTCCTCTATTTTCGCGAGATCGAGCGGAAGCGGACGGACGTGGTGGCCATCGACGTGAACCTGCTCAGGCGCTCGTGGTACTTCGATTATCTCGCGCGCGCGTACCCCGCCCTGCTCGACTCGACGCGGGACAAGGTGGACGCTTTTCTGGAAGACCTGAAGCGGTGGGAGCGCGAGCCGGAGATTTACGACCGCGACCCGGTGTTGAACAGGAGGATCAACGCCAGGTTCCATGATATGATCCGCGCCTTCGTGAGCAGCCACGGTCAAACGGCGCCCGTCTACGTCACTCAGGAGATCGCCCCGAATGCCAGCAACAGAGGCGACGAGCTGACATCATGGCTGGCCTCCGGGTTTCAATTCATCCCTCAGGGGCTGGTCTTCAGGCTTTCGACGGAACGCGCCTACCAGCCCCTCCCGGAACTGAGCCTGATCACGCGGGGTCTGGCCGACGGAACGATTGCGTTCGAAGAGAACGACGTGGTGAGATTGAAAGTCCTCCCAGTCTACGTCGGCATGCTGGCGAACCGGGGCATTTATCTCGCGGCCAACAGGCGTTTCGACGAGGCGATAAAGTCTTTCGAGAAGGCGCTCGAACTCGACCCCGAATACACCCCCGCGCGGCAGGCTTTGAACGAAGCGCGGGCCAGTCTCCGGCAGGAGAATTGACCGGCCCCGTGATAGATTTAATGAGAGGAAATTGATTATGACCGTCAAAGAAGGCGCGAAATGGACCGGCATGAGGCCGATGAGCCCGGCAGAGATATATCTGGAAATGCTCGACAGACTGGAGCAGGGCGCGGAGGCCGTGATGGCCACGATAGTCAGGACCAAAGGCTCGACCCCTCAGGTCACGGGGGCGAAGATGGTCATATTCGACGACGGCTCTTTCATCGGCACGGTGGGCGGGGGCTGCGTCGAAGCGGACATATGGGCCGAGGCCCGCGAAGTCATGCGGACGGGTAAAGCCGGCATCTACCACTTCAACCTCTCGGACGATTACGACAAGAGCGAGGGCATGGTCTGCGGGGGCCAGATGGATGTCTTCATCGAGAAGTGGTCCTGCGAAGACTGACCCGCTCCCCGAAAAAAAAGAGGACTGGCTTTCGACCAATCCTCTTTGCCGATTCATACCGGGCTCTCACCAGATACATTGAGCAGAGGCGCTCAGGGCAGGCCGTTCCAGTCCCCCTTGATGGGCCGGTCGCTGTTGACCCCGAGCGTGAAGACGATGTCGGCGAACCCGTTGGTGTTGGAGTTCCTCAGCAAGAAATCCCCGTTCCTGTACACGCCGATGGTGTCTATGCCGTCCGCGTTCCAATCCCCCGTCACGGGCTGGTCGCCCGGCAAGCCATAGGTCAGGAAGATGTCGGCGATCCCGGTCGTGTTGGCATTCTTTAAGAAGAGGGCGCCATTCGACGGGCGGAATACGCCCGTGGTGTCGATGCCGTCACCGTTCCAGTCCCCGGAGATTGCCACGTCACCTGAAACGCCGAGGCTGAAGACGAGTTGCGGCGGGCCCGACGTGTTGGAGTTGCGGAGGAGGAAATCGCCGTTCCGGTAGATGCCGATGGTGTCGATGCCGTCCCCGTCCCAGTCCCCGACTATGGGCTGGTCGCCCGGCACGCCGAACGAGACTACGATGTCGGCGAAACCGTTCGTGTTGGAGTTGCGGAGCAGGAAGTCTCCGTTACGATAAACGCCTATGGTGTCGATGCCGTCACCGTTCCAGTCCCCGGATAGCGGGATGTCGCCCGGCAGCCCGTAGGTGAGCATAACGTCGGCGAACCCGGAGGCGTTGGTATTCTTCAGGAACAAGGCCCCGTTGCCCGGGCGGAAGACGCCGGTCGTGTCGGCGTTCTTGCTCCCGGTGAAGTTGAGCGACGTGCTCGCCGCGCTGAAGTCGCGCGAGGCGGGGGTGAAGGTGAATCGCTTTTTGGACGGAGTGACCCTGTAAGTCGAGCCGGTCTCGAACCCGCTCTGACTCCAGTTGCCGCTCGCGTCGGTCGTGACGGGCGCGGGGATCGCCCCCGAGCCGGAGATTCTGGTAAAGGTCAGCCGCACGAATTGGAGGGGGCTTCCGCCGGCCGCGAGCGTCACCGTGCCCGAGGCGCTGAAGGTCGTCGCGCCGCCGCCCGCCGCCTGGTTGACCGTGAAGGTCAGCCCCGCGACCGTGATGGTGTCGGACCGCGCCGCGCCCGAGTTGGCCGCGACATTGAACATGACCGTGCCGTTTCCGGAGCCGGACGCGCCCGAGGTGATGCTGATGAAGTCGGAACTCTCCGACGCGACCCAGTCGCACCCCGGATTGGCGGAGACGGTTATCGACCCGGTCCCGCCGCCCGCCGGGAAGTCCTGGCTGGTCGGGTTGATCATGAAAGCGCAAGCGCCGCCCCCGCCTATCGCGCCATTCTTCGAGATGGAGAGCAGGTAGTCGCCCGCGCCATTAGACTGGACGGTGGTCGTGCCGATCTTCACCCTCACGTAATGGGTCCCGGACGTGACGACCCTGAACGTGAGCGCCTCAGATGGGGAGAAGGGAGTCTCGGAAGAGGTGCTCCCCGCGCCCGGCGTCGTCGAAGAGAAGCCGGCCGCGTCGTTCACGCTCACGACCACGAGTAACGAAGGGTCGAGCAGGTCGATTGCTGCGTTGATGGGGGTGTTGTCGCGAAGGGGGTCCGCGTCGAGGCTCACGAAGAGCAGGTCGCCCGCCGAGGCCGTGAAGGAGAATACGTCTTCATCGGCCGAAGGCGCGGGCCCCGAGAGCGTGCCCGAGAAATAGTTACTCGCGGCCGAATCGGCCTGAGCCGTCGTGCCGTTGGGCTCGCTTTCCGCCGTGGCCGACCCGATGGGCGGCTGGACGACGGAGTAAAGCCTGTAAGGTTCGGTCACGGTGCCGGTGTCGAAGTGGTTGACCCTAAGGAAAACCGGGGAGCCCGTGGCTACCGCGCCCGCGATGTTCGGGGAGGACGCGCCGAAGTTCTCGTCATTGTTCGCGTCGTCGAACTGGATGGTGTCCACGGCCGTCGTCACGCGAAGGTCCAGGTCCATCAACCCTAGCGCGGCCCCATCGACGAGCGCGAAGACGCGGGAGCCTGCCGCCGGAGTCCCGAGCGAGTAGAAGTCGAGGTCGCCCGCCGTCTGGATCCCTCCGGTCAGGCCGAAGACGTTGGGGTCGGCGGTGCCCGGAGTGTTGTTGGGCTCGCTTTCGGGCGAGCACTGGTTCACCTCTATCTTGAAGGACGAGCCTGTGGTCGCGAGGTTTTCATCGACGATGATGGTAAGGGTCTGCCCCGCCGTGAGGTTGAGACAGCTCAACTCCTCGGCGGTACTGTCGAAGCTCCGGTTCGCGGCCGCAAGGCATGTGCCGACCGTGATCGGGGGCGTGCCCGACGGGCATGAGGTCGCCGCGTAAAGGACCACGTCGGACGAGAAGTCGGTGTAATCATACACCCTGATCGAGTACAGGCCGGCCGAAGGCGCGGTGAACGAGTAGGCGACATCGCGCCCGCGCGCCTGAGACGCCGTGTGACCGATCCCCGTGAAGCAGGCCGACCCGGAAAGCTGGTAATTATTCGTCGCGGCCTGAAGGTCCCCTTCGACCGGCGTGTTGAGGGTGAGAGGGATCGCGCCGCCGCAGGTGTCGTTGGCGGGCGGCAGCAATTGCGTGACCTTCAGCTGGACGGCCGTCTTGTTCACCATAGGCGGCGTGTTGTCGAATTCATAAACGACTATGAAATACTGCGTGCCCGCGTCGAGGCGGGTCGTCAGCACGGCCTGCAACGCCTCGGTCACGCACTCGTCGTCGGCGCACCCGTCGGTCACGTCGGACGTGGGCACTTCGACGATGGGGCCCGCGCAGCCATTCGTAGTGGAGTAGACCGCGAGGATGGTGTCCTCGACCGTCGTGGCCGTGTCGGTCGCGCAGGACGAAATCTCATATACCGCCGTGGCGGAAGGGGTGAAGGAGTACCAGATGCTCCGGCTCAGGTTGGTCTGGCAAACCGGCTGTACCGGGTCTCCCGTAGAGGTGGCGTCGGTGATGTCTGCCACCGTAGGGGTCAGGTGCGGGAATGGGCCGGAGGCCGGGATGACTATCGCGCCCGCGCAGGTGTCGTTCGCCGGGGGGACGTTCAGGGCGGGCGGAGAGCTCGCGGCTGCGAAGGCCTTCCGCCTGTCCAGCAGTTGAGTCTTAAGGTCCGCCACGTCCTGCTCTCTCTTGGCGACGAAGCTGCCGTAGCGGCCGAACAGGTCGGCCTGCTCGCGCGTCAGCCCCTTCATCCCGACGTAGTAATCGTAAAGCGCGCGCGAGATGACCACGTCGGCTTCGAGGTCGCTCACTTCGCCGCCCGAGGCGAAGCGCCGTAGTATGCCGACCTCTTCGTCGGAGAAAGGCGCGCCGCCGCTCAGTTGCGCGTAGAGTTTTTCGAGCGCGGAGAACCTCGCGGCATCCAGCCCCGCCGACTGCCGCTTCGGGCCGGGAGCGAAGGCGGCGCTCGCCGAGCCGCTCCCCTCTTCCCAGGGTATTCCGGGCAGGACCAACCCGATTGTTAGCAGGAATGTGATGAGCATCAGACTAGCCAGATGCTTGCGATGGCTCCGCGGATTATTGATGTGAGTACCCTCCTTCAAGATCAGACAGCTCCCATAGCCCGAAGTCCGAGCCCCGGTCAAAAGCTTAATTAAAAGAAGTGCGTAACTGAGGGGGGCTGAGGCGGCCTTCTCGCCGATAGCCGGCGCACATTTTATTGGTCTTAACCGGGGAGGTCAAGGTTAAAGCAGGGATTTCTTGCCTGCGGGACTGGCAGGCGGTAATCTGTAGATTGCCACGCCATTCACCGGCTTGTGCTAAACTTTCAAGTTATGTCGAACCAGCGCGTACTGATAGTAGATGACGAGGAGCCGGCCCGGCAGGGACTCAGCGAGCTTGTGTCGAGCTGGGGCTACGAGACCGAAATCGCCGCCGACGGGCACGAGGCTTTGGAGAGGGTGGAGAGCTTCGCGCCGCTGGTCGTGGTTACCGACGTGATTATGCCCCGGATGGACGGGTTCCAGCTGCTCAGCAACATCAGGGCCGAGCACCCCGAGACTTCGGTGATCCTGCTGACCGGGCAGGGGTCGGTCGACATGGCGATCAGGTCCGTGAAGGACGAGGGCGCTTTCTACTACTTCGAAAAACCCATTGACATGCGCAAGCTCCAGCTCGTGCTGCGGAAGGCCGCCGAGTACGGGCGCGCGCGCCGCGAGAACGAGATGCTCCGCCTCCAGCTGCGCCAGTACGGCGCGTTCGGGGAGATGGTCGGCAACTCGGAGGCGATGCGCGAGGTATACACCCTCATCGAGCAGGTCGCGCCGAGTTCCGTTTCGGTCCTGGTCACGGGGGAGTCGGGCACCGGGAAAGAGATGGTCGCGCGCACGATTCACAAGCTCAGCCAGCGCGCCGACCACCCCTTCATCGCGATCAACTGCGCGGCGGTGCCGGAGACGCTGATGGAGTCGGAGCTGTTCGGCCATGAGAAGGGCGCGTTCACCGGGGCGGCCGACCGTCGCATCGGGTGCTTCGAGATTTCGAACGAGGGCTCCCTGCTCCTGGACGAGATAGCCGAGATGCCCGTGCTGCTTCAGGCAAAGCTCCTGCGCGTGCTCGAAGACCGGAAGGTGAGGCGGCTCGGGTCGACCAAAGAGATAAGCGTCGACGTGCGGGTGATCGCCGCGACCAACAAGGACCCGGTCAAGGCGGTGCAGGAAGGCACGCTCAGGGAGGACTTGCTGTACCGCCTCAACGTAATTACAATCAAGCTACCCCCGTTGCGCGAGCATCGCGAAGACATTCCCTTGCTCGTCCAGCATATGATTGATGAGTTGAGCCGTCGCCATAACAGAACGGCACGATTGATTTCGACCGAGGCCATGGAGGCCCTTTCGGCGTACAACTGGCCGGGCAACATCCGGGAGCTTCGCAACGTAATAGAACGCGCCGTAGTAATTTGCCCGGTTGAACAAATAGAGAAGGCTCACTTGCCAGGTCACATCACCGGCCAGAAATCCTCGCCTGTGGCCGACGGAGTGATGATCCCTATCGGCATGCCTCTCGAGGAGGTCGAGCGGCGGGTCATTTTGAGCACGCTGGCGCGCACCGAATACAACAAGACGCGCACGGCGGAGATCTTACGCATAAGCCTCAAGACGCTTCACAACAAGCTGAAAGCGTACCGGGAGGCGGGCGAAGAGCAGCTCGATTAGCCCGGGTGCCGGTTGAAGAAAACATGCGGCGCAGCCTCCCGCGTGGGGGCCGCGCCTGAACCCGAACGGCTTACAGGCGAAAGTGGTTACTACC
>DASQDI010000028.1:0-4185 GCA_035634255.1 Blastocatellia bacterium
TTCAAGGATCGAGTCGGGCGGTAAGACTTACCAGCTCGAGGAAGCCGACCTGAAAGAGGTGGTCGTCGAGACCATGAGGGCCTTCGACGTGCGGCTCTCTCAGACCGGGTTCTACCTCGACCTCAAAGTGCCGGACGAGCCCCTGATGGCCTACGTCAACCGCGACGCCGTCACGCAGTTGTTGATGAACCTGCTCGACAACGCGATCAAGTACTCGGGCTCGTCGAGAAACATCCTCGTGCAGGCGGGCAGGAGGGACGGGCAGATAGCCATCTCGGTCACCGACTACGGCATCGGCATCGCGCGGGAAGAGCGGGAGAAGATTTTCGACAAGTTTTACCGCGTGAGCACGGGCCTCGTGCACGACGTGAAGGGCAGCGGGCTCGGGCTCTCGATCGTTAAGCACATAATCGAGGCGCACAAGGGTAAGATCACGGTCGAGAGCCAGCCGGGGGCGGGCTCGACCTTCACCATGTTCTTCCCGAGCGCGGAAGACTTCAACGCGAGGAACGCGCGGGAGAAGTCCGGGCAGGCGAGGGAGCCCAACCTGCCCGTGAGAGTCAATTGAGCGGGGCGGGAAGATTACTCAGAGCAAAGGGCAATGGCAATGCGCAGGATTCTGATCGTCGAAGATGACCAGGCAATGGCGGTCGCGTTGCGCGACGGCTTCAAATACAAGGGGTATTCGGTGGAAGTCGCGGCGGACGGGGCGGCGGGGCTGCGCCTGGCTTCCGAAAGGGACGTGGACCTCATCCTCCTCGACGTGATGCTGCCGAAGGTGAGCGGGCTCGACATCTGCAAGCAACTGAGGAATGCCGGGAACGAGATCCCCATAATCCTGCTGACCGCGCGCGGCCAGGAGATCGATAAAGTCATCGGCCTCGACGTCGGGGCCGACGACTATGTCACCAAGCCCTTCAGCTTCATGGAGCTGGTCGCGCGGGTCGAGGCCGTGCTCCGCCGCTACTATAAAAACATGGAGAAGGCCGAGGTCTTCAGCTTCAGCGACGTCTCGCTCGACTTCACGCGGTGCGAGGCTACCAAGGGCGGCCGCCCCGTGGAGCTCTCCCCGAGGGAGTTCAAGCTGCTGAAATATTTCATCGACCACCGCGGGAAGGTGGTCACGCGCGACCAGCTGCTCGACGCCGTCTGGGGCTATGACAGCGTGCCCCTGACGCGGACGGTCGACACGCACATCGCGAAGCTGCGGCAGAAGATCGAGGACGACCCCGGCGAGCCGCGCTACATCACCACGGTCCACAGGGCCGGCTACAAGTTCGTCTGCTGATCCGTTTACTCCGGCCCGGTAAATAATCCCACAAACCGGGCGGGGCCAGACCGACCCTGCCTCCAAATACCCCGCAAGCGTTTGCGTGTCGCCGCATGTCATGGCATGTTCCGAAGGCTCGCTCATCGATGGCTTCACATCTGAAGACGGACGCGGAGGGACCTCGATTGAATAAACTAATCTCGGCTTTCCTGCTCACCTGGGCTTTAACCCTGGCGGCCGCCCCCGCGCGGGCGGGGCAGTCACAGTCCAGCCCTCCGCCCGCCGGCATTAAGATGCGGGCGGTCAATATCTGGAGCGACGGCACGCGGCTGTCGGGCAACGTCTTTCACCCGGAGGGCCTCAAGCCCTCGGACAGGCTCCCGGCGCTGATCCTGTGTCATGGGTGGGGCGGCCTGCGGGAGCACCTCAACAGGGATTACGCGCCGCGATTCGCCGCGGCCGGGTACGTGGTCCTCACGTTCGACTACCGGGGGTGGGGCGACAGCGACAGCCGCCTCGTTCTGAAAGAGCCGATGCCCGCGCTCGACCAGAAGGGCGAGGCCACCGTGCGCGTACAGGCGATCCGCGAGCTAGTCGACCCGTTCGATCAGGTCGAGGACATCACGAGCGCCCTCGACTTTATAGAAGGCGAGCCCGGCGTCGACCCCGAGCGGATCGCCCTCTGGGGCACCAGCTATGGCGGAGGGCACGTCCTCTACGTGGCCGCGCGCGACCCGCGCGTCAAGTGCATCGTCAGCCAGGTGGGCTCGATGGATTCGGGGGCCATAGCCGAGCACCCCGCCTACACCGAGTCGCGCAGGAACGCGCACAGGGAAGCGATCAGGCGCGCGCGCGGTGAGGGGGTAGACCCGGTGCCGCAGGGCGTCGATAAAGTGCCGAATCTTCGCGGCACCCCTTTCATCTCAAGGATGGTGAAGTACCGGCCGGTCGAACTCGCCCCGCAGTTGAAAGTGCCGTTCCTGATAATCGACGCGGAGAAAGAGGAGTTGTTCGACATCAAATTCCACGGGGCGCTCGTATACGAGCGCGTGAAGAAGAACGTCCCGGCTAAGTACCATGTCATTCCGGGCATCAGGCACTACGGCATCTACACGACGGCGCGCAAAGAGGCGACCGACATGGCCATCGAATGGCTCGACAGGCATCTGAAGAAGGGCAACAAATCTCAGTCATAAAGGGGCGAGAATCATCGGATCAGGAGGGGCGGCGATGTTGAGAAAGAGCGGCATACTCTTCATGCTTTACCTGCTCGTCGCGGGAGTCGCGGCGGCGAATGCGGGCGGGCGGGCTGCGAACAACGTGGTGAAGATCGACTCCGGTCCCATCTCCGGCTCCGAGCTCGGGGAGGACAAAGGCGTGCGCGTCTTCAAGGGCATCCCCTTCGCCGCCCCTCCGGTCGGGAGTCTGAGGTGGAAGCCTCCGCAACCGGTCAAGTCCTGGAAGGGCATTCGCGAATGCACGACGTTCGGCCCGGCGTGCCCGCAGATCGACCTGCTTGAGAGATTGTACGGGCAGAAGCTCGGCCCCACGAGCGAGGATTGCCTATACCTGAACGTGTGGACCCCGTCGAAGAAGAGCTCGGACAGACTGCCGGTGATGGTGTGGATTCACGGCGGCTCGTACACGATGGGCTCGGGCGCGACCGCGGCCTACGACGGAGAGGCGCTCGCGCGGCAGGGCGTGGTCGTCGTGACGATCAATTACCGCTTGGGGCCGTTCGGGTTCTTCGCACACCCCGAGCTTACGAAAGAGTCGAAGAACAAATCGTCCGGCAATTACGGGCTGCTCGACCAGATCGCCTCCCTCCAATGGGTCAGGCGCAACATCGCGTCTTTCGGCGGGGACCCGATGCGCGTGACGATCTTCGGAGAGTCCGCGGGGGCCGGGAGCGTCTGCTACCTCATGTCTTCCCCGCTCGCGAAGGGCCTCTTTCACCGCGCCATCGCGCAGAGCGGCTCGGCCTTCGGGCAGAACCGGCACCTGAAAGAGACGTGGTACGGGCTTGAGCCGATGGAGAAAGTCGGCGAGCGGGTGGCCGCGCAACTCGGCTGCGACAAGGAGAAGGACGTGCTGGCCGCCCTGCGGGCGAAGACCCCCGACGAGCTTCTCAAGGGCTCGAACGTGGCGTCGAACTTCTTCTTCTCCGACAGCGGCAACAGGTTCGCCCCCATCGTCGATGGGTGGGTCGTCCCGGACGATCCGGGCGCTATCTTCCTCGAGAGGGCGCAGAACGATGTCCCCCTCATCGTCGGGTCGAACGCGGACGAGGGCACCATCTTCCTGCTCGCGCTCCAGTTTAAAGATGTGCAGCAGTACAACGACCTGATCCGCAGGATTTATGGCGAGTACGCGGACGAGGTTCTGGCGATGTACCCGGTCAACAGGCCCGAAGACATCAAGGTCATGCTTAACCGGGTCGTGACCGATTCGGCCTTCGTGAACGGCGCGAGGTTCTTCGCCCGCACGATGAGCAAGGTCAACGCGAGGACTTACCTCTACCACTTCACTCGCGTGGTGCAGGGCGCGCGGCTCGCGGGCCTCGGCGCGTTCCACGCTTCGGAGATACCCTTCGTCTTCAAGACGCTCAACACGGGCCGGACTCAGGTGACCGACATCGACCGCGCCCTGGCCGACAAGATGAGCGCCTACTGGGTGCGCTTCGCCGCGACCGGAGAGCCCGCGGCGGAGGGCGGGCCCGACTGGCCCATGTACATGGCCGCGGGCGATAAACACCTTGAGTTCGGTGACACTCTGGCCGTCAAGTCCGGCCTCCGGAAAAATGGGGTCGACCTGTTCGAGCGGATCAACTCTGAGCGGCGCGCCAAACGCAAAGAGGGCGCGGGCCGCTGACCGTTATATTTAATCGCTCGCCCGAGAAAGTAATCCGGCCGCCC
>DASQDI010000029.1:0-40346 GCA_035634255.1 Blastocatellia bacterium
TCCGCGTCGCGCGTGGGGGGGGAGGTCGTCTCGCGCGGAGTGGGCGGCCTCTGCCCGTGTTGCCTGGCGATGGCCGGTTCGGTCGACGTTCCCGCGCGTGCCGACCTGTCGCTCACGACGGTCTCGATTATCGCGGGCAGGTTCCAGTCGTGAGCCAGAGGCCGGTGGTCCATCCCGTAGTAGTTTCGCGCGAAGACCATCCATCGAAAGCGGGGCGTATCGACGTAAAACCCGCTGCCGGGCGCGGGCCATTGCGCGTTGAAGAAGCTGACGAGGGCCCACGCCGCAATCGCGGATGCCGCGCCCGCCTGAAAGACGGTGCCCGCTCTGCCCCAATCCCGGCCCGGTTTCTCGCCCGGCCCGGAGGGGCTGTTCTCGTTCCTTCGCCCCCTCGCGTTATAAAGCGCGCTCAGCCAGCAGACCGAGAGCACCGCGGCCGCCGGGGTCACCGGGACCGTGTAGCGCACGTCCTTGTTGGCTACCAGAGTGAACATCCCGATGCCGCTCAACAGCCACAGGTAAAGTAGGAGGCTCTCTTTACGCCGCCGAAAGACCGAGTAGGCGAGGCCGGAGAGGAAGAGGATTGCGAAAGGCACCTGCAACTGCGCGCTCAGCAGCGCGTGGGAGTAGAAGAGGTTCGACATCAGCGTGAACAGAGGCGCTTCGTTCTCGTTGATCGCGCCCTCCCGATTCACGTTGTAGATGGCGATCACGTCATTCAGGTGAGGCCAGTACCATATCGCCGCGACCGCCAGCGCGACGAAGGCCGCGAGCAGCAGGTTGATGCATGCCTTCAGGTCGCGGGACCAGAGCACCCGGAAGGCGATATAAATCGCGGGGAGGACGAAGAAGAAGGCGAAGGTCTGCTTCGTCAACAGCCCGAGGCCCGCGACGACTCCGAATAATATGGCCTTCCGGCGGTCCGTAAAATCGCCCGCACTAATCAGGCTGGCGAAGCCCGACGCGACGATAGACGTGAGCGGGAAATCCAGAAAAGCGTCATGCATCAGCCACGCGCTGAAGTGATAGCAGGCGGCCAGAAGGGCCGCGAGCACTCCCGGATAAAAAGGGCCGCCCCCCGCCCCGTAAAGCCTTCGCGCCATCCAGTTCACCGAGTAGAGCAGGAGGGCGAGTGAGAGCAGGTTCACCACGATACCCGATACGCGCGACGCGCCGGCGATGAGAAAGACCAGCGCCGTGACCATGTGGACCAGAGGGGCGTAGTAATGCGGCTCGATAAAGAACTCGTGCGCAAGTCCCGACACATCTCCCTTCGCCGCGTACCGGTAATAATCGTACGCGGCGCTCATGTGGTCGGACGGGTCCCAGACCGGAGGCGACTTCTCCGCGACGCTCCAGACCAGGGTCGATGTCGAGAGGATCACGAATATGATGCCGAGCAGAAGGGGCTCTGATTTAATGCCTGGCTTTTTCATTAGCACGTCAGCCGGAGATTATGTGTAAACGGCCCGAACTCGGTCAAGCAAACTATTTTATTTGTTGTACAGGTTTGATTCATAAATTGAATCGTTAAGAGACGGCCCGGAGGTTTTCAGCGAGCAAAGAGCGAACGGAGGGTGGCACGGGGGTTGCCCTGATTAGAGTGAGGGAAAGGAGGGGAAGTACTATGCTTGGGCTGATAGTTGCCGTGGTCTTCTTCGCGCTGCTGTTGTCGGTGGTTTACGGAATAAGCCTTTTATGTCTTAAAGGCGTGCTTCAAATCATCGCCCGCGGAGTCAATCACACCGACATAAGGCGGCCGGTTAATGTGGGAGATCAATCGAGGCTCGACGTCCGGGCCTTATGAAGCGGCTTTATGAAGCCCTGCCGGAGGCTCACTGAAAAAGCCGAATAATAGAAGCCTGCGTTAATCACATTAAATATACTGAGCGCCTTCGAGAATGCTACGCCTGAGCCTTCCGGCGCGAAATGCCTTCTACTTTACAAAACCACCCCGCGTTCAAAGCTCTCTCCGAAAAACCTGACTCAAACAATTTTCATTAACGCCATACCTTCCCGGCCGGGCTGTGCGAAAAGTGACTCCGAAGATGTATTAGCCCGCGACTTGCCGGTTCGTACGGAAGCCGTCCACGAATCCGCCGAATCATTCGACAATATGGCCTAAATCGTGTCCTGAGGGCGTTCAGTACTCTGGCACATGTTTTGCCGAGGGATAAGCGGCTGTAGAAAAGAGCGAACAAAAGGACGGAAGGGGTACAGGGTAATGAAACGAGCGAGCTTCCTGGTTTTAATCACATCGTTGTTGACTTCGGCTCTGGTCAATGCGGGGACAAGAAGCGGCGCGCTGTCGCCGGAGATGGTTCAGGCCCGTGTCAGTCACCTGAAATTAAAACCCGAAGAGGTGAGGGCTCTGATCAACAGACAGGTCATCGTTCGTAGCCTGGCGACCGGCAATTCGAGGGAAGTGACCGGCTTCGGGATCGTCGTCGCCGACGCGACCCCCGAGAGCTTTACGGACTCGTTCAGGAACCTGGACTACTTCAGGAATCAATCCTCAGTGATGGGCTCGGGCAAATTCAGCCCCACCCCATCCCTGTCCGATCTGAAAGACCTCACGATTGATCACAAAGACATTATGGCCCTGGCGAAGTGCAAGGTGGGAGAGTCGGACATTAAGTTGAGCAAGGAAGAGATCGCGTCGATCCGGGCTCTGGTCAGCTCCTCGGCTCAGCTCACCCCCGCGATAAAAGCCCGGCTCGCGGACGAGTACAAGAAGAGGATAGTCGGGCGCGTGGAGTCCTACCTCGCGGAATGGGCGAAAGCGATGGTCGCTTACAATGATAAGGGCGATCCCGTCAACGCGCACGACGCATTCCTTCAGCTAGCGAACGAGCAGGCCAAAAACTCCGGCCACTGCGCGCAGTTTTATCAGGCGATCTCTTCTTTCCCGCAGGCTTCGGCCCCCGACACGGAGTCGTTCGTCTACTGGGCCAAGCAAAAGTTCGGGGACATGAAGCCGGTCATCAACGTCGTCCACGTGATAATTCACCGGGACGGCAACCGGGTCCTGATCGCGTCGAAGCAACTCTATTCGAGCCACTACACCGACGCGGGACTCAGTGTCGCGGAGCTGATCCCCTTCGACAACGACCCGCAGGGGACCCCGCGAACGCTCGTGGCGTACTCGTTAAGGCTACAGGTCGATATGCTCGGGGGCGCTTTCGGATTCATGAAGAAGCGGATGGCGCAGCCGAAAATCCTCGGGGCGTTAAAGGAGAGCCTGGTCGGCCTCCGGTCAAACATGGAGGCGACCACGCAGGCGGCGGTCTCCGGCCGGGCGGCTTTTTGAACTGCTCCGAACATGCCCCGAACATGCCCGCGGCGCGCTAGTGGCTGCGGATGGCCTCTTCGAGCGAGTTGGAAGTGATCGAGAAGTGGGAGGCATTCCAGACCTCGCGGCCCTCCCTCACGAGAATGGCCTGCGGGGTTTCGTGCCGGACCTGAAGCCTCTGGGCTATCTCGTTCGACACGGGCCGCGCGACCTGGACCGTGACGAGTTTGTAGCTGACACCCGAGTCCGCCTCTTCGAGGTGGTTTTTAAACTCCCTGAAGGCCCGCGCGCTGATCGGGCAGGTTGAGCTGTGCTTGAAGAATAACACCGGCCTCTCTTTGGATTCCTTTATCGCCTCTTCAAGCTCTTCCAGATTCTTCAACTCTTTGACATTGCTCGCCATTATTTAAATCCCTTGAAATAATTTTCCATAAATATTTACATTTCTCCGACTGTCATAGCAAGTTCGGTCCAAGAGGAATATTATTCATGGCCTACGGGCCACGCGGGGCCACATCTCGGGCATCCAACCCGGCGGAGTTGAAGCACGTGTGGGAAATGGCTTGGCGCGCCGGATTGGAGCGGGCCGAAAAGCCAGTCTTGTTCCTAACCTCTCTGCAATTGCAACCGAACGGAGTTCCGCCATGAAAGTCACGTTTGTACGATCCGCGCTCACGTTTGCGTTGGTCCTGGCAACGTTTTTAACAGGTTTTCCGCCTGCCCTGGCGGTCTCGTCACTAAACCCGAGCCCTCAATCCGGCGACACGGCCCGCGCGCGTCGGGGGAAAAACGGCTCATCGGTCAAGCGGGCCGCGCCCGAACAGCCCGCGGGCACCAAGGATCAGAACCAATCCAAAGACTCCCAGACTCCCAAAGACCTCGACCCCTCTGACGATTTCGACCGGCCGCCGGACGGAGACGGCGCGGCCCCCGCGTCGCAGGATCAAAGTCGAAAGGAAGGCGCGAAGACTCAATCGACCGGCAGTTCCTCCAACGCTTCCGGCCAGAGTCAGAAGACCCCTCCGCCATTTGACCGTCCGCCGCTCGACCCGTCCCAGAGGTCACAGTCGGGGGCGGGCTCGAACCCCGAGCCGAGAGCCACACCCCCGGCGCGGGATAACTCCCGCGCGACGCCCGCGGGTGACAGCCAGCCGAATACGTCCCGCGATACGAATTCGCGGCAGCAGGAGCCTTCTAACCGGAGGACGCCTGTTTTGCGGCGGCCGAATTCCGAGGATTACCCGCAGCAGGAGCAGCCCGAGAAGAAGAAGCCGGTGCTGCGCCGCTCGTCGGACCCTCAGGACGAGGGGATAAACAGCCAGTCGCGCGTGGACCCGCGTTCAGGCCGATCAAATGACGACGTTGCGGCACCGCAAGGCGGGGAAGATGAGACTATAAAACTGGACGCGACGCTCGTGAACATCCCGGTCCTCGTAAGCGACAGGTCGGGCAGGTATGTCCCGCAGCTGTCGGAGAAGGATTTTCTGCTCTACGAGGACGGGACGCAGCAGGAGGTCGCGTTCTTCACCAACGAAGAGGTCGCCTTCAACGTGGCGCTCGTGCTCGACATGAGCCCGAGCACCGCGGACAATCACAGGGAGATTCAAGACGCGGCCCTCGCTTTCGTGCGCCAGTTGCGCCCGCAGGACCGGGTGATGGTCGTGTCCTTCGATAGAAGCGTCTCCTACCTGACCGACTTCACCAACAATCGCCGCGAACTCGAATCCGCGATCCGGAGCACGTACACCGGCTCCGGCACGAGCGTCTATGACGCCGTCTATGAAACGATCACCCGGCGGATGGAGCGTCTGGAAGGCCGCAAGGCCATGATCCTCTTCTCCGACGGGGAGGACACGACCAGCAATCGCGCGAGCTTCGACGAGGCCATCAACGTCGTGTCGGAGTCCGATGTGCTCGTGTACGGGTTGAGGTATCCGGGCGGGGCCAATGTTCAGGTCAACCCCTGGCCCCGGAACAGGAACCCATTCCCGGACCTTCAACTCCCTTTCCCATTCCCGTGGCCCCGAAGGCGCAGGGGGGGTAATTTCACTAACTTCAATTCTGCGTCGCAGAACGGGGGCGTGAATTATGCGGCCCCGCCTCAACGAGGCAGGCGCGGAAACGGAGACTTCATGGAAGCCATCGCGACGGCGGGCGGCGGCCCCGTTTATGATGCCGAGCAGATCAGCGACCTGAGCCGCCTCGCCACGAAGATCGCCGACGAACTGCGGCACGTCTACGTCGTTAGCTACTACCCGACCAACCCTCTGACCAACGGCGGCCGCAGGAGCATTCAGATTCGCATCAAAGGCCGGAGCGACATCGCCGTCCGGCACAGGCGCGGCTACAACGCTCGCGAGATTCAGCGGGCATCGGGGAACTGATCGGTAGGTCATCCACTTGGATTTCGAAATCGGGGCGGGCAGAAGTGCTCGCCCCTCTTTCATTTTGTCGGGAATATCGAGGGCCGGGGGTATTACCCGTTCGGGGCATATGTCCTTTGTTTGACTAGTTTGACCACTTGTATGACAATCTGGGGAGAGTTCTGTCTGTCGTGGTCGAACGGAGAGTCCGGGCGCGACGTGGTAATCACCCTTGATCAAGAAATCGGAGGCAGGTTATGAAGACGAATGCTCCGACTCTGGTAAACGGGTTCTCGAAAATCCTATCAGGGTTCGCATGCCTTGCAGTTCTTTTCTCCGCTCAATCGCTGTCGATCTTCCCCCCATCCACAACGCACGCCCAGAGCACCTCCGTTCGCGTTGAGAGTTTCCCGCTTAAACCCGAAGGGGAGGTCAGGATAGAGAATTCGAGAGGGGCCACGCGAATCGAGGTTTGGAGCAACCCTTCGGTGCGGGTCGTTGCCGAGAAGTCTCCCGCCGGGGCGGCCCTCGCCCAATCGGAGATCGTCCTGATGAGCGCCCAGAACACCGTAATCATTCAGTGCCGGGAGGCCGGGCAGGAGGGGCGCATCGACCTGACGGTCTACGTCCCGCGACGTTCGCGCGTTCAGGTCAACGGGGGCATCTGGCCCGTCGAAATCGATGGCGCGTTATCGAGCGCGGTCGTCGAAACGACGAGAGGCAAGATCGATTACCGCATCCCTCCCAACGATAGCGCACGAATAATCATGAACTCGACTCGCGGAGTCGTCCGGGCCACGCTCCCGATTGAGGTGTCGGAACGCAACGGGACTCGGAGCCTTCAGGGTAAGCTCGGCTCGGGAATCTCTCCGGTCATACTGACCAGCCAGAGCGGTAACATCACCCTCGCTCGCGGGTCTTCGGACGCATCATCCGCCCCCGCCGCCTCCGTCGCCGACGCGCGGAGCGGCAACGTCTATCAGGATGGCCCGGCTCAGTCTGATCAATCTAATCAATCGGCTCAATCTCGGGATCAGCAAACCCATGCGGGATTCCCGCAGTCGGCCCCGGGCGGCCGGGGCGGAAGCCAGGGGATGCCGGGCAGCGCGACCATAGGGTCCACCGGGCAGAGCACGAGCGCGAAGCAGGAGAGCAGCGGGGGGAGGGTCCTGGAAGAAGAGAGCGCCTCCAATCAATCGATGGGCGCGGGCGCTCGGATTCACTACCCTTCGAACCGGAACTCAGGCGGGGGCGTCCTGCTCTCTCAAAATACCACGAGTGATGAGGAGAACATCACGCAGACCGGCGGCCCTTTCGCGCGCCCGCGCCACGAGAAAAAAGAGAGCGCCGGATCGACCGGCCTGAGCGTCAGGATCATCCCGGCTGATCGCCCCCTCGGGTACGGCCCTAATTCGGACGAGCAGTCACAGAGGCAGGACGACGTGAACAGACACCGGGGCCCGGCCCGAATAGACAGCGGCGGGTCACAGGGGCCGCGAGCCTGGCCGGATGATGAGCAGGACCGGCCCGCGGGCGTGAACCGGCCGGCCCGGCCGCAGTATGACGGGCCGCCGTCAACCGGGCGGCGCGATGACGCTCAGGATCACATTAATCAGGATGAGCCTCTGCCCGACCAGATGATCGCCCGGTCGCCGAGGGCGGGGAAGCCGGTCCTTAAAAGACCTGACGGATCGGACGCGGCCGCCGACGCGGGCCCGGAGAGGGCGGGGGAGAATGAGGCGGGCGAGAATGAAGAGTCCATAAAGCTCGAATCGTCCCTCGTCAATCTGAACGTCATGGTCACGAACCGGTCGGGGCTCGCCTTCGAAGACCTGAAGAAAGAGGACCTGATGATCTCCGAGAACGGGGTGCGCCAGGAGGTCGATTTCTTCAAGCCCTCGACCGCCCCTTTCAATCTGGTCCTTCTGCTCGACCTTTCGGGGTCGATCATGGACAAGCTTGATGTCATTAAATCGGGCGCTCTGAAATTCCTCGACGTGATAGGCCCGCAGGACAAAGTCTCGGTCATCACGTTCACGGACCGCGTGCGGGTCGTCTCGCCCCTGACTTCGAACCGCGACCTCCTGCGTAAGCAGATCAGGGCCATCGAGAAGCCGGAGGGGGGGACGGCATTTTACGAAGCCATGTGGGTGTCTCTGAACGAAGTCCTTCGGGGGACCGAGGGGCAGCGGAATGCCATCGTGGTCATGACCGACGGGGTCGACAGCTCCTTGAACCGGTACGACCCGGTCCCGAGTCGCGTCTCTTTCACCGCTCTGGCCCGCAGGCTCGAAGAGTCGGACGTGATAGTTTTCCCGATCTACCTCGACACCGAATTCGACGAAGCCTTCCGGGGCAATTTTTCGGGCGAAGCCTACGTGACGGCTCGTCAGCAGTTGAACGGCGTGGCTGACCTGACGGGCGGGGTGCTGTTCAAAGCCGAAGACGTGCGCGATCTGTCGGGGGTGTACAGGCAGGTCGCGGGGGCATTGCGCACCGTTTACAGCGTCGGCTACTACTCCACGAACCCCGAGCGGGACGGGACGTTCAGGCGGATTCGGGTGAATGTCAGCAAGCCCGACGCGGCGGTCCGCACCCGCAAGGGCTACTACGCGAAATGATCCGTGCGTCTATTCGGGCTTTAATCGGGGCGTGATCCGTCGGCTTTGATCTGCGGAAAGCTTGACGTTGAGAAGGCCGCGCGTATAATCAATCGTTTAATCAGAGCGCGCCTTCTCGGACACGCCGTAATGAGAGACTTCCGGATACTGTTAAAGAACGTGAGGCCGTACGCGGGTCTCTTCGCCTTCGCTTTCATCCTGATGGCGATGGTCGGCATCTTTGAGGCCGGACGGACCGCGCTTCTCAAATCGACCATCGACACGCTGTCCGCCAGCTCTCTTGCGGGAACGCGCGAGTTCCTGCCCCGCGACGAAGCCCAATCGCCGGCGTCCCTCTCGGCGAAGATCGACGTCCTGAATTACCTCCCGCGGGGCACGAATGCTCTGCCCCTGATCGCGGGTCTGCTGGTCCTGTTCACGGTGATCCGCGGCGCTTCTGAGTACATCTCGAATATATTGATGTGGCGCATAGGCGTCGGGGCAGTCGTGGACCTCAGGCAGCGCCTTTACGATCACATCTTAAAGCAGTCGAACGAATTCTTCGCGGACCACCCGACCAACGCTCTGACCACGCACATAATCAGCGACGCCGAAAAGGTCCAGAACTCGGTGTCGACCCTGCTCGCCGACCTGCTCCGCGAGAGCCTGACGTTCCTGGCCCTGTTCGCGCTCGTCTTCATGCTCAACTGGCGCTTGACGCTCGCGATCCTGTTCGTCGGGCCTTTCGTTTATTTGCTGACCGTGAAGTTCGGCCGCAAGCTGCGGCGGATCGCGCACACGACCCAGGAGGGGACCGAAGGCGTCTTAGACATCGCGCAGGAGACGATCTCGGGCCACCGGATCGTGAAGGCTTTCGGGATGGAGAAATTCGAGCAGCGGAAGTTTCGCCAAGCCCTGCTCCACCTGGCCGGGACGCAGGTCAAAGCCGCCCGCGTCGTGTTCCTGTCGTCGCCGATCCTCGAACTGGTGGGGGTCATAATAGCCGCCGGCTTTCTGGTCTACGCCCAGCAGATGATCGCGGCGGGGGCGATGACCATCGGCACTTTCGCGGCTTACATAGTCGCGATGCTGCAAATGTATGACCCGCTCAGAAAGCTGTCTCGGACCCAGAACTTCTTCCAGCAGTCGTTCGCCGCGATCACGCGCATCTACGTCCTGCTCGACACTCACACGGAGAAGAGGGACCGGCCCGACTCCGTGGAGCTGGGGCCGCTCAAGGACCGGATCGAGTTCAGGGATGTCTTCTTCTCTTATAAAGACTCGTCGGTGCCCATCCTCAGGGATGTCAGCCTTACGGTCGAGCGCGGCGAAGTCGTCGCCCTGGTCGGGCTCTCCGGGGCGGGCAAGACGACGCTCACCAACCTGCTCCTGAGGTTTTACGACCCGACGAAAGGAGAAATCTTCATTGACGGGGTCGACATTAGGGACGCGAAGCTCGACAGCCTCCGCGCGCAGATCGCTCTCGTTACCCAGGACGTGATTCTCTTCAACGACTCGATCATCAACAACATCGCCTACGGCAGGCCCGATTTCGACCGCGGCCGGATAGAAGCCGCCGCGCGCGCCGCCTACGCGCACGACTTCATCATGGAGCGCGGGGGGTACGACACTCTGATCGGAGAGCGCGGGGTGAAACTGTCCGGGGGCGAGAGGCAGAGGCTGGCAATCGCAAGGGCCCTGCTGAAGGACGCGCCGATCCTGATCCTCGACGAGGCGACTTCGGCCCTCGACACGCATTCGGAGCGGCTGGTCCAGAGCGCCCTGGCGAACCTGATGAAGGGGCGCACGACCGTCGTCATCGCGCACAGGCTCACGACCATTCACCGGGCGGACAAGATAGTGGTCCTCGACCGCGGGCGCATCGTCGATTCAGGGACGCATGCCGAGCTGATGGCCCGCGGGGGCATTTACCGGGACCTGTACGAGCTGCAATTTTCCGACGCCATTCCGGAAACCGGCGTGGCGGTTGCGAACGAAGATTGATGAGACTAACAGAAAAGGACTCATAATGATTAAGAGCATGACAGGCTTCGGGCAGGGAAGCGCCGAGGGCGACACTTTCAAGGTGCGCGTCGATATTCGCTCCGTCAACAACCGTTTCCTTGACATTCACACGCGGCTGCCGCAGGAGCTCGCGAGCCTCGAAGTGACCCTGAAGAAGCAGATTCAGGGGGCGCTCAAGAGGGGCCGCGTGGACGTAACGGTGGTCGTGGACCAGACCCGGCAGGCGGTCTTCGAGATAAACCGGCCCCTCGTCTCCGGCTATCTGGACGCGCTCAACAAGCTGAAGTCCGATTTCGACCTGAGCGGGGAGATGTCCCTCGAACTGGTGGCGAAGCTGCCCGGAGCGTTGCAGGTGTCCCAGAACTTCGGCCAGCTGGACGAGGCGCTCACGGCCGGCGTGGTCGAGGCCGTGTCGCAGGCGCTCGTGACCCTCACGGAGATGCGGATAGTCGAGGGGCAGGGGCTCGTCTCGGACATGACCGCGCGGCTCGACACGATTGAGAAGCAGTTGCCCCCGATAGAGAGTGAGGCGAAGAAACTCCCCGGAATCTACAAAGAGAAGCTCGCGAGGCGCTTGCAGGAGGTCATCGGGAACGGGCAGATCGACGAGACGCGCCTCGCGCAGGAGTCGATCATGCTCGCGGACCGCAGCGACATCAGCGAAGAGATATCGCGGCTCAAGAGTCACATCTCACAGATGCGGGACGTGATCCAGGTCGATGACGAAGTGGGCAAGCGGCTCGATTTTTTACTACAGGAGATGAACCGGGAGGCGAACACGATCCTCTCGAAATCGGGCGACCTTGCCATCAGCGATGCCGCCATAGTAATTAAGACGGAAGTCGAAAAACTGCGGGAGCAAGTTCAGAATGCCGAGTGAGAGTCGGCCTCCGATAGAGAGTGGCGCGGGGCCTTCCGGCGGGGGCCCGGCGGCGACCGATGAAAACTCCGCCCAGAGGGGCAACCTCATCGTCGTGTCCGCCCCATCGGGCGGGGGCAAGTCTTCGCTCGTCGAGCGGGCCTTGAAGAACGTCGATCACCTCGAATACTCGATCTCTTACACGACAAGAAAGATTCGCGGCTCCGAACAGCACGGGGTCGATTACTTCTTCGTCACCCCGAAAGAGTTTCTCGCGATGCGTAAAAGGGGCGAGTTCCTGGAGTCTGCTGAGGTCCACGGCCACCTCTACGGGACGAGGAAGCGATGGCTTGAGCAGAGACTTGCGGAGGGCTTCGATGTTATCCTTGATATTGACGTGCAGGGCGCGGAACAGATTCGCACGCGGATGCCGGACGCGATAACCGTCTTCATACTCCCGCCCTCGAGGGAAGTGCTCGAATCCCGCCTCCGCCTGCGTAACCTGAACGAGACTTCGGACCTGGAGCGGCGGATGAAGAATTCGGCGGAGGAGGTTAAGCTTTATGACAGGTTCAAGTACGTCATAGTCAACGACAGCCTGGAACGCGCCAGCTCGGCCCTCGAAGGCATAATCGTATCGGAGCGCCACCGCTCGGAACGGCAGCGCAACGTCGCTCGTAAGATCATATCGACATTCGGAGGTGAAATAATTAATGGCTGACACAAGGGACGAAGACAACTGGACCACTTCCATAGACAGCAAGTACCGCCTCGTGCTGCTCGCGGCCAAGCGCAGCAAGCAGCTTCAGAAGGGCGCGAAGCCCCGCTTGCAGAGCGCCTCCAAGAAGACGACCCGCGTGGCCCTCGAGGAAGTGCAGCGCGGTCTGGTGCAGTATCAGCAGGTGGTTAAGGAACCGCCCGCGGAGGCATAACCGCGCGGGTTACGGGAATCGAAGGGATGAATCGATGAAGATCGCTCTGGGCGTTACGGGGTGCATAGCGGCGTACAAGGCCGTGGAAGTCATGCGGGGCCTCCAGAAGCGCGGCGCTGCCGTGCAGGTCGTGATGACTTCCTCAGCCACTCAGTTCGTCGGGCCGCTTACGTTTCAGGCGATCTCCGGGTACCCGGTGATCTCCTCGATGTTCGCGCCGACCGACGACCCGGAGATCAAGCACATCCAGATAGCCCAGTCGGTCGACCTCCTGCTCGTGGCCCCCGCGACCGCCAACCTGCTTGCGAAATTCGCCCACGGGATAGCCGACGATTTCCTCTCGACTCTCTACATCTCCGCCACCGCCCCGGTGCTGGTCGCCCCGGCGATGAACGTCGAGATGTGGGGGCACCCGGCCACTCAGGAGAACGTCAGAAGATTAAAAGAGCGGGGCGTTCATTTCGTCGACCCCGGCGAAGGGTACCTCGCCTGCCGGACGGTCGGCGCGGGTAGGCTCGCCGAGCCCGAAGAGATTGTCAGCAAAGCCATCGAGATCGTCGAAGGCCGAAAGACCGCCGGGGCAGAGCCCGGCGGACCGGCCGCGACCGCGCGGGATTCTTTCGTTGCTCAAGTTGCTCAATATAATAGAGACCTCGCCGGAGAGCACGTGTTGATCACGGCTGGCCCGACCTACGAGGCCATCGACCCCGTCCGGGGCGTGACCAACAGGTCCTCCGGGAAGATGGGCTACGCGATTGCGGAAGCGGCGGCGGCCCGCGGGGCTCGCGTGACGCTCGTCTCCGGCCCGGTGTCGCTCGAACCGCCTCGGGGGGTGAGCACCATAAGGGTCCGGTCGGCGTACGAGATGTACTCCGAGGTCATGGCCCACCTGCCTTCCTCGACGATGGTCGTGATGGCCGCGGCCGTGGCGGATTACAGGCCCGTTCGGGTCGCGGGTCAAAAGATCAAAAAGAGCGGCGAAAAATTCACCCTTGAAATGGAGCGGACTGAAGACATCCTGTCCGCCGCGTCGGGGGCCAGGGGTTCGCAGGTGCTCGTCGGTTTCGCGGCCGAAACCGAGAACGTGATCGAGAACGCTGTGAAGAAGCTTCGCGAAAAGGGCTGTGATCTGATAGTCGCCAATGACGTGTCGGCGGCGGATTCCGGCTTCGACGTGGAGACCAACCGGGTCACCCTGGTCACAGGCGACGGCGCTCAGGAAATCCCCCTCGTCAGGAAGAGGGAGGCCGCGGACATCATCCTCAAGGCCGCCCTCGACGTAAGGTCGAAACAGACCTCGTTGACCGGAGCCTGACCCGGCCTATTAATCGTCTCCATTATATTGAGCAGACGGACCGGTGCTTACAACTCGACGCCGAGCTTGCGGCATATGAGTGTGAGTTGAACGGCGTGCTGATTAAGATCGTGTGGGTTTAAAAGATTGCCCGGTGGTTTAGCTGCCGAGGGGGACCCTGCCGGTACGGGAGGGGCCGCCTCTAACTGAGCTTTCGCAGGTCATTCAACATCGAATTGCCGGTCGCCTTGCGCGCCTTGAATTCATCGACCCAGGACCTGGTCGTCATCATTAACTGAGAGACGGATGGCTCCGCGTTCGGTTTTTCCTCCGCCCTGGGCTGCTGGTCTCGCTTTATTAATTTGATCGTCATTTTCCTTCACCCTCAAAATTTCTTCGTGACGCCGAAATATTGAGCAATCCTGGTGCCAGACCTCGCCGCGGAGTTTTACTCGGGTTTTAAGCCGGTTTTTAAATCCGGGTGGGACGGTATGGGGGAAAATAATACGGATTTGGTGTGGCGCTGTACGCTTACGGTGGGCGGGAAAGCGGCCGAGTGAGATGGCCGCGTCCGAAGCGCCGCGGTGAATTTATTACATTGAGATTAAAGATGCCGAAGAAGGCGCGTTTATTAATAACCGGCAATGGCTTTGCCTTGATTCTGTGAGGCACGCAATATACCATAGGGAAATGAATCTATCGCTCTTACTCTAAAGGTGTGGCGGCGCGCCGTCGTCAAAAGTGACGTGATTTGTAATATCGAGGCGAAAAAGTCTCTCCCGGCGGCAAAGCGCGAAGCGCAAGTGACATCTAACAGAGCGGAAGAGGATACCGGAAGCGCGTGGGATGTGTGGTGTGCCTTGAATCGCCCGCGCGCCCGACGGTTCAAGTTCAGTGCCTGCGTAGAGATTCCCCTTGATGTGCCGCGTAGGTGCAGAGAAATTGACTCTTTCGACTCACCCGAGCTGCCGTGAATCGGAAGGCGATACGTGTATGCCGGGTCGTACGCTTCGGAGTCCGCTGATCGCACCTGCCGGGTGGCGAGTTGACCGAACGGATTGAACCTGGTCATTTCTTCGGAAGCGTCGTTCCATTTGATACCGAAAATGGCGGCTTTTTTGTCCGCCCAATCGCCTATCAGGCGCGTCAATAACTTTGTATCGAACGACCGCTTAGCGGGTGGGCTGGAATGGATCGCTCCACGGAATTGCTGAAATTCATCGAACAGCTCCGGTTGACCGACCTGGTCGACTTCATCGTCGTGTGGGCGATAATCTACGGCCTGCTGAAGCTCGTCAAGGGGACGCGGGCCGTCCAGATGGCGATTGGGCTGTTGGGCGTCGGCCTGCTCTATCAGGTTTCGGTCGTCTTCGGGCTGGAGACCCTCCAGTTCGTGATGCGGAACTCTCTGTTGTATTTCGGGTTTGCCATCCTCGTGATATTCGCCCCCGAGATCAGGTCCGCGCTCATGCGCGTGGGCTCGAACCTCCGCAGGCCCCTGCGCTTCGGGAGGGCGAGGTTCGGACAGGAAGCCTACGATGAGGTCGTGCTCGCCGCGATGACACTCTCTTCGCGCAGGATCGGGGCCCTCCTCGTCTTCGAGCGGAACGTCGGCCTTCAGAACTACGTGGACACGGGCGTCTCGCTCGGGGCGAGGCTCTCTTACGACCTGCTCGTAACGCTCTTCGACCCTCACACCCCGCTCCACGACGGGGCCGTGATCATTCGCAATTACAGAGTCGAAGCGGCGAGCTGCTTCCTGCCCCTGACCCTGAACCCGAGGCTGACGAAGGAACTGGGCACGAGGCACCGCGCGGCCATCGGGGTCACCGAGGACACGGACGCGGTCGCCGTCGTCGTCAGCGAAGAGACGGGCGTGATCTCCTTCGTCCAGAACGGGGAGATCACACGCTACCTGAACAGCTCGCGTCTGCGCGACCAGATCCGCGAATCTCTGGAGCCTTCGCGCCGCCTGAGCGAAGTCGTCCGCCCGAAACGCGCGCGGGGCCGCGTCGCGTCCGCGCCCCGCGGCGAAGGGGCGCGGGAGCAGGTGACCGAGACTTATATCAAGTGAGCCGGTATGGATAGATTCCTGGATTATTTGACCCTGATCAAGGAGTACGCGAAGGACTACGCCCTTGAGAATACGGGCCTGAAAGTGCTGGCCATTTTGATCACGGCCGTCCTCTGGTGGTCGGTGGCGTCGCGACCGGTGAGCCAGATCGCCATCCATAACGTCCCGATAGAACTCCGCAACCTCCCCGACTCGCTCGTCATAACCCTCTCGAACGACACGACCCTCGCCGCGAAGGTGAACCTGCGCGGGCCGCGCGACGTGCTCGACTCTTTGAGGTCCGGGGACCTCGCCCTGATCGGAGACCTGTCGGGCGTCGATGCCGGGGTGCGGGTCGTATTTCTCGCGCTCGACAAGACCAGACTCCCCGCCAGCGTCGAGGAGCGCGGCATAGAGCCGCGCAGCATTCGCGTCACCGTCGAGCGGGTCGTCGAGCGCGAGGTTGTGATCAAGCCCCGGTTCGAAGGCTCCCTGCCCGAAGGGTACGAATTGCTCGGCTGGCATATCACCCCCTCCTCCGTGCGCATCGAGGGGGCCGCGAGCGCCGTCAATTCCATCGAGGGCGTCTCGACCGAGACCGTGAGCCTCTCGGACAAGACGGCCACCTTCAGCGAAGAGGTCGCAATCGACATGGGCTCGCCGAACATCAACCTCGAAGACGAGCGCACGCGGACGGTGATGCTCACGGTGAACATCGGGGAGATCAGAAAAGAGCGCGTGTTCGACCGCGTCCCCGTCACCCTGACGGGCGCGCCTCCATCGGCCCAGCCGGTGCCGAAATTTGTCAAAGTGACGGTTTTTGGTGCGCGCTCCGCGGTAGATGCCCTGACCCCCGAGGCCCTTTCCGTGGTGCTCGACGCCAACGGCAACGGGTCGCCGCAGGTCGCGATCACTAACGAAGACGCGAGCCGGGTTACGGTGCTGTCGGTCGAGCCCAAAACTATCCGGATCAGATGAGAGCCTGAAGGCGGGCTCGTGCCTGCAGGCGTAATTTTCGCGGGAGGGAGAACACGACGAATGCCGGAAGGCTTTAAAGAAAAGATGTTCGGCACCGATGGGATCAGAGGGGTCGCGGGAGACTTTCCTCTGGACGAAGCGACCGTTGAAAAGATCGGCAGATCGCTTGCCGACAATCTGAAGAGGGACCTGGGCCATGCCCCATCTCTCATCATCGGGCGCGACACCAGGGAGTCCGGCCCGCGCCTCGAAGAGTGGCTCGCGAGGGGGGCCGTGGAGTCCGGCGCGCGCGTGGAGTCGGCCGGTGTGATGACCACGCCGGGCGTCGCCTTCCTCGCCCGGACGACCCCCTTCGATGCGGGGGTCGTCATCTCGGCTTCCCATAATCCCTACCACGACAACGGCATCAAGGTCTTTTCCCGGTCGGGTAAAAAAATCTCGGACGAGATGGAGAGCAGGATCGAACACGATGTTGCTCAATATATCGGGCGAGGCGGGCCGCCGCCTTCTCGCGCCGAGCAGGGGAGGGAAGCGAGCGGCGTGGAATTCTTCGCCTCCCCTCCCGCCCACCGCGATCAGTACGTCGATTATCTGGTCAGCGAAGTGTCGAGGGGCCTGAGCCTGGGAGGGGTTCGGCTGGCAATCGATTGCGCCAACGGAGCGGCCTCGTTCATAGCCCCGGGGATGTTCAGGCGGCTGGGCGCGGAGGTCGGGGTCATCTCCGCCTCCCCCGACGGGCGGAATATCAATGAGAACTGCGGGTCGCTCCATACGGACTCGCTCCGGCGGCTCGTCATCGAAGGCGGCTTCGACCTCGGGGTGGCATTCGATGGGGACGCGGACCGGGCCCTCTTCATCGACGAAAAGGGCGAACTGGTCGACGGCGACCACACCCTGCTCGTCCTCGCGGACCACATGAAGCAGGCGGGCCTGCTCGGCGGAGACACGGTCGTCTCCACGGTCATGAGCAACCTGGGGCTCGAACTCGCCCTGCGCGAACGCGGCATCAGGATGGTCCGCGCGCAGGTCGGGGACCGTTACGTCCTTGAGCAGTTGATCGCCCTCGACGCGAAGCTCGGGGGGGAGCAGTCGGGGCACATCATCCTGCCGGAGATTTCGCTCGCGGGGGATGGCCTGATCACCGCGATAGAACTCCTCCGCGCCGTGCGCGAGTCCGGGCGGACGCTCGGAGAGCTGGCGGCCTCTCTGACGAAGTTCCCTCAGGTGCTGATCAACGTCCGGGTCCCGAGCAAGCCCCCTCTCGAAAAACTTTCGCCCGTCATGGATTTGATCGAGAAGTTCGAGCAGGAGATGCGGGGCCGGGGGCGTCTGCTCGTGAGGTATTCGGGGACGGAAAACCTCGCGCGCGTTATGATAGAAGGCGAGGACTACGGCGAGATAGAGGAGCGCGCGAACCTTCTCGCCCGGACCATTAAGGAATCCATTGAATCGATGGGCGCGTGACGGAGTAAAGGGATGTGGAACAGGACTAAAAGATTAATAAACTCGTACCTGGATAACCTGATCGATAAGGCGAGCAGCCCGGATAAGGAAGTGAGGGCGATGACCAGAGGCGAGATAGCCCGCCTCAACGAGGTCGAGGTCCACGCGCGCGGCGCGATCAAGATGCTTGAGAAGGAGCTTGCCGAAGTCGAGCTGAAGCTGGTCGGGGCGGCGGAGAGGGAGCGCCTCCTGCAAGAGCGCGGGGAACACCTCGCGGCCCAGAGCGCGGCGAGCGACCTCGTGGCGCTGAACGCGCGGCGCGATTTACTGACTCAGCAGATCGCCGAAGCGAACCAGTCCGCCGCGCGCGCCCGAGCCCTTCGCGATCAGAGGCGCGTCGAGGGCGAAGACCTCGCCCGCGACACTTACCTGACCTCCATGCGCGAGAACCTCGCGGGCGTGCAGGCCCCTTTCGACCCGACCGACCCCGCGGCCACCATCGACGAGATGCGCGCGCGCCTGAACATCCCCTCCGGCCCTTCGGTCGAGTCGCAGGTCGCGCAGGCCGACAGGGAACTGGAGCTTGAGCGCGCCCGCTCCGCCGTCGACGAGTTGCTGGCCCGGTACAAGAGTGGGATTGAAAATGATGACCCGCCGCGCGCGCCCGAGACGCCCGCGCCCCGGCCCGTCTCCGCCGTGCCGGCGGAGCCCCGGCCTGAAGCCGCGAAGGGGGAAGAAGGGCCTGAAGAGACCAAGACTCTCGGCCGCAGCGAGGGGCCGATCAGGCCGATAGATTGATCGAACTTCCTTAGTTAAGTCTCGTTAAGGTCTCGCCGATTCCAGAAATGCCTTGAGCTTTCGGGACCGGGACGGGTGGCGCAGCTTCCTGAGCGCCTTCGCCTCTATCTGCCTGATGCGCTCGCGCGTGACCGCGAAGTGCTGACCGACCTCTTCCAGAGTGTGCTCGCTGCCGTTCGGCCCGAGGCCGAACCTCATCTTTATCACCTTCTCTTCGCGCGGGGTCAGGGACTTCAGGACCTCGTCGGTGATCTCGCGGAGGTTCGACGTTATCACGGCGTCCGCGGGGTTCGTTATCGTCTTGTCTTCGATGAAGTCGCCGAGGTGCGAGTCCTCTTCCTCCCCGATGGGCGTTTCGAGGGAGATCGGCTCCTGGGCGATCTTCAGGACTTTCCGAACCTTAGAGACCGGGATGTCCATCTTCCTCGCGATCTCTTCCGAGCTGGGCTCCCGCCCCAGTTCCTGAACGAGCGCCCGGGACGTGCGGATCAGCTTGTTGATCGTCTCGATCATGTGGACCGGGATGCGGATCGTGCGCGCCTGGTCGGCTATCGCGCGCGTGATGGCCTGCCGGATCCACCACGTCGCGTACGTCGAGAATTTGTACCCGCGCCGCCATTCGAATTTATCGACCGCCTTCATCAGGCCGATGTTGCCCTCCTGAATCAGGTCGAGGAATTGCAGGCCCCGGTTCGTGTACTTCTTCGCGATTGAGACCACGAGGCGGAGGTTGGCTTCGATCAATTCCTGCTTCGCCACGTTCGCCTCTTCCTCGCCCGTCAGGATGGCCGAGACGGAGCGCTCCACTTCGAGCGCGCTCACGTGCCAGCACTCTTCGAGGTCCACGAGCCTCCGCTCGGCCTCGCGCAGGTTCCGCTTCAACTCCCGCTCGTCCTCGTTCCACTTCTTCTTTTCGAGCGCGCGCTTCGCCTTCTCAATCGCGGCCCTGGCCTGCCTCGTCTGGTCCGAGCAGTCGCGGATCATCAGGATGTGCCGGTCGCTCTGCTGCAGCGCCAGGTCGAGGGCGCGCACCTGCCTGCTCAGCTCGACGCGCGCGATGGCGAGCCGCCTGCGGAGGCGCGGCAGCTTCGGGGATTTCTTCGGCTCCTCGCGCAGCCGCTCGTAAAGCTTCAGAGTCTTCCCGTAGCTCTTCTTCAACTCGGCGATGGCTTCGAGGGTCGAGTTGAGGTACTCCTCTATCCGCTCCTCGGTGACCCCCTCCTGCTCGCTGAAGGTGACTACCTCCCTGATGTGCAGCTCGCCGCGCCGGAGCCTCTCGCCCATCTGAATCAGGTCCTCGATGCAGATCGGCGAGCGCGAGATCGACTTGAGCACCCGCGTCCGGCCCCGCTCGATCCGCCGCGCGATGGAGACCTCCCCGTCCCGCGTGAGCAGAGGCACGACGGCCATCTCGCGGAGGTAGAGCCTCACCGGGTCGTTGGTCTTGTCGAGGTTGCCGGGCGTGAGGTCGAGGTCGAGCTCTTCGTCGAGGGGCTCGTCCATCTTGCCGTCCGAGCCCGCGACGGTCGTGGCCGCCACTTCGATGAACTTCTCGTCAGAATCGGAAATCGAAATACCTTCCGCGCCCAGCACGTCGAAGATAGCCTCTATCTCGTCGGCCGAGTTCATGTCGGGTGGGAGGAGACGGTTGATGTCGTCGTAAGTGAGATACTCTTTCTCCTTCCCGACTTCCAGAAGTTTCTCTACTTCGTCTTGATATTTCTCGTTGATTTCAGACAATGTCGGCTCTCCTGTGGGGCTACGAGCTTTCTGTTCGCCTGCCGGCTACTGTGAATTCGTACCCTCATTAAGAAAATCTGTCAAGCTGCCGAAACAGAGCCTCGACAGAACCTCAACCGTTAGGAGCAATCAGAGACGCGGGGAGCGCGCCTGCTTCATGCGCGTCCCCCCTCCCGGGATCACCTGTCAGTCGGCGAGCGCGAGCAATCGTTTCTTCATCAGGGACTTTTCCTGGTACAGCCTTAGATACTTGTCCGTATCCTGCTCGCGCTCGGCCTGGCCGATCTCGATCTGTATAGCGTCGAGCCTTTTTTCCAGCTCTTTCCGCCTCAAAGATGAAAGCGCTTCGGTGGCTTTCTTGAACAACGTGTCGAAATCTTTTTCGCCCGCCCACGCGAGGTCGCTCATCAGCAGGGCGGGGAGCAGCTCAAGGTCGCTCTCGCTTTCCAGCTTCCCGCTCAGGGATGAGAAATCCGTCTCGTCCCCGGAGTTGTGGGCGTCGATTATCGCCGAGAATATCGAGCCGGTCGCGAGGCCCTCAAGCTCGTCCCGGCTCAGGTTCGGGACGATCATGCGGCGCACCTCCGGGCTGCCAAGCAGCAGCTCAAGCAGCTGGCGCTCCGCCTGAGTGATCTCCTGCGAGGCAGTCAGCCGCTTCTGGTCGAGGTTCGTCTTCCCGCTCGTCGCCGTGCGCTTCAGCTCCTCCCGGATCGTGCGGCTGTCCACCTTGAACCGGTCGGCGATCTGCGCCGCGTATTCGAGGCGCTCGAACCTGTCGCGCATTCGCGCGAGGTGAGGGAGGATCGAGTTTATCGCCTCCACCTTGCCCGCCGGCCTCGAAAGGTCCCGCCCCGCGCTCGCGATGTCTATGATGTACTCGATGTACGGCTGCGTCGTTTTGAGCAGGGCGAGGAACTTGTCCGCGCCGTACGCCCGGACGAACTCGTCCGGGTCGTCGTCGGTCGGCATCCGAAGGACGTTCACCTTGAACCCTTCCGTCAGCAGCATCTCGATGGACCGCATGGTCGCCGACTGCCCGGCCGAATCGGGGTCGAAGTTCACCACTATTTTGGGCCTCTCCATGTAGCGGCGCAGCAACCTGACCTGATTGTCGGTCAGGGCGGTCCCGAGGCTCGCGACGACATTGTGGATGCCTTCCTGAAACGGGATTATGCAGTCGAGGTAGCCTTCGACGAGGATCGCGAACCCCCTCTGCCGGATCTCATTCTTGGCGAGCCCGAGGCCGTAAAGGTTCCGGCCCTTCGTGTAGACCGAAGTCTCCGGCGAATTAAGGTACTTGGGCTCCCCCTCCCCCATGACCCGCCCGCCGAACGCGATGACGCGCCCCTGCGAATCCATTATCGGGAACATGACGCGGCCGCGGAACCTGTCGTAGAGCCCGCCCTGCTCCTTGAGAACGGCGAGCCCGCTGCTGTCGAGGTCGTCGACGGTCGCCCCCTTCTGCTTCAGGTGAGTTATCAGGGCGTCCCACCTGTCCGGGGCGTAGCCTATCCGAAAAAGTTTCCGCGTCTCGTCGGTGATCCCGCGCGACACGACGTACTCGCGCGCCCTCGCGCCCTCGGGCCCTTCCTCGAGGCAGTTCTCGAAAAACTCGGCGGCCCATTCGTTCAGCTTCAGGATCGTCTCGCGGTCGCGCGCGACCTTCTTAAAATCTTCCGTTTCTTCGACGGCCGGGATCGCGATGCCCGTCTTCTCCGCGACGATCCGAACCGCTTCAGTGAATGAACAGCCTTCTATCTGCATGACGAACCCGAACACGTCTCCGCCCACGCTACAGCCGAAGCATTTGAAGAGGCCTTTCCCCTGATGAACGTTGAAAGAAGGCGTCTTCTCCGAGTGGAAGGGGCAGCAGGCGACGTGGTTCGCGCCCCTCTTCTTAAGGGTCACGTAGTCCGACACTATGCGAACGATGTCCGCCTGATTCTTTACGTCGTCAGCAAAACCACGTGGGAAACGCATTGCCCTATCCATTCTTGATCGGACTTTGAAGGAGCCTCCGGCGCTCGGGAGCTATGAATTTTTAACAGCAAACTGAAAAACGCGCAAGGCAGTTTTCTTACCGTAATGGGGAACACTAAATTAGACAGGGAGGCTCGCCTTTCCCCACCGCTCGGGCGAACGTTCGCCGGAGCTTCGCACATTTAAGAGTTCAATTTGAGGGAGCGTTACCTATTGGTGAGGGTCGTGACAACGAGCGATTGGATTATCGCCCCGTATCGAAATATTTGCAACCCGTATCCGCAACTTTTCGCGGCGGGCTCACTTCCTGAGGTGCGCGATGGTCGCACCGGCCCCTCCCTGATTCGGAGGCGCGAGCTCGAACCTCTCGACGTGCGGGTGGCCTCTGAGCAGGTTGGAAATCACGCGGCGCAGCACCCCCTTCCCATGCCCGTGGACGATCCGCACGCTGTCCACCCCCGCGAGGAATGCTTCGTCGAGAAATTTGTCCACCCTCTCCGAGGCTTCGTCCGCTTTCGTGCCGATGATGTTAAGCTCGGCCCCGAAGTCTTCGTCCACGTTGACTGACGCGCTCACGCCGCGGGGCAGCGCCGCCGCGCGCTTCGAGGGGGAGGGGGAGGCCGCCTTGAGAAGCCTCAACTCGTGGCGCTTGACCCGGAACCTCAGGGAGCCGATCAACACCGTGTAGGTGTCGCCGCTGATCGATTCCACAACCCCATCCCTTTCGACGGACATGACTCGCACGTGATCGCGCTCGCCGATCTCCGCGGCCTCTTCCGCGAGCCCGCCCGACTGCCCGTCGGAGAGGGGCTCGGGGCCGGGTGTCGTTGCGGCGGGCGCGAGTCCCGGAGGCGCGACCGCCGCGACGGGTGCGCTCTCCGCCTGCTTTCTCAGGCGCGCGCCCGCCTGCCGGCGCAGGCCGGCCGCGCGCGCTTCGGACTCCTTCCTGAGCCGGGCCGCTTCCACGCGGTCCTTCAACCCGGCGATGAGCCGCTCGCTTTCGGAAGAGAACTCCCTGACCGTCTGCGCGAGCATGCTCTCGAACTCTTCCCTCCGGCCCTTCTCCCTCTGCGCGAACTCAACGTCGAGGCGCGCGTATTTCTCCGCCGTCGCCTGCCGCTCTTCTTCGAGCGCGGCGCGCAGGCTCTCCTGCTCGTCTACGGTGGCCTTCAGCTGTCTGAGGTACTCCCCCGCCTGAAGGTGCGCCGGGTCGAGCAACTGCCGGGCCTCGTCGATTATGACCTGAGGGACGTTCATCCGCCGCGCGATCTCGACGCCCGCCGAGGCCCCCGCGACTCCGACTATCAGCCGGTACGTCGGCCTGAGGGTCTGCTGGTCGAACTCTACCGAAGCATTCAACACGCCCGCGGTCTGCGACGCCCACATCTTCAGAGGGTTGTAGTGGGTCGTGGCGATTATGGCCGCGCCCGCCCGCTTGAAGTAATCGACAATCGCCACGCCGAGCGCGGCCCCCTCATCCGGGTCGGTGCCCGTGCCGACCTCATCGATCAGGATGAGCGAGGGCGGCGCGAGCTGCTCGGCCATCTCGGAGATGTTCCGCATGTGCGCGGTGAAAGTGGACAGGTTGGCCGCGATGGATTGCTGGTCGCCGATGTCCGCGAGGATTTGATTATAGACGGGCATCACGCCTTCCTCCGCGGGCACGTGGAGGCCCATCTGCGCCATCAGAGCTATGAGCCCGACGGTCTTAACGGCGACTGTCTTCCCGCCCGCGTTCGGCCCGCTTATCACCATCGTCTGGTGGTCTTCGTCCATCTCCAGAGAGACGGGCACGACCGACCGGCCCGAGTTCCTCAAAGCATGTTCGAGCAAGGGGTGGCGGGCGTTCGTCAGGCGGAGCAGGCTGCCCCCCGACACCTCGGGCCGCACGCAGTTGAACTCTCTCGAAAGCCGCGCCTTCGCCTGAGAGAAATCGATCTCCGCGATGGCGTCGACCATCGATGAGAGCGCGGGGAGGTTGACCCTCAAGGCCTCCGTGATCTCCATGAGAATCCGCCCGATCTCGATCTCTTCCTGCTCGCGCAGCCGGACGAGCTCATTATTCTGGTCGATGATGCCGAGCGGCTCGACGAAGGTGGTCTGGCCGCTCGATGACAGCCCGTGCATGACCCCCGGCACCTGCCCGCGAGCGTCCGTCCGCACGGGGATCACGAACCGGCCATTCCTGATGGTTACTATGTCCTCCTGAATCGCGGAAGGCGCGCGGTCGCGCATCAGGGATTCGAGGTTGCGGTATATCCTCGTGCGGCGCTCGTTTATCTCGCGGCGAATCCGCCTCAGCTCGGGGCTGGCGTTGTCGTCGATCTCTCCGGTCGGAAGGATTTTGCCGCGAATCGACGCTAGCATTCGCCTCAGGTCAGGTATCTTCGAGGTGATGGCCGAAAGCCCCGGATACCTCCCCCTGACATCGGGGTCCGAGAACTGGCCCCGCAGGTCGAGCGCGACCGACACGAGGCTTTGAAGGCTGAGAATCTGTAGGGGCTCAAGGCTGGTCCCGATCACCTGAAGCTGTTCGAGCCACTGCTCGGGGTCCGCTATCTCGCCCAGGCCGAAGGCCCCGCCCTCCGCCAGGTAGTTGGCGCTTTCCGAAGTAAGGTCCAGCTCCTTTATGATCCAGGCGCGGTCGGTCGAAGGCCGCAGCGCGAGCGCGCGCTTTCGCCCGAGAGGGGATTGGACGTGGCGGGCCAGCAGGTTTACAAGCGCGTCGAGTTCCAGAGTGTTGATCGTGCGTTGGTCCATGATTCGATCTTTCTTCCCGAAATCAAATGGAAATCTTACGACGCGCAGATAAATAAAATCCAGCGGAATCAAATGAGGTCCCCGGCCCATTAATCTTTTCTCATGATTCCGCGCGGTTGTGCGGCGGCGGGTACTTGTCTATAATCCGCGCCGGCATGAACCTCTTGATCGGCCCCGCCAATTCAGGGAAAACCGAATACCTGCTCTCGCGACTGGCCGAAGCCCTCGAAGCCGGGCGCGGCGGGGTCCGTCTCATCTCGCCGTCATCAAGGTCCGGCGAGATACTCTTCGACCGGCTCAAGGCCACGATGAGTTCGGGGGGCGCGGGCAAGCCTGAACAGACCGTTACCTCGTTCCCCGGGCTCTACGTGAGCCTGCTCGGGCAGGTGCGAGAGGGCGTGAGCTGGATAACTCCCGACGAGCGGGGCAGGCTGATCGGCCGCATAACCGCTCGCCTCTCAGCTGAGGGCAGGCTCGAATACTTCGGCGGCACGGCGGAATGCCCCGGCCTCGCGGTCGCGGTCTCGCGCTTCATCGACGAGTTGTGGCGGGCCGGGGTCGGGCCGGAGGAGTTCGCCGCGATAGCCGAAGGCAGGGCCGCAAAGGACCGCGATCTCGCGCTCATCTTCGCGCGGTATCAGGAGGCGCTCTCGTCTTCCGGCCGGCTCGATCCCGAAGGCGCGGGGCTTGCCGCGGTGAGACTGCTCGAAGGGAAGACGGCGACGGGCCATCTCGTGAGCCGGGAGGCGAGGGAGCGAATCGCCGGCGGCTACTCCCTGCTCGCGGCCGACGATTTCGATTTCTACTCCCCCGTGCAGGTCAGGCTGCTTTCGCTCCTGTCGGCGCACGGGGCGGAGGTGTACGCGACGCTCTCTTACCGCGAAGGCAGCTCCGTCCACCTCTGGCAGGAGCCCACCAGAAGGAGGTTCGAGGCGGCCGGGTTTAACCTGATCCGGTTCGATTCAAAGCCGGAAAACGCGATTCAACTCGCGGCCGCGCGGCTGCTGTGCGACGAGGCCGACGGAGACTCCGACGGGCAGCGGGAGTCTATGAAAGCCGCGCCCGAAATATCGGTTGTCTCAGCGCCCGACCGCGTTTCCGAAGTGCGGGCGGTCGCGCGCGAAGTGAAGAAACTCTCACTCGCCTGCGGGGTGGCGCTCGACGAGATCACCGTAGTTTGCAGGTCGCTCGCCGCCTACTCTCAACATCTGGAAAGAGTCTTTGATGAGTGCGGCATCCCTTTGAGGATCGATTGCGCTCAGGCGTTGGCAGGCAATCAACTCGCGCTCGCGGTCATGCGCCTGCTCGATCTCGCCCCCGGAGGGTTCCCGCGCCGCGCGGCGGTGGAGACTTTGCGCTCGCCTTACTTCGACCTGTCTTACGTCGGGCTCGACCCCTTTCACGCGGAGCTAATCGACGCGGTATCGCTCGATGAGAACGTCACGCGCGGAAAAGAGCAGTGGATGAGCGCGCTCTTTTCGGCCGGCGCAGGTCGCGAAGGGCGCACGGTTGAAGCGGACTCTTATCCGGGCCAGGAAGAGACGGCCGAAGAACGTCTCGAACGTTACGGTGGCATGGCCGTCGCTCTTTCAAACCTCTTCCAACTGATCACTCCCCCCGCCACCGGGAGCAGGAGAGAGAGGTCGGCATTCGTCGCGAACTTGCTGGGCATCTTTAAAGTGAAAGAGAGGGCCGAAGGCTCGCCCTTCGCCGAAAGAGACGCGGGGGCGTTGAAGGCTTTCGAAGCGGTCCTGCGCGATGTTTCGACAGACGGCCCCGAGCCCCGGCCGGAAGGCGAACCGGGCGCGACTCGGCAGGCGGAGGTTTCGTGGGCGCAGTTTTACGCAGAGCTTGAGCGGGCCTTCAACGATTCGACCTTCGAGCGCCCGCAGGTTTCAAGGCGGGCGGTCGTCGCGCAGGAGGCTCATAACCTGCACCCGCGGCCCTATCGCGCGCTCTTCGTGCTCGGGCTGGCCGAAGGGGAGTTCCCGGCGAAGTCATCGGAGAGCGCCCCTTACACGAGGGGCGAGCGGGGCGAATTGCCCGAGGCCGGCATCGACCTGACGGAATCGACGAACGACGCGGGCGCGGACCTGCTCCAATTTTACAAGGCCATGTCTCGATGCCGGGAGCGCCTTTATCTGACCTGCGCCAGGACCGATTCAGCCGGGGGCGAGCTGCTGAAGTCTTACCTGATCGACGAAATCATAAGCTCAGGCCCGGCCCGAGAAATTAGACTTCAACAGGCGCTTCAGGACGCGGGCGGAGCGCGGCAGGCCGAGGCCGCTTCACTCGACGAGCTGGCCCTGATCTCCGCACGGTCGTTGCGGCCCTTCGTGACTTCCGGGCGCGCAGAGGGCGCGAGCCATGCGCCGACGCGGAGCAGGGCGCAGGATTTTCTGAGACGTAAAATGCCCGAATGGAATGCCGCCGTGCGCGCGGCCTCGATAGAGGCGGACCGCATCCTGTTTCGGGGGAGCGCCGCGCACAGGGGGGCTATATCCGACGGCGCTCTTAGGTCGGTCCTGAAAAGAAGACTGGGAAAGAACCACCTCTGGAGCGCGACGCAGATAAACGATTATGGAGTCTGCCCGTACAGATTCTTCGCGTGCCACCTGTTGAGGCTCGCCCCCGTCAACGAGCCGGTGGAAGGGTTCGTGTCGAACAGGCTCGGGAGCGCGTACCACGAAATACTCGAAAGATTTTACTCGGAGGGCGGCACGGTCGACGAGTGCGAGCGGCTGGCGGGGAGGATAACCGAAGAGGTCATCGGCCGCATGCTTGAGGCGGGCGAGATCAGGAGCTCGCCTTTTCTCGATTTCGAGAAGGACTTCATCAAGAGGCAGGTCGCGAGACTGATTCAGGCCGAAGACCGATGGCGCGAGTCGAATCCCGCGCGCCCGTCGGCCTTCGAGCTGGACTTCGGGCGGGAGGAGACGCCCCCTCTGATAATCGAATCGGACGACGAAGAGATAAGGGTGTGCGGCACCATAGACAGGATTGACGAATCGGAAGAGGGCTGCGTCGTTATCGACTATAAGACCAGGCGTACTCCTGTGCGTTATGACGACGCCCTCGATGGGCGCGACCTCCAGCTGCCCATCTACATCCTCGCCGCGTCTCGCGTCCTGAGGCCGGGGAGGGAAGTGCGGTCGGCCTATTACCTGCACATAAACAGCCGCAAGAAGGGGTCGGAGTTCCCGCACGCGGGCGACGAGCGGCTCTCCCTCAAGTCGATAATGGAGAGGGCCGAAAACCTCATCAGGGAGTACACTTCGAGGGCGAGGGCGGGCGAGTTCCCCATCGCGCCCAACAATAACAGGTGCGCTCCCCATTGCGGCTTCCACCTCATGTGCCGCATTCAATCCGTCGGCTCGGAAGAGAGTTAGGCCGATTTCAATTTATGGCGGCGCGGGCTGATATGCTATGATGCTTCTGGTTTTACCAGCTCGAGGCCGAACTCCTATGGCGAGAATCCTGCTCCTGATCTCACTCTTGCTTCTTGCGGCCGGCGGCGGTTATTACGTCTATCGCCACGGCCTCACGCGACCACAATTGTTCGGCTCGTCGGCGGACGCCGCCACATCAGGCAAAGTCAAGACCGCTTTCGGGCTGTCGAAGCGCCTGTCCGGGTACGACATCAAAGTCGAAACCGATGACGGGATCGTCACCCTGAGCGGGCAGGTCGGGTCGGACCTCTCCAAATCTTTAGCGGGCGAGATCGCCCGCGACACTCCGGGCGTGAAGGAAGTCTTCAACAACATCGAGGTGGACCCCGGAGCGAAGCCCTCGGCCGAGAACTCAAGGGTGGATGATCTGGAGATCAGGGCCTCGATCCTCGAATCCTTCGCCCGCAGCCCGGAACTGAGCGGTAAGAACATCGACATCTCGGTCGAGGACCGCAAGGTGACTCTGTCCGGCTCCGTCGACACGAAGGCCCAGAGCAACGGCGCGGAGCAGGCGGCGGGCGCGATTGGCGGGGTCGCGGGCGTCACGAATAATCTGTCGGTGACGAACCCGGAGCCGCCAGCGGAGCCCGCGGCCGCGGTCGTGCCGCCCGAAGAGCTGAACGCGCAGCTGGCGAAGCAGGTGGAATTCGAGTTATACAGGACCGGCGCTTTCGACACTCTGGCGCTGTCCATCAAGGCGGATCAGGGCAACGTCACTCTCTCAGGAAAAGTTCGTTCTCGTGCTGAGCAATTGCTCGCGGAGCGTGTCGCGCAAGGCACTCCGGGGGTGAAGAAGGTTGTAAACGAGTTGCAGGTGGCCTCGGCCGCCGGCGCTCGATGAGACTGGTCTTAGGGAATCGGTGCAGACAGCAGAAACTCTCGGAAGATGGAGTCGGGTTGAGATAATAGCCACGCGGATTTTTCAGCGGATCCGTCTTCCCGAAAATCAGAAGTATTTCGTCCTCACCATCACTATCGCCGTGGCGTGCGGCCTTGTGGCGGTGGCCTACCATCAGCTAATCACCTTCCTCTCGGACAACCTGATAAACAGAGCCATCGGGATGACGGGCACGTCGCGCATCGTCTGGATGCTCGTGATCCCGACGGCGGGGGGGCTCGCGGCCGGCCTTCTGATCCACTTCTTCGCCCCCGAAGCGAGGGGCAGCGGCATCCCCCAGGTCAAGATCGCCTTCACGATGGACTACGGCTACGTGCCGATGCGAGTCGCGGCGGGTAAGGCCGTGATCTCGGCGCTCTGCGTCGGCTCCGGCGCGAGCCTGGGGCGCGAAGGGCCGACGGTCCAGATCTGCGCGGCGCTCTCGAACGTCATCGCCCGCGCCTTCTCGATCCCCCGGCGGAAGCAGATGAACCAGCTCCCGGTCGGGGCCGCCGCCGCAATCGCCGCCGCCTTCAACACGCCAATCGCCGCCGTCACCTTCGCCCTCGAAGAGATCATCGGAGACCTCAACCAAAAGCTCGCCGCGTCCATCGTCATCGCCGCCGTGATCGCGTCCACAATCGAGCGGTGGCTGCTCGGCGCGCACCCCCTCTTCACCGGGGCGAACGTCTACGCGCTCAACCACCCGAAGGAGCTGCTGGCGTACGGCTGTCTGGGGGTCGCGGCGGGCGTCGTCGGCATGATCTTCACGAAGCTGATCCTCTGGCTGAGAATGACCTTCCGCGACCGCCTCACGGTGCCGTCGTGGTCCAAGCCCGCGATAGGCGGGGCGATCATCGGCGCGATAGGGCTGTGGCAGCCCTTCTCGCTCGGCATCGGCTACGACTTCCTCGGCACAGTGCTGAGCGGGCAGGACCAGTTGATCCTCTCCGCCGTGCTGTTCCTCATGCTCGCGAAGGTCCTCACGTCTTCGATAAGCTACGGGTCAGGCATGTCGGGTGGGGTGCTCGGCCCTTCGATGTTTGTGGGGTGCATGCTCGGGGCGGCGACGTGGCACCTGCTCCTCTACGTGGACCCCGCGGCCGAAATCGCTAGGGGGGCTTTCGCGCTCGTGGGCATGGGCGCGATGTTCGCGGCAGTGATCCGCGTGCCGATCACCTCGATCCTGCTGATCTTCGAGATGACTTACAACTACGAGATCATACTGCCTCTGATGATCGCCAACGCGCTCGCGTACGCCGTCGCATCCAGAATCTCGCAGCTGTCCATCTACGAAGCGTTCCTGTTTCAGGACGGCATCCAACTCCCGCACGGCCCCAAGACCGACGCGCTCTCCCGCATCACCGCCGCGTCCGTCATGACGAGGGACGTTGTGACCCTGCCGGAGGAGCTGACCGTGACCGAGAGCCTCGACCTCGTGGGGCGGCTGGAATACAACGGGTACCCGGTCCTCAAGGATGGGCAGATGGTCGGGCTGATCACGACCGGGGACCTGCGCCGGCTCGAAGCGGAAGGCCGACATCAGGAGATGATAGGGAACGTGATGACCAGAAAGATCGTCCACGCGCACCCGGACCAGACGCTCGACACCGTGATCCTTAAGCTCGCGCAGAGGGAGTTGTCTCAACTCCCGGTCGTCTCGCGCGCGAACGACGGGCACCTGCTCGGGATAATAACCCTGCGCGATGTCGCGCGCGCGCAGGCCCGCCTCGCTTCGACCCAGTACTCTCTGGGCCCCGACGACACCATCAGGCCCGCGAACCTGCCCTGAGCCGTTCGCCCGTGAACGCATCCCGCGCGGGTCTTAATCACTTCTTGAAGAGGCCGTCGAAGGCTTTCCGCGGGTCCGCCGCCGGCTTGACAGCCGCCGTGGCCCCCGCCTGCTTGTTCGGGGCGAAGAGGTCGCAGAAGTTGGCCTTCTCCCTGTCGGAGACCCACTCCGAGTTGGGCTCGCGGCACCTGTTGTGCGCCGACGGGTCGTAGTTCATGCAGTTGAGGCAGCAGCGAACGTCCCCCCCGCATTTGTCGCAGGTGTCCGACCGGGAGATGAACCCCTCGATCTTTATCTCCGTCTTGCACTGATGGCAGATCATTCCTTTACCTGTCTCGCGGAGCGGATTGCGGCCTCCGGCCGTGTCGCATGTTCGCGCAATCGGGGCATGATTTCAAACCGTTTTATGCGATTTCCGCGCTCAGGCCGCCTCGTTGCCGCGGGCCGAGGCCGCGACCTTGACCGGCCACCGCACCGAAAAACAGCTCCCTTTCCCCTTCTCGCTCTGAACGTCGATCCTGCCCCCCATGATCTCCACCAGACGCCTGCTGATCGGGAGCCCCAGCCCCGTCCCGCTGACCCTGTTCGTCGTGCCTTCTTCGGCCTGATGAAACTCGTCGAAGATGTGAGTCATCTCCGCCGAAGAGATCCCGACGCCCGTGTCCCGCACCTCGACGCTCCAGCACTGCCCGTGGTGGACGGAGCGCGCCTCGATCTCGACCTTGCCCCTGTCGGTGTACTTGATCGCGTTGCTCAATATATTTCTCAAAACGAGGCGGCTCTTGTCCGGGTCGCTCACGACCTGCGCAGGCAGGCCGGGGTGCAGCTTGACCTCCAGCCCGAGGCCGCGCTCGCGGGCCTGCGGCGAGAATTCTTCGACCAGCTCCCTGATTAGATCCTGCGGGGCGAAGGGGACGGGCCGGACGGTCTCTTTGCCCGCGACGATCCGCGAGTAGTTCAGCAGGTCGTTCATCATCGTGTTCAGGAAATGGACGTTCGCCCCGAGCCTGCGGACCGCCTCCCTGACGTCGTCCGGGACCCGGTCCTTCAAACGGTCGAGCAGCTGGGTCAGCGCGCCGATGGCGTTGAGCGGGGTCCGCACCTCGTGCGCGATGTTCGATATGAACCGAGACTTGAGCTGGTCGTGGGTGCGCAGCTGCGCGTTGATGGCTTCCAGGTCGTGCTGCCGGTCGCTCAGCTGCTGGCGGGCCTGCACCTCTTCCGTCACGTCTTCGAATGCCGCGACCGCCCCGAGTTTCTGGCCTTTTTCGCTGTAGATCGGGGCGGCGTTGAACCGGAGGATGGTGTTCGAGCCGTCGCGCCTGGTCAGGCAAATGAGCTGCTTGTGAACGGTCTCGTTCAGCCTGAGCGCGCGGTTGAGCGGGAAATCGCTCGGGTCGATGGGCACGCACTCCTCGGACGAGAAGCGCAGCAGGGGGGTCAGGTCGTCGAGCTGCCTGCCTATCACGTCGTCGAGATTGAGGCCGAGGACTTCAAGGCCGCGCCCGTTCACGACCGTGATGGCTCCGTCGGCGTCGGCCATCACGAGGCCCGTGACCATCTCCGAGAGGACGCTCGCGAGCTCGTTCGCGCGGTTAGATTCCTCCGTCACCGCGCGCCTGAGCCGGGAGAGCGAGCGGGCGCGGACGAGCAGCTTGCCCATGTTCACCGGCGTGGTGATGAAGTCGTCCGCCCCGGCTTCCAGACCCTTCTCCCAATCGACGCCCTCGTCCACGATCAGGATGATCGGGATGAAAGGCATCCGAGGATTCTGCTTAATATTTCTGGCGACCTCATACCCGTCCGACTCGGGGAGGTCGAGGGCGCAGATGATCAGGTCTGGGGGCTCGCTCTCGATGGTGGCGAGGGCCTGCCGGTACCCTTCGGCGATGCTGGTGCGGAAGCCATTCGCCTTCAGCTCGGCGGCGATCCCGGACGCGGACTCATGATCGTTATCGATGATCAGCACGTGCTCGTTGTGAATCGAAAGGACTTTTTCCGGGGCCTTCCTGCGCCGCTCGGCGGCCGCCGTCTCTGACGCCTGCCCGTCAACCTCGGGCGCGCGCTCCGAAAGGATCTGCTCGATGGTGTGTTCGAGCAGTTCGTCATCAATCGGCTTGGTTATGAACCCGTCGCACCCGGCCTCCCATGCCCTCTCCCTGTCGCCCCTCAGGGCGTGCGCGGTGAGCGCGACGATGGGGATGGCGGACGTGGCGGGTGTCGACTTCAACAGCCGCGTCGCGTCCCACCCGGACATTACGGGCAGGCTCATGTCCATCAGGATGAGGTCGGGGTGGTGCTCAAGCGTGAGGTCTACCCCATCCCTCCCGTTCTCCGCTTCAATGACTTCGTGCCCACTGTGGGCGAGCAGAAGGCCGAGAACCTTGCGAACTTCGGGGAAGTCCTCGACCAGAAGTATCTTTGCCATACGGTCTACCTCCCGCTCTTTCCGATTTCCGGCTCGCTCGAAATCAGGAAGAATGCAGCGGCCAGAAGATCGGAACCAAAACAATCGCGATAATGAATATGATGACGGTCAATAACGCCCCCACCTTGAAAAAGTCGACGAACCTGTACCTGCCCGGCCCGTAGACCAGAATGCAGGAAGGCTCAAGGGGGGTCAGGTACGAGCAACTCGCCGCGACCGCGATCATCATAGCAAACGCCCTCGGGTTCAAATTCATGGCCACGGCCGTCTGAATAGCTACTGGGAGCAAGACTAGTGCCGCAGCCTGGTTCGACATCGGCTGGGTCAGTATTACCGTGAGGAAGAAGAAGGCGGAGAGCACCGCCACCGGCCCCGCTCCCCCAACATAATCAACGATATTGTGCGCGACGAACTGGGCCGCGCCGGAGTTTTCCATCGCCGCCCCGAAGGCGATCATCGAGCCGATCAGGATGATTATCCGCCACTCGATCGTCTGGTAAGCCTCCTCCGGTGTAATCGTTCGAGACAGGAACATCAGCAGCGTTCCGATCAGCATCGCGGAGGCGAAGGGGAGCACCTTGAACGTGCCGAGCGCGATGGCGAACGCGAATATGGCGAGCGCGTACTTGGCCTTAGGCGAGCGCGGCCTGAGCGCCGATATGTCCCCGAGCAGGGTGAAATACCCTTCGGCCATGAGCCTCTGGATTCGCTCGCGCGTCCCCTGCAAGAGCAGGACATCGCCGAACCTCAGGGGTATTCGGCTCAACTTGGTCCTCAGGGTGACGCCCCTCCGGTTGATCGCCAGAACGGTCAGCCCGAACCGCTCTCTGAACCGAACCTCCTTCAGAGAACGGCCCCGGAGTCCGGACCCCGACAGCACCATCACTTCGACGAGCTGCACGTCGTCGTCGTGGAGGCGCAGGTCGGCCGCCAGCATGTCGGCGTGGATCTCAAGCCCCGCCGTGTCTTTCACCCTGATTATGTCCTCGACCCGGCCCTCGACCAGCAGCAGGTCGCCGGAGCGGAGCACCTCGTGAGGGCGGGGGGACAGGATGCGGTCGTTGTCGCGCAGTATCCCCAGGGTAATCAGGTCCATCTCGCTCCCGAGCCCGCTCTCCCCGAGCGGCTTGCCGATCAGAGGCGAGTCGGGGCGCACCTCAAGCTCCGTGACGTACTCGCGCAGGTTGTACTCGACTTCCAGGTCTTCGCTCTCGCGGACGGGCAGCAGCTTCATCCCGACCGTGAACATGTAGATGAGGCCCGCGAGCGTGATGGGAATGCCCACCGGCGCGAGCTCGAACATGCCCATCGGGGGCTGGTTGTATCTGGGGAGCAGCCCGCTTATGACTATGTTCGTAGAGGTCGAGATCAGCGTGACGCTGCTGCTGAGTATCGAAGCGAAGGCGAGCGGCATCAGCAGCTTCGAAGGCGATATCTTCGCGCGGCGGGCCAGCCCGATCGTCGCGGGGAGAAAGACGGCGGTCGCGGCCGTGTTGCTGATGAACGCGGAAGCCAGAGCGACCGTCACCATAATCAGGACCGCGAGCAGGTAAGGATTGCCCCCGCCATACCTGTGGAATACGCGCCCCATCGTCTCGACCACCCCCGTCTTAACGAGGGCGCTCGTCATCACAAACAGGCCCGCGATCATTATCACCGTGTCACTGCCGAACCCGGCGAAAGCCTCCTGCGGCGAGACGACGCCGATGATTAGCAGGGTGGAGAGAAGGATCAGGGCGCTTATATCAAGCGGTATGAATTCCAAAGAGAAGAGAACAATCGCGACTACTACGAGAATCAGTACCAACGCTATAAGCAAATTCCCTCCAAGGCAGTTTTATCTCTGGAATAGTCTGGCTGCAACTGCCGGGCCAGCGTATTGACTATAATTCCGGATTGAAATGATTCATTCGGCAGGGGGAGGGGGTGTATTGATATGCGTCAGGCGTTCGGCCGGGTTAATCGGGGCAGCCCTTAAGACTGCCCCATCAGTCGGCTATGCCCGCTCGACCAGAACGGCCATGCCCATGCCTCCCGAGATGCAAAGGGTCGCGAGGCCGAGGCGGCCTTTACGCCTCTCTAGCTCGTGGAGCAGGGTCGTCATTATGCGCGAGCCGGTGCAACCTATCGGGTGGCCCAGAGCGATTGAGCCTCCGTTTACGTTGAGCCGCTCCGGGTCGAACCCCAGCTCGCGGTCGCACGCGATGACCTGGGCGGCGAAGGCTTCGTTTAATTCGACGAGGTCGATGTCGGAGAGGCTGAGGCTTTGCCGGGCGAGCAGCTTCCTGATCGCCGGCACCGGGCCGATGCCCATTATTTTAGGGTCGACGCCCGCGATTTCGTAATCGACCAGCCTCGCCTGAGCCTGCACCCCATGCGCGGCCATGAACTCGCCCGAGACGACGAGCATGGAGGAGGCCCCGTCGGTTATGCCCGACGAATTGCCCGCGGTGACCGTGCCGTCCGACGAAAAGACGGGCGGCAGCTTTTGCATGCTCTCGACGGTCGCCCCGGCCCTGGCGTGCTCGTCGGATGAAAAATCCGTCGCGTTCCCTTTGCGGTCTTTGATCTGCAAGGCGACGACCTCCGCGCGGAAACGCCCCTCCTTGATGGCGCTCTCGGCGCGCTGCTGGGACCGGAGGGCGAACCGGTCCTGCTCGTCGCGCGAGATTTCGTACTGCCGCGCGAGGGTCTCGGCCGTCTCACCCATCACCTGCCCGGAGAGGGGGTCGAGAAAGCCGTCTCGGTACATGCCATCGACCAGCTTGTGGTTGCCCATCCGCAGGCCCCACCGCGCGCCCTCGGCCAGAAACGGGACGCGGCTCATGGATTCGGTACCGCCCGCGACGATGGCTTCCGCGCGCCCGAGCATGATCTCCTGAGCGGCGAGGATGATCGACTTCAGGCCGGAGCCGCATGCCTTGTTCACCGTGTAGGCCGGGACGGTCTCCGGGATCCGGGCGCGGTACGAGATCTGGCGCGCGACGTTGGGGCCGCCGCCCGCCTGCCGCGCGTTGCCGAATATTACTTCGTCGATGATCTCGGGGTCTACGCCCGCCCTCTTCAGACTCTCTTCGACGACCGGGACCGCGAGGTCGGCCGCGCTCCACTCGGCGAGCGTGCCTCCGAACTTTCCGATGGGAGTTCTTACTGACGAAGCCAGATAGACTTCCTTCATGCTTCACCTCTTGTGATTAAAATAGGGCCCTTCGTTCGACCTCTCACCGGCCCTGCCCGATCATGGAGCGGGCGCGCTCGACCTTTTCGCCCGCGCGCCGCCACAGGCCCCCGACCAGCTTATCGACCGAAAGAGAATTGCCCGCCGCCGCCGCCGCCTTCAGGTCGGGGTAGAGCGTGATGGCGTCGGAGATGGCGGTGGAGTCGCCCTCGCTCACGGAGCCGACGCTTGAGCGGCCGAAGCCGAGCGTCCATATGGTTCTCGCCCACGTGAAGTCGGTCAGGGCCCCCGCGAGATTCGCGACGACGCGGGCCTCGCTCCCGTTCTCCGAGGCGCTGTAGCGGGCGATGAACCTCTCCGACGCGCGGCGAAGGTCGGAAAGCTGCCGCCCGTAATCGGAGTATTCGATCCCCGACCTCGTGTCGTTGACGACGGTCATGAACGTCCCGATCAACCCCTCGGCGTCGCGGGAGAACTGGGCGCTGACCGGGCCTCCCGCGGAGGGGTTCTTCGCCGGGGGCGCGCCGGCGCCGAAGGTGATCGAGGCGAGCGTGTCGAGGGCCTGAAAGGAGTCGAGATTCTCGGACCTGATCTTCACGCTGTACGCCGTGATGTCGAGCAGGGTCCCCGCGATCCGGTCCCCGTTCTTAGTCACGAGGACGACGGGCGACCCGATGATGCGCGCGGCGGGGCGAGGCTCCGCCGCCGGCCGCGTGCGCGAAGGCTGGGTCTTTCTGGGCTTCCTCTGCGCGCTCTCGACGGTGCCGAGCGTGAGCGACAGCAGCAGGGCGCATAAAACTACTTTAACGGCCCGAACAGGCGGCCGTCTCGAATCTTCTTTGTAAAGCATCTGATTTCCCATTTCTGTCTATCTCTTATTCGCGAAATCCGGTTGCCATGGCACGCCGGGGCCGTCGGCGTAGACGCCCTCGGCCGCCGACTCCGGGGCCGGCATTCGATGGCGCGAGCTTTCGAGAGCCTCTTCGGCCGCGCGGTCAACTTCTTCGATGACCCGCCCTTCGGCTTCGCGCAGAATCTCCGCGTTGCGCTCGCGCATCCTGGCGGTCCTTCGCAACCGTCTCCCCGTCTCCAGGTCCATGGTACCTTCGATCAGGTACGTCTCGAACAGGCCGATGGGGTCGCGCTTGCCCCACCGCTCGAACAGTTCGGGGGGGAAGGTCGCGCGGGCCTCGCGCTCGTCGTGGGTCGCGTGGCCACCCATCCGGAACGTCTCCGCGATGAGCAGGAATGGCCCGTCGCCCCTCCGGCAGCCGTCCGAGGCCAGCTTCGCGCTCGCGTAGGCGTCGAGCACGTTGTTGCCATCGAAGGTCCAGCCCTCGACCCCATAGGCTTCGGGCCAGTCGGAGAAGGAAGACCGGTGGTGCTGTTCGAGCCGGGTCCCGAGCGCCACCTGATTATTTTGGATTATCACGATCAGAGGCAGGTCCTGGACCGCCGCGAAGTTCATCGACTCGTGAAAGACCCCGGCCTTGGTCGAGCCATCGCCGATCCAAGTCAGGGCGACCCTCGGCTCACGCTTCATCTTGAAGGTCAGGGCGACCCCGGCCGCAACGGCCATCACGTCCCCCACCTGACTGATGGGGGCGAGGACCCCGCGCCTGAAGTCCCCTATGTGGAGGTCGCGCCCCCGGGTCGGCGAGTCGGCCGTGCCGAGGTACCCGCGAAGCATGTCCGCCACCGACATCCCCATCTCATGGCATGCGCCCGCGTTCCGTATCATCGGGGCCACGAAGTCCACGGAAGTGCCGTCGTCCCAGGCGCTCCGGTTCAGCGCGTGAACCGGGCCGATGGTGGCCGCTTCCTCGCCCGTGCCGAGCCATGCCTTCGAGATCACGCCCTGCTTCACCCACCTCTTCAAGGCTACGTCGTGGAGGCGGTTTCTGAGGAGCCCTTCGTAAAGCGCGATTAACTGCTCGGGCTGCAAGGAGCGGATGATGTTCTTGCGCTCCGGCGCGCGGTCGATGGAGGCCGTGTACTCTTCGACTACTTCGGGGTCGGGCTTCCAGTCGAGGTACTCCGGCGGATCGAATGCTGAATATCGGATCATCTCTTAAGTTTTTCCCCTGGTCTCGTTTGCTTAGCGTGATCTTCAATTATACATGCTCAGGCCAGAACGTCACGCCAGCTTGCCGGATCGAGACGTGGGCCGGGCCTTTCGGACGAGGAAAAAATTACCGGGCGTGACGCTCCGGTATGGGAATTTTTATACCCGCCCGCGCCGCCTTAGCCCTAAATTTAAAAAAAATATCACCTGTTCGGGGCGGAACGGCAATTGCACCTGTTTCCGTCGGTCGAGCCCTCGGAAGGCCCAAGGATTGTCGATGTACCGAGCGGCTCCGGGTTGATCAGGGGTTCACGAATTCAAATTTTCCGATGTTATTCTAGGGTCGGATTGAGGGACGGGCCGGTCCATCCGTTTGAAAAAGCCGATGGAAAGGCTGGATTTCGTTACCCAGGTTGTTACCATTCTGACCAGATTCGTGTGGCGGTTATTTCAAACTGCTCGAAGACAGGATGGGTAATGCGTCCGCACCCCGTTTCACCGATAAAGGCACACCAGGAGTGATCCTGGGTCGCAAAGCAAAGGTCTTCGAAGTTCGAAGAGGGATTGACGGATCGGGATTCGACATCCTTGAGCGTCATTCGGGCTCGGAAAACTTCAGAGAATGACTGGCTGCCGAAGTGAGATGATTCCCGCCATCAGGTCCATCTCACTGAACAAACTCGACGAAGTCCCCAAGGGTTGGCTCCGATCCACAACGGAAGCCTTCGCCTCCGAAGACGTGGGATTTGGCGTCGCCGTCTCATCGACTATTCAAGCAGTACGCGGCCTGCGCAGTAGGCCGGCGGTCGATCCGGTCAGCGATGCGTGGAGTGAGACATGACCTATCGAAAGAGTTTCGCGTCCTCCTTACTATTCCTGTTCCTCTTTCTCGGCGGAGCGTCGGCCGACGAAGTCTTCGGCAAGACGATCTATGTTTCTACCGGCGGGAACGACAACAACTCGGGCACGCAATCCTCCCCGGTCGCCACCCCCGGCAGGGGCGTGCAGCTTGCCGCGGCGGGAGACACGGTCTACCTGAGGTCCGGCCGCTACACGATCAGTCGTGGCATCACCATCAGCCTGCCCAACATCACCCTCGCGTCCGCGCCCGGAGAGCAGGCGGCGATACAGGGCGGGACCGCCGAAACGTCGAGCAACCCGAGCAGCGTCATCACCGTCATCGCGAACAACGTCGTCCTGAGCGACCTTGAGATCCAGGGCGGCATCTTTTATGGCGTCAAGATCGATCCGGGCGACAACAGGTCGACGAACGGGGTGGTGGTCCGCAGGTGCTTCGTGCACCACACGGGGAGGGACGGCATCAAGACCCTGAATGCCGACAACCTGCTGATCGAAGACTGCGAGGTGTCGAACACGGGCGTCCGCGCCGACAACGCCGAAGGCATAGACAGCATCGGCTCGGTCGGGCTGATGATCCGC
>DASQDI010000030.1:0-2857 GCA_035634255.1 Blastocatellia bacterium
GATTCGATACCGCGGGGGCCGCCCGCGCCGGGCAGGTCGGCCCCCGCGAGCTCCGAGCGGCGCACATATCGGAAGGGCGTCTCGGCGAGCAGACCGGCCACCTCGTCGAACCTCTCGGGGTGGCGGGGCGCGATGATGAGCCTCACGTCTTCGAAATCCGGGCGCGAGCGAACCTGCCGCAGAGCCTCTAAAATCATGCCCTCTTCGCCCGCCGCGGTGCTCCCGGCCACTATCAACCTACTCGCCCACCGCCTTTCCGGCGAGCCCGCTTCGTCGATAGGCGGCACCTCGATGTCGTACTTCAGGTTCCCGCAAACCTTCACCCGCCTTCCGTCCGCGCCGAGCGCGCGGGCCCTCTCCGCGTCGTCCTCCGACTGCATGAGCAATAAGGTCACGTCAGAGAGCACGCGCGAGATGAAGGGGCGGACCCGCCTGTATCGCGCGAACGAGCGGGGGGATATGCGCCCGTTCGCGATGATCGTAGAGACGCCTCTCCGGTTGCATTCGCGCAGGAAGTTGGGCCACAGCTCGGTCTCAAGAATTATGACCGCCTCCGGGTTCACGTGGGCGAGGGCGCGCCGGACGACGAGGCTCCAGTCGAAAGGGAAGAAGAAGACATGATCGAAGGCGGCTCGGGCGAGCCTCTGGCCGGTCAGGGTGGTGGTTGAGATCACGAGGCGATGGCCGGGCATCTCCCGAGCGAGCCGGGCGATGAGCGGGCGCGCCGCGTTGAACTCGCCGACCGAGACCGCGTGCACCCAGATGGTCGGCGGCGCGGGGCCCCTGATCGAGTCGGGCAGCCGCCCCATCCGCTGCCTGAAGCTGCCGGAGTACTTGCCGTGTCTGAGGGCGTTGTAGATAAAGTAAGGCAGCAGGGCCACGAAGAGGAGCGAGATGATGAGGCTATAAAAAAGGTACATGGCGGCCGGCTACAGGTTCCCGCTCAGGACACGCAATCGGCTACAGCAGCCAGTTCCAGCCCGGCCCGTCGCGCCCGATCCCGGTCCCGGCCCGCGGCCGGCTGCTGGCCCCGATCACCGCGCCCTTTACTTCGCGCGCTCCAGGTACACGCCCTTCGAGGGGTCGACGCGAATCCGGTCGCCTTCCTTGACGAAGGGCGGGACCTGCACGGTCACGCCGGTCTCGAGCTTGGCCGGCTTCGGGCTGTTCGAAGCGGTCGCGCCTTTCATTTCGGGCTGCGTCTCCACGACCGTCAGCTCGACCGCGGGCGGAAGCTCCACGCCGATGGGCGCGCCGTCGAAGAACTCGACCTGAATCTTCGTGCCCGCCACTATATAGTTGATCGCGTCGCCCAGGGACTCGCCGTCGAGCGCGATCTGGTCGTACGTCTCAGTGTTCATGAAGTGGTGCAGGTCCCCGTCGGAGTAGAGGTACTCCATCTCGTGCTCTTCGAGCGAGGCGCGCTCGATATTTTCCGTCGAGCTGAACCTGACTTCGGTCGACGAGCCGTTCCTGAGGTTGCGCAGCTTGGCCTGCACGAAGGCCCTCAGGTTGCCGGGCGTGCGGTGCTGGAAGTCGAGCACGCGGTGCGGAGAGCCGTTGTACATTATGATCATTCCGCGTCGAATATCGTTGGCATTCATAGTAATTCGGTCCCTTCTTAAATATATCGGTCAATATGTCGCGAATCTGGCCGCGCGGCCAAATCGGTAAAATACCGTATTTCGCCCGAATCACGCAAGTTTGCCGCTCGCGCCGTTGAGCCGAATTGCTAGTTTACACGCTATTTGATATAAGGTGCGCGTCCGTTTTGCAATCCAGTCGCGGCGGAGAAGAGAACTCAATCTATGGACAACAAGAGAGCGAATACTATAACCGTCCTCCTGAGCGCCGCCGGCGCCGTGCTGATCCTGGCGGGCGCATTCAACATAATAGAGATGAGGTACGCTCTGTTCCTGGGGGCCGCCGCTTTCATCATCGGCGGGGTCATGAGAAGGATTTGAATTACCGCCCGCCCCGCTGCCCATCTGTCATGACCGGGAGGAGAGAGACTATGGTGGCCAAGATAATCTCGCTCGTCGTTTTAGCTTCTCTTTTCACGACCGGCTGCGCGAAGCGTGACGCCTACCCTTCGGGGCACTGGGTCGATTTATCCTACGACCTCTCTTCCGAAACCGTGTACTGGCCTACGGCCGAGCCATTCAAGCTGGAGACGGTCTCCGAGGGCATGACGGAAAAAGGGTACTACTACTCGGCCTATAAATTCTGCGCCGCCGAGCACGGCGGGACACACATCGATGCGCCGATTCACTTCGCGCAAGGGCGCAACACCGTCGACGAAATACCTCTGACGCAGCTTGTCGCCCCCGCGGTTAAGATAGACGTTTCGCAGAAAGCCCTCGCCAATCGGGATTACCAGATCGGCATAGAGGATTTGGAGAGCTGGGAGTCGAGCAACGGCAAAATACCGGACGGAAGCATAGTGCTTTTGCAGACCGGGTACGGGCGGCACTGGCCCGACCGCGTCAGGTATCTCGGGACCGACAGGCGGGGCCCCGAAGGCGTCTCCGAATTGCACTTCCCCGGCCTGCACCCGGAGGCGGCCGGCTGGCTGGTCAGGAATCGCAGGGTCAACGCCGTTGGTATAGACACCGCGAGCATCGACTATGGGCAGTCGCAGACATTCGACAGCCACGTGACGCTGATGGGAGAGAACATACCGGCGCTTGAGAATGTCGCGAACATGGATAAAGTGCCGACATCGGGGGCGCAACTGATCGCCCTGCCGATAAAGATCAAAGGCGGCAGCGGCGGGCCCGTCCGAATAGTCGCCTTCGTGCCGGACGGGGCGCGCTGATCCCGTAATACGTTTTGCGATCGCTCAAAGGGAGGAGCG
>DASQDI010000031.1:0-47274 GCA_035634255.1 Blastocatellia bacterium
TAGCGCGAACCTCACCGTCGCAAGACTCAGCGGCGCGAACCTCACCGTCGCGAACCTCGGCCGTGCAGACCTCAGCCGCGCGGACCTCAGCCGCGCAAACCTCACCGGCGCGGACCTCACCGACGCCAACCTCAGCGGCGCGGGCCTCAGCCGCGCGAACCTCAGCGGGGCCACCCTCAGTGGCTCGGACCTCAGCGGCGCGGACCTCACCGGCGCGGACCTCAGCGGCGCGTATCTCATCGATGCCAACCTCACCGGCGCGAACCTCAGCCGGGCGGAGTTCAATAGCGCGAACTTAGAACTAGCAAATTTTACTGGAACCATTTTCGATAGTACGGCCTTAGCAAATGTTGATCTCGGTACCGCTAAGGGGCTTAATTCAGCGCGCCATTACGGTCCATCAAGCATAGGAATAGACACCCTCTACAAATCAGGTGGAAATATTCCTGAAGTATTCCTTCGGGGCTGTGGTGTGCCTGATGAGTTCATTACATTTATTCCAGCAATCCTCGGAGCGCCGCAATCTATACAGTTTTATTCCTGCTTCATAAGCTACAGCACAAAAGATGAAGAATTCTCAAAGCGACTTTATTCAAGGATGCGTGATGAAAAGCTACGTGTATGGTTTGCTCCTGAAGATATAAAAGGAGGTGAAAAGATTCACGAGCAAATAGAGCGAGCTATACAAATACACGATAGGCTTCTAATAGTGCTCTCAGAGAACAGCCTACGAAGCGAATGGGTGATGACTGAGATCCGGAAGGCTCGCAAAGCGGAAAGAAAAGAAAACCGGCGCAAGCTCTTCCCGATACGTCTTGTCGATTTTGAAACTATTCAAGAATGGGAATGCTTTGACGCGGACAGCGGAAAGGATTTAGGGGTTGAGGTGCGAGAGTATTTCATTCCAGATTTCTCAAACTGGAAGGATCACGACGCATTCGAAATAGGCTTTAAGCGCCTATTACGAGACTTGAGAGCTGAAGAGTCAAAGTAAACATAAGTCGGACATCTTGCGGGCTGTAGAATTGCTCAAAATAGTCATAATGAGCAGTAATTAGCATTCTGAAATCCGATTTACAAGGGAATTCTCTATATTTTGCGAATGAGTTTTTAACTGTAATGAGCAATTCGGGGAGAAAAATCGCGTTTAAATCGATTTTAAGAGGCCGGGCTTGCCGGGCATGAAATGACAAGGAGCTGCCTTGAATCGTTAGAATCCGGCCAAAAGAGGCGGCATAGGGCATGGTTTAAATTGAATTCCAGAATTGAGAGTCGATCTCGGCCGGAATAGTTGAAAATAGCTATGCGGGCCTTGGTCGAGCATAGTTGTTTCTGGCTATGGGTGCCGGCGCTGCGCGTCGATCTAGCGCCCGGCTTCCCGATCCACGCGCGCGAGCTCGGGCGGGGGCTCTCTTATTGTGACGTGGGCCGGGCTCGCTTCGACTCGCCCGGCCTGACTTACCTTCTCCGAGCGGTTGACCTGGTGTCATAGTTAAAAGTGGCTGTGGTCGACGGGGCCCGCATAGCCGAAAGCTTCTATGTGATCGCGCGGTCGACCATAGCCGAAAATAACTGTGGGTGATCACCAAAAAAAGAGCTGGACCTAATAGCCATTTTCAACTATGCTGGAGATCAATGAGATACCCCGGAGGCAAGAACAACGGCGGAGCGTACCAGCACATTATTAACCTAATTCCACCTCACGATGTATTCATAGAGGGCTGCATGGGCTCTGGCCCTATCCTCGAACATAAGCGCCCGGCCCGGCTCAATATTGGAATTGATCTGGATGAGGAAGTAATAGCAAGGCGGGCGGCGACTCCCCGGCCCGGCTTTGAGTTCATTCGCGCTGATATAATTGAATGGCTGAAAGCTCGCGCGTGGACCGGCAGAGAGTTTGTATATCTTGATCCTCCATACTTGTTTGAAACCCGGTCAAGTAAGAAACCAATATATAAATACGAATTCTCAGACGAGCAGCATGTAGAATTGCTTGAAACCATTTTGGAGCTGCCTTGCAAGGTGATGATAAGCGGCTATCAATCCCTGCTCTATGTGAAAATGCTCTGGGGATGGTCCACGTATACTTTTCAATCGATCAAGCGGAACGGACAACAGGCGACCGAATTCCTATGGTTCAACTACCCTGCCCCGGCAGAGCTGCATGATTATTCCTACCTCGGGCAAAATTTCACCCAGCGGCAACAGTTCAAAAGGCAGCGCGAAAGATGGAAGGAAAGAATCTTGAGAATGGATGCTCTGAAAAGGCAATCCATTTTATCGGCGCTCAATGAGCTGCGCGCGGCTGGCAAGATTTGATTGTTCGCGGATCCTATAGTTAAAAGTAGCTATGTCGTCGATCTGTTTGCTATCAACCCCGGAAAAGAATAGAATGCCGACCCAGCCGAGGGGGAGCTTCCCAGGTCTGCCCCTCGGCTTAATCCATAAGGCTATTCACTGGCTACAGTGGAAGCGATAGTAATAAAAAATTTGAAGGTAGATATTTTGAAACGGCAGTCTATCTTATCGGCGTGATTACTCTAAAAGTCAGATTTATCCGTGGCTCAACCGGCTTTGCTGTTTTTGGAATCTGATGCTGCCAAAATTGCTGTGTTGTATCTTTCATGATTAATAAGCTACCGTGTGTTAAATCAAGATCAACTTTGCTCAATTCTTTTCTTAGCTTGTGCCTGAACTGAAAACGTCTGGTGGCTCCCAAACTCACCGAAGCAATGACAGGATTAGACCCTAATTCACGCTCATTATCCTGATGCCAAGATACTCCATCTTTGCCGTGGCGATAGAGATTAAGAAGCACACTGTTAAAATTTACCCCTGCCACCAGTTCGATTCTCCTTTTTATGAGAAGCAAGGAAGGTGTCCAAGGGTCAGATTGCATAGGAATATGAGAATAAGTGTAGGATGTTCCTTCGTCCCCATACCAAGCTGTTAACCGGGGTAAATCTATTTCCTTTCCATAATACTTGATGGTATCTTGTCTCCACCTTATAGATACAAAGAGCTCACTATACAGGCTGTCGGCTTCCTCTTTATTGAAAAAGTTACGGTAAATGATCACTCGTGCATCAGGCATTGATAGCTCTTCTGAATTTAAGTATGAATCAGAGGGCGGACTGCTCGAAAAACTAAGTTCTAGCTGATTCCCAACATTGGGCTTCATAATGTGACTCCTACTAAACATGCCACGGTGTCAAAGCAATGTCCAGAAACTAGCCTTTTCTGTTTAGTCGAGGGAATTGAAATATTAGCTATATTTTAACACCGATACTATACACGATATTCCAACTTAGTCTTGGCATTTTCCTTTCCCCGATAGCTTCAAAGATTGAGCCCAAATCTTCGGGATTTTCTCCTTCAAGAAATCCGCGCTGTGATTCAATGAAATCTGAAAGCTGCAAGCCTGAGTCTGCGGCGATTGCTTTCATGTTCCGCTGCCACATAGGTCCCCGCCTTTCTATAAGTATAAAACGTGCACCTGTTGGCGCAAATCTAACGATCTCAGTCAAGAAAGCCCGTAAACCGGGATGATTTATAAATATTTCAGATAATAAGAAATTCATAACGTAAATATCTTGGTTCCATACATTGCCCAAATTCGGCAACCTATCAATTTCGGTTACATCACAAGCTACAAAATTCCCTGATGGTATCATCGGCCAGTTAGAGCGGTTATTCCCATATGCGCTGAGGAAAGCATTAATGATCTCATCTCTGATACCATACCAAGAGTTCTGCCATTCCATTACCTTATCAAGCAGTTGGAAATCCACACCCACACTATATCCAAGATTTAGTGTCTCAAAGAATTTAGCTATTCCCAGTAACTCTGTGCCGGGGCCAGCTCCGAAAGCACATATCCTTATTGCGCATCGCGCTTCAGCAACTTGTAAAATATAACTTCTCAGTGCCTCATCCGATTCGAGAACATGCTGAAATATAGCCGCATTAGCCGCTGCAACAATATACAAGTATGCTAGGCGACAACAGGGAGATTCATAGTTTAAGTTTGGAATAGTGTTAGAGAACCACTCTGATTGATTGCGTTCTGCTTCATCGATAAGTAGTTCGTAAACTTCTTCCACGGAGATTTGTTGTCTACTAGCAATAAAATTAACCTCTCTATCAATCACGGGGCCAAGCAGTTGAAAAAGTGAAAGCGGCATATCGCAACTCCTACATTTAAATTATCCTTAGATTATAAATAATTGTCTCATATTTTGGTAAAGATAATTATGTTGACTCAGCTTGTGTGCTTGTCGTAATATCGCGCCCGATTGCATAGACGTATCCAGCGGCCGGGCTAGATTGATGGAAGGCCGTACAACCTTCCATCAATGACGATTCTTGCAAGGGAATCGGCCCGGCCGGTAACTTAACCTTGCGACTCCAACTTGCAGGAGGATTGAATTGACAAAGCGCCACACCCGCCATTCACGCCGCGGATTTTACCCACCGAAAAGCGAAGAATCGACCCTGCCGGGATTGATCTATGTGGCGAGCGATGGGCCGGAAATCGACGCTGAAACCTTGTCGCAAAATGGGTCTGAAATGGGGCTTCCGATAAACGGTGACAAGGATGTGGTAAACGATATTAAGTTGTTGGAAGAAGAGCCGGATAGTTTTCCACAGGCTTTGTGGAAAAGCTTGTGGAAAAGCGCCATTCCGGGGCCGCAAATGGCGGAAATTTACGGACTTGTAGCACTTTGCACACATTTTGTTCAAAGTTTTTTCATCCCAAAAAGCTCATATTTTTCAGAAGTTTAAGAGGAAAAGTTAAGTTTTTACTAAGGTTTTTTAAAATTCTTTTACAATCACGTTCCCGATTGCTGCCTGCCTGTGCAAAACTTTTAGAAATTGCCGAAAAAACGGCCTGTTTTCAGCCCTTTTTTCATTCCACCCGGTCTTCTATTCTCTGGGCCACACGGTCACGGAACTCGTACGCGGGCTGAAGCACTTTGCGCGGTTTCGCGCCTTCCGCCGGGCCTATGAACCCTTCGCGCTCCATCATATCGAGTATCTTCGCCGCGCGCCCGTAGCCGATTGAGAGCCTGCGCTGGAGCACCGAGGTTGAGGCGCGGCCCATGTCGGTTATTATCGCCAGAGCGTCGTCGTACATCTCGTCGTGCTCGCCCACGAACCCCTCGGAGTCTTCCGACTCCTGCTCGCTGAGCGTGACCTGCTCGTTGTAATCCGGCTCGGCCTGTTTGCGCGTGTGGTCGGTGATTCGCTTCACCTCGGACTCGTTGACGAACGAGCCGTGTACGCGGATGAGGCGGGCCGAGGCAGGGGGCAGGAAGAGCATGTCGCCCTGCCCGAGCAGGGACTCCGCGCCGTTCGAGTCTATGATCGTCCGCGAGTCGACCTTCGACGACACGCGGAAGGCGATGCGCGATGGGATGTTCGCCTTGATGACTCCCGTGATGATGTCGACCGAGGGCCTCTGGGTCGCGAGCACGAGGTGGATGCCCACGGCGCGGGCCATCTGCGCGAGCCGCGCGATGGAGGTCTCGACCTCACTCCGCGCGACCATCATCAGGTCGGCCAGCTCGTCTATCGCGATGACTATGTAAGGCAGGGGCTTCGGCGCGCTCGGGTCGTCGTCCGAAAGTGTCGGGTGCGTCATCTCTCGCACCTGCCGGTTGTACTGCTCAATATTTCGGACGCCGAGCGTGGCGAGCTCGCGGTAGCGGTTCTCCATCTCGTTGACGGCCCACTTCAGCGCGTTCGCCGCGCGCTTCGGGTCGGTCACAATGGGGGTGAGCAGGTGCGGGATGTTCTCGTACAGACCGAGCTCCACGCGCTTGGGGTCCACCATGATGAACTTCACTTCGTCGGGCGAAGCTTTATAAAGGATCGAGCAGACGAGCGCGTTGAGGGTGACGGACTTGCCCGCCCCCGTCGCGCCCGCGATGAGGAGGTGAGGCATCTTCGAGAGGTCGGCCACGTACTCATCCCCGTTTATGGTCTTGCCCAGGGCTATGGTGAGCTTGGAATCCGAGCCGACGAACTTGGGCGATTCGATGATGTCCCGCAGGAATATCTTCTCCCTGTGCGCGTTCGGCACTTCGATGCCCACGGTCGACTTGCCGGGGATGCGGTCGATGCGGATCGACTCGGCCTTCAGGGCGAGGCAGAGGTCGTCCGCGAGGCCGACGACGCGGCTGTACTTAATTCCGGGGTCGGGCTTGAACTCGAAGGTGGTCACGACGGGGCCGGGGTTGATGCGGTGAATGTGCCCGACCACCGAGAACTCCTTGCACTTTTCTGCGAGTATCGTGGCGCGCTCGCGCAGCTCTTCTTCGGCCTGCTCGTGGTGGCCGATTGACGGCTCAAGCAGGTCGAGCGTGGGGAGCTTATAATCCGAGCCCGCCGCCCCCTCGCCCTTGCGGCGCCCCGCCTCTTTCGCGGTTTTGACCTCCGCCTTTTCCGTCGGCACCGCGCGGACTATGGAGGCGGTCGATATCATCTCCGCCACGTCGGGGTCCATCGTGACTTCGGAGGCGAGGGACTGGCCGGCCCTGGCCTTCTCGTTCCTGGCCGCGTAGGCCCGCAGGGCGGCAGCGGCTTCGCGCCGGGGCGAGGTGGCTACGCGGGCGGGCTCGACCTCTTCGCCATCCCTCTCCGGCGCGTCCGCGTCTTCCGCCGCGAGCTGCGGTTCGACCCTGACGGCTTTCGATTCCCTGGCCGACACGACCGGGATGACGAGCTCTTCGGCCACGGCCGCTTCAGTGCGCTTGCGCTCTTCGGTCTGCTGCCTGCGCTCTTTTTCCAGGCGCGTCCGCTCTTCGCGCTCGCGCTGTTTCTTCTCCTCTTCCAAAAGCTTTCGCTCGTGCTGACGCTGCTCGGCCCGCTGGCGGTGCCGTTCAGAGCGCTCGCTCCACCACGCGCTCAATCTTTCAAGCATTCCCGGTTCCCCTTTTCGACTTTCGGCGCGCGCTTCCCGCGTCAGACGCAGCCAGTGAGTTACGGTCGCCAGAGATATCTCCATCGTCAGCATCAGCGTCAGTACGGACGCCACGGTCAGTATGATGGCGGCCCCGATGGTATTCATGGCGCTGGCCAGAGCGCCTTCAATTATGTGGCCGACCGCCCCGCCGTTGCTGCGGGTGTTGTCCAGAATCTCCAGCCCGAGCTTGGGGAAGAGCGCCAGAAACCCCGACAGGGCGACGAGCAGGAGCGTGGCCCCGATCACTTTGGGGACGGGGACCTCCGCCCGGTCGGAAAAGAAAGCGCGCGCGGCGATCAGCACGAGCAGGACGGGGATCACGAGGGCCCCGAGCCCGAACAGTTGCAGAAAGAAGTCTGCCAGGTACGCGCCCACGACTCCGATCAGGTTAACGACCTCCTGCTTCGGGCCTTCGGCGTTCCAGCTCGGGTCTTTAGGGTCGTAGGTGACAAGGCTCAGCATCAGGAGGGCAGCCGCGGCGACTAGCACCACGGCCAGCACTTCGTTCGCGAGCGACTTGCCGGCTGTTCGCTTTGTCCGAGATTTGCTCATCCTTACTTTCCGCTAAAAAAATTACCAGAATCTTACGGGATATCGGCCGGAGAAGAAAGCCTCGCGTTTGAAATTTTTCGCCCGCGGCAGAAATAATTTACCGGACCAATCGGCGGAAATGGTCCCGCGCCTCCGGGCGCTCGGGCGATCTTCAGACAGGGGGTGAACCTGTGCGGTCGCGCCATGTCTGAAGATCGCCCGAGCGCCGGCGTCGCTTAGGCGCTGCCGGTGAAGCGGCGCGCTTATTTTCCTCCCGGCTTCGCGAAATTGCCAGCCTTGATCACGGTCAGCTTCGAAGGATCGACGTACTTTCTGAGCGCGGCCGCCGCCTGCTCGGGCGTGACCGCCTCTATCTTCTTCTCGAACTCCGCGTCCCAGGCGAGACTCCTGTCGAGGTAGAGATAGGACGTCAACTTATCCGCGATGCCGGAATCCTGCGAGCGGTTGATCTTCAGGGCTTGCAGATACCCGGCCTTGGCCGCAGTCACCTCTTCGGCCGTGAAGCCTTCCTTGAGCGCACGCTCCATCTCCTCCCTGAAGGCCGCCTCCAGCTTCGCGGCATTCTGAGGCGCGTAGATCGCGAAGGCCGTGAAGTTGGCGTCCCGGTCAATCGGGTGGGCGTTGACGGCGGAGCCGACCCCGTAGCTCAGCCCCTCCTTCTGCCTTATGCGGGTCGAGAGCCGCGAGTTCAGCAGGCCGCCCCCGATTATGTAATTGGCTATGACCAGGGCGGGGTAATCGGGGTCGTCGTCGCGCAGGGCGAAGCGCTGCCCGGCTATGAAGAAAGCGTTCGGCTTGTCCGGGGTCTCGATGGATTGATTCACGGGGGCGATCTCGCGGTACGTGTTGCCCAGACGCGCGAAGGTCGCGGGGCTCTTCCACGAGCCGAAGAGCTCTCCGACCAGCCTCTCGATCTCTTTCGGGTCGAAGTCTCCGACCACGCTCACCCATGCGTTACTCGCGCCGTAGAAGTCCCTGTAGAATTTCTTCACGTCGTCAAGCGTGACCGCCTTGATCTCCTCGATGCTCTCTTCGGGCGTCGAGACGTGGCGAACGTCGCCCTTCGGGTAAGGGTTGATGTGGCGGCTGAATGCGATCAGGGCGGCCGTCTGCGGCTCGCTCCTCTGGCTCTCGATCTGCGCGAGCCGCTCCTGCTTGAGCTGCTCGAACTCGGACGCGGGGAACGAGGGCTCGCGCAGAATTTCGGCCACGAGGCGGAGCACGGCCGGGAGGTTCTCGCGCACGGTCTCGATGGAAGCGCTCACGGAGTTGGCCCCGCCCCCGACCCCGACGCGCGCCTTCAGTTTATCGAACTCTTCCTGAATCTGCTGGCGCGTGTGCTTCGCCGTCCCGCGCATCAGCATGTCGCCCGCGAGGCTGGCCGCCGTGCCCCGGTTCATGAGGCTCTGCTGGTCCCCGAAGCGGATGACGAGGTCCGCGACGACCGTGTTGCCGCGCGTCTTTTTAGGGAGCAGGGCGAGCTCGATGCCTCCGGGCAGTTTAGCCTCCGTCGTCCGCGCGAGGATGTTGGCCGGGGAAGGGTCGAAGGCTTCGCCCTCGGCAATGGCGGCCTCGCCCTTGTAGTCCTTCACGAGCGCCGCGATGTCGGGCGTGGCCGGAATCTCCGCGCGGTCGGGCTTGTCGGTCGGGATGAACTGCGCGACGGTGCGGTTCGATTGCTTCAGGTAGGTGGCCGCGACGCGTTGCACGTCCGAGGGCGTGACCTTCCTGAGCCTGTCGCGGTGGATGAAGAAGAGCCTCCAATCGCCCTGCGCCATCCACTCGCTCAGCTGGAGCCCGACGCTGTCGGAAGAGTTGAGCGTAAGCTCTATGTCTTTAAGCCGGGCCGTGCGCGCGCGCTCGACCTCTTCGGACGTGGGGGCTTTCGCGCCCGTCTCTTCAATCGTCTGGAGGAGGGTGTCGCGCGCGGAGTCGAGCGAGTCGCCCTTTCTCACTTCGGCGGTGAAGAAGAACAGCCCCGGATCGTGGAGGGGGAAGGTGAACCCGCTCGACGAAGCGGCCTTCTTGGTCTCCACCAGGGCCTTGTGCAGGCGGCCCGAAGGCGTGTCTCCGAGTACGTGAGAGAGGAGGTCGAGGGCGGCGAAATCGGGGTGCGACCCGGCCGGAATCTTGTAGCCGACCCCCACCATCTGCGTGTCCCCGACCCTCCGGACCATGACCGACCGCTCGCCGTCCTGCGTCGGCTCCATCGTGTAGATTTTCGGCAGCACGCGGGTCGGGCGGGGTATCCTGCCGAAGGTGTCCGCGATCAGAGAGAGCGCCTTGCCTTCATCGAACTTGCCCGCGAGCAGCAGCACGGCGTTGTCCGGCTGGTAGTAGGTGCGGTAGAAGGCCTGCAGCCGCTCGATGGGGACGTTCTCGATGTCGCTGCGCGCGCCTATCGGGAGGTTGGCGTAATTGTGCCAGTCGTAGGCCGTCGCGAATATCCGCTTGAAGACCGCGAGGCTCGGGTTGTTCTCGCCCGCCTCGAACTCGTTGCGCACGACGGTCATCTCGCTGTCGAGGTCTTTCTTCGCGATGTTCGAGTTGATCATCCTGTCGGCTTCGAGCTTGAGCACCCATTCCAGGTTGGCGTCCGTGGCGGAGAAGGTGAGGTAGTAATTCGTGCGGTCGAAAGAGGTGGACGCATTCCCCTGCCCGCCGCGCTCGGTCAGCTCCTGCGGTATGTTCGGGTGCGTGGGCGTGCCCTTGTACATCAGGTGTTCGAGCAGGTGCGCCATGCCCGTCTCCCCGTAGTTCTCGTGGCGCGAGCCGACCATGTAAGTGAGGTTCGCGGTTATGGTCTGCTTCGACTGGTCCGGGAACAGCAGCACGCGCAGGCCGTTGCCGAGCCGGTACTCGGTGATGCCTTCGACCGAGGTGACGCGCTCGACGCCCTTCGGCAGGGCCTGCGATGCCTGCGGGGCCTGGGCCGAGGCGAAGGCCGCGCCGGGTCCCGGCGCGAGCAGGGTCGTCATGACGAGAAGAAAAGCGAGTGGTGAAGATAAAAATTTTTTACTGATTTTCATAACTGCTCCCAATTGAAAGTGCTTCGGGGTAACGACCCTTCGGCTCACGTGTTCGCGGCGTCGGGCGCGGAGGAGTCGCGCGCGCTGCCACTTTTATGCCTCAGGTATTGATTGATGAATTCGTCTATGTCGCCGTCGAGCACCGCGTCGACGTCCGACGTTTCGTGCTTGGTGCGCACGTCCTTGGCGAGGCGGTACGGGTGCAGGACGTAGTTTCTGATCTGCGACCCGAACGATATGTCGCGCTTGCTCTCTTCGAGCTGTGCCGTCTCCGCGCGCCTCTTGTCCATCTCCATCTCGTACAGGCGCGACTTCAGGATTCGCATCGCGACCTCGCGGTTCTGGTGCTGCGAGCGCTGGTTCTGGCAGGTGACGACTATGTTCGTGGGCAGGTGGGTGATGCGCACGGCGGAGTCCGTGACGTTGACGTGCTGGCCTCCCGCGCCCGACGACCTGTAGGTGTCGACCCGCAGGTCTTTGTCCTGAATCTCGACGTCTATGTCCTCTTCGATCTCGGGGTAGACGAAGACGGAGGCGAAGCTGGTCTCGCGGCTCGACCCCGCGTTGAACGGGCTGAGCCTGACGAGCCGGTGCACCCCGGCCTCGGCCGAAAGCATGCCGTAGGCGTACTCGCCCGCTACGGTGAAGGTGGCCGACTTGATCCCGGCCTCCTTGCCCGGCTGCTCGTCGAGCACCTCGGTCTTGAGCCCGTGGCGCTCGGCCCACCTGAGGTACATCCGCAGGAGTATCCCGGCCCAGTCCTGCGCGTCGGTCCCGCCCGCGCCCGCGTTGATGGTGACTATGGCGTCGCGCGCGTCATTCGGTCCGGAGAGCAGCATCTCCGTCTCGGCCTCTTCGATCTCGCGCTCGAACCTCTCGGTCATCGCCATCAGCTCTTCGAGCGACGCCTCGTCCTCGGCCGCGAATTCGAGCAGGACCGCCGCATCTTCCGTGAACCGCGAGAAGCGGTCGGCCTTCTCGATCGCGCCTTCGAGCCTGCTGCGCCGCCTGAGCGTTTTCTGCGCGCGCTCCTGATCCCCCCAGAAATCGGGCTTCGAGGTCTCTTCTTCTATCTTGGCAAGCTCCGCGCGCTTCGCTTCTGGGTCAAAGAAACCTCCGCAACTCAGAGGCTCGGGCGGACAGGTCTGCGTGTTTCTCTCTCAGTTCTTCAATCATCGTCTCCCTCTCTCTTTTTCCAGTCCTCCGGCACGAAGGCCAGCGCCAGCAGCAGTGCGCTCAACGCGGCGCAGGCGACGGCGAACAGGTCGCCGTGGCGGGTGTAGAAAGTTGAGCGGCTCGGGCGCGTTTCGTCAGCCGTATCAACCTGCCAGACGCGGGTCGCGGTCTCGAATGACGGCGTCTCGTCCTGAACGACGCCGTGCCGGTCTATGTACGCCGACAGCCCCGAGTTCGTGGAGCGGATCAGCTCCACGTCGTTCTCGACGGCGCGGAAGACCGCGTGCGCCAGCATCTGTCTCGGGGCGGAAGAAGGGCCGAACCATGCCTCGTTGGATATCTGCACCAGGGCCGAAGCCCCCTCGTCCCGCATCCCCCTCGCTATCTCCGGTCTGGTCACTTCGAAACAGATGTTAGTCCCCACGGTCGCCCCGGAAACGTCACCCAGAGTGAAGCTCGTGCCGGGCGTAACGTCTTCGACAAGAGCGGGGATGCGGTCCATAAAAGGAACCCAGTTGCGCGCCGGAACATACTCTCCGAAAGGTACGAGTGCAATTTTATCATACTGCGCGATCTTCTCACCAGAAGGGGCTATCACCACCGCGCTGTTGAAGACGGAGCCGCCCTCGTGATTGGCCGGGTACCCCCAACTGTTCAAAAGGAGGAAGACGTTGTTGTTGCTGGCGAAGCTCGCGAGCCTCGCGCGAAGGCGGCCGTCTTTGTCATACCTGAAGCTCATCGGGGACTCGGGCCAGATCACTAGGTCCACGCCCGAATGCTCCCGCGCGCCGTCGCCCGCCGCGTCGCTTTTTGCAGCGTCGCCTCTTTCGGACGAGAGTCGCGCGCGCGCGGTCTCAATCGCCTGCTCGGAGAGCAGGATGTGGCGCTGCGTAAGCTGCTCTACGAATCGGGGGTCGTCCCACGGGCCGGCTATCGGGACGTTAGGCTGGACGATGGCGACCGATATCTTTTTATTCGCCGCGGGCGCGGGCGAGTTCATCACCGACTGCCCGTAGAGGACCGACGCCGCGGCCAGCACCCCGACGCCCGTGAGCACTATGAGCCCGCGCCTGCGTTCGAGGTAGATAAGTGAGAAGACCAGCCCCGCGCTCGCCGCGACCATCAGGGCGCTCACCAGGTAGACGCCCCCGACCCTGGCGATCTGGATCGCCGTCGGGTGAAACGCCTGCGAGTACCCGAGCGCATTCCACCCGACCCCGATCACCTTCAGGCGCGCCCACTCGCTCGCGGCCCACAGCACCGGCGCGGACAGGATCGCCCAGCCGCCGAAACGCCGGACCGCCCGGCCGAGTATCCCCGCGAACAGGCCCGTGAAGACGCCGAGCGATGACGCGAAGATCGTGAGGATCACGTACGAGAGCCACAGCGGTATGTCGCCATAGTTGTGCATCGAGTAGGTCACCCAGCTTGACGACATGGCGTAGAAGATCGTCCCGCACACGGCCCCGAGCAGGAGCGAGCGCCAGAACCTTTGCTCGCGCGCCACGGCCATGATGAGCGGCGCGGTCGCCACCCAGCCGAGCGACCAGAGGTCCCAGTCGGGAAACGCGAAGACCATCAGGAGCGCCGAACATATGGCGAGCGACAGGTTGCTGATGAAGGGGGGGGAAGCGCTCTGGTAAGGTAACACTTTCGCGACCCGGAGCCGCGCCGCCAGCATGTCTTCGCGCGAGAAGGACTGCGGTACGGCTTCCTCCGGGTGCCCGATGCCCGGCGACCCCTGGGATGGATGGATGGCGAGCAGCGCCCGAAGGCGAGAGCGCGAAATCCGACGCTTCAACCCCTGCTTCCGCCTTCTACCTTGATTCATATTCGCTGTTCATCAGTCGCGGCCCGACATCGATTTGCTCGTGCACCATCTCGGCCATGTAAGAGCTGCGAACGAGCGGCCCTGAAAAGACGGCCCTGAATCCGAGGCGCTCTCCGAACGCCCTGTACTCGTCGAAGACTTGCGGGTGGACGTACTCGGTGACGGGCAGGTGCCTGCGCGTCGGCTGGAGGTACTGCCCGATGGTGACGACATCGACACGCGCCGCGAAGAGGTCTTCCATCAGGCGCCTCACCTCGTCGCGGGTCTCGCCGAACCCGACCATGAAGCCGGACTTGGTCAGGACGTGAGGCGCGTATTCGCCCGAGGCCCTCAGCACGCCGAGCGACTGCCTGTAATCCGCCTGCGGCCGCACGGTGCGGTAGAGCCGGGGGATCGATTCGACGTTATGATTGAAGGTGTCGGGCGCGGCGTCGAGCACGGTGCGGAGCGCGCGGAGGTCGCCTTTGAAATCGGGCGTGAGCACCTCGATCTTCGCGTCGGGCAGGCGGCGGCGCACGGCGCTTATGGTCTTCGCGAAGTGGGCGGCCCCGCCGTCGGGCAGCTCGTCGCGATTGACCGAAGTGATCACCACGTAACGCAGGCCGAGCTGTGCGGAGGCTTCGGCCACCTCCTCCGGCTCGCCCGCTAGGGACTCCAGAGGGAGACCCCGGCCCGTCTTGACCGAGCAGAACCCGCAGCTTCGCGAGCAGGTGTCTCCTAAAATCATGAAGGTGGCCGCGCCGCGCTCGAAGCAGTCGTTGCGGTTGGGGCACCGGGCCTCTTCGCAAACGGTGTGGAGCCCGCGCGTGCGGAGCATCCTCTTCAACTCATGATCGGCCCCGACGTTCCGGCGCGGCTTGCGCAGCCATTCGGGCAGTCGCGGCGACGCCTTGCTGTTGATACCTTCGATTTGAATTAACATAAGATCTGATCGTAAGCGGTTCAGTTCTGCGCGCCCGAGAGGATCATCACCCCCTTGCGCCCCTCGCCCGCGAGCTCGTTGGCAACCTGCTGCGCGTCCTCGCGCCTGTTATACGGGCCGATGTTGACCCGGAAGAGGGTGTCGTCGCCGCTCGGCGTCTGCGTGTGCGCGCTGATGTACTTGCGGCGGAGTTCGGAGACGAGCTGGTTGGCCTGCTCCGCCGTGCCGAAGGCCGCCACCCGGACTAAGTAGCGAGTCTCCCCCGAGGCCGGGGGCGATTGAGCGCCCGCCGGCAGGCCGCCCTGCCTGCTCTGAGCGGGCTCGCTCGTCGTCGGCGCTCCCGGCACCGAGTCCTGCTTCACCACTTTGAGCCCCGCCCAGAATGCCCCCAGAAGCAACGCGACGCCCACGATGAAGATAGCCGTTACCTGCTTGTTGGTCATTTGCACCTGCTCGTGTCCTGCGCTTTATTCATGAGATTCAACCCGCTTAAGTGAAATTCTATTTTAGAGGCTTCGAGCTTTGAGAGCCAGCTTTGAGAAGAGATGCGCGCCCGCGATTCACCCTCCGCCGTCCCTTTCGACGATCAGCCGGAGGTCCGTCGCGTCTATCCCGACCACCCGCACGCGCTCGCCTCGTGCGATCTCTGCCGCCGAGCGCGCCTGCCAGAGTTCCCCGCGCACGAAGACCGCGCCCCCGGACGCTATGGGCGTCTCGGCCCTGCCCGCGAGGCCGATCACGCCCGGTGTGCGAACGTCGAGCTTGGAGCGCCGCGAGCGGAGCGCGAGCCCCGTCAGGGCGAACGCCGCCAGCGCGAGCAGGCTTATCAGAGCGATGCCCATCTCTCCTCAACTGACTTTAGAACCGGCGGATCAAAGCGACGCCGATCACGAGAAGTACCGCGCCCAGCACGCGCCACCCGTTCAGGGGCCGCTCCGGGAACCCGAGCAGCCCGAAATGGTCGAGCGCGAGAGCTACGAGCAATTGCCCGGCTATGATCAGGGCGAGAGCTATGGCCGCGCCGAGCCTGGGCGCGACTACTATGGACGCGGTTACGAAAAACGCCCCGAGCAGCCCCCCGGTCCAGACCCACCACGGGCTCTGACCGAGCGACTGCGAAGCGGGCAAGGGAAGGCGCACGACCAGAGCGTAGGCAAGCAGGGCGGCCGTGCCCACCATGAACGAGACGAGGGCCGCGAGGATGGGATGGCCCACCCAGCGCGAAAGCTGGGAGTTCAACCCGGTCTGTACGGGGATGAAAGCTCCGGCTATAAGGGCGAGAAGGAGAAACAGTCATATCATAGCGCCGAGACCTCCGTCCGAGAGATTGAAGAACGTGCCGATACGGAAGAGCCATGTTATAAAACATCCGCGCGATATAAACCATCCTCGCGGGCAAAAAATGCGGGCGCGGTAGTTGAAAATATTTAGAAACTTGACAATAAAATAAGAAGATCGATATAGTTTCGAGGTTGCTGGGAGGTCGTCTAATGGTAGGACAGCAGACTCTGACTCTGCTTATTGGGGTTCGAATCCCTGCCTCCCAGCCATTATATTCAAGCGTTTAAGAGCCGCTATCACGCGGCCCTTTCCTTTTTGTGCACCCGTTGTGCACCGACTCGAGAGGACTCTTAGGCTCGTTGCTTGCGCGAGAACTTACCCGCTGATATAGTCTCGTTCCCTCAATTCTGTGTTGTCAGGTTGATACCAAAGGCCGATCAGGTTATGGGGTAATCCTCCGTAGAGACAGGTCAAACGCACAGCACTCAGCCTGATGATCGCAGCCACTTGCTTCAAAGACGAGAAAGGGGAGATGAAGTGAATAAAAGTTTGGTAACAAAGCGACAAGCGCAATTGTTTGCTGCAATCACAATGATCACATGTTTTTTCGCGCTGCAAACTCAGGGCGCAGCTTCCGGGCAGTGGGAGCGCGGCGACGAATGGAGGGCCGAGTATAAGGTCGGTGATAAGGTTCAGTTTACAGTCTCAGATCGCGAGGCGGATTTTCAGACTTGCACGGTCAGCTCGAACGATCCCGGATACCCGATGCGGGTCGAGTGCAAGGCTTTCAAGCAGTGGGCTGCCGGCTCTTACATCGTTTACGGCAAAAGCTCGATCCGCTCGATGAAAGGTGCCGAGACGAATAAAGAACCTGCCGCTAACACGAATAGCAAGCCCGGTAACAAACAGACATCTGCAGAAAAGAAATGGGACCATAACGAGGAGTGGCGCGGCGAGTTTGAAGTCGGGGATAAGATTCAATTCAGCATTTCGGGCCGCTCGGCCGACTTTCAGACCTGCACTGTAGTTGAAAACGACCCCGACCGCGTAATGCGAGTCAAGTGCGATGCCTTCAAGCAATGGGAAGCAGGCACTTACATCGTTCATGCGAAATACTACGTCCGCACGAATAATGATGGGCCCAATAGAAAAGAGCCGGAGCCTGCCTTTAATAAGGATAATCCCAACAAGGGTAATCCGAACAAGCAAGCTCCGGCAGGTCTGAAAGTAGGCGAATACGCCTGCTACGGCGTTGGCGGGCGAATCATGATTGGTCTCGGATTCAAGGTCCTGCCTGGCAACCGTTACACCGACCTCGACGGCAAGAACCCCGGCTCTTTTAGTGTTGTGGGCGACGCGGTAAGATTCCGTGGCGGGCATCTGGGCGGACAGACCGGCAGGAATCTACGCGGCCACAGCTTCACTATTGGCAAGCAGGCAGAGTGCGAGCCCTACTGAGCGGACAATTTCATAGGGCGCGGCCCCATCCCATCGTCTAGAGAGGGACAGTTAACGGATTAGGCCGTTACTCGCTGGCTTTCAGATATAGATCATTCTTGCGCTAAGCAAATTAACTGAACTGCTTAGTAGAAGAATAGCCTGTGGAAGCGGCGAGGGAATCAGAGAGAAAAGCACAGGATTGAACTCATTGAAACTTGACTGAAGAAGGCGGGAGCAGAGTCAGACTCTGCTTATTGGGGTTCGAATCCCTGCCTCCCGGCCATCACCTTCAAGCGTTTAGGGGCCGCTATCGCGCGGCCCTTTCCTTTTGTGCACTGATCCACCAGGCGCATTCTATATAGGTCAGAGTAACTCACTGCAGGTCTGATCTAAGTCTGTAAAATTCTGGCTCGGCTTTGGGATGACTCAGGCCATGAGAGCGTTCCTCGTATGCCCTTTCCAACCACTTGAGTGTTTCATCCTACTCACCAAGCCGGGCCTACTTCTAGGCGTCTATATTCCCGCAGTCTTAATCTTTATCTTTGTAGTGATTCGTGCCACGAGGTGGGGCAGGGCCGCACACTGGTCGATTCTGGGAAAAGCGATGCCGCGAGCGAACACCGGTCAGGCAGGTATTCAGCTCTTGTGATTTAGCAAAGCTTTTAAGAGGGCGGTTTATCCCGGCGGCGGCGGTGGCACGCGGATTTCATAAGCCTCGGGGTCATCAATATCTTGGAGGGGGACTAAACGCCATGCAGGACCTGCGCTACGCTCTGCGAATGCTGTTGAATAAGCCCGGCTTCACTCTCGTCGCCGTGGTAACGCTGGCTTTAGGGATAGGCGCGAACACGGCGATCTTCAGCGCGGTCAATTCGGTCCTGCTCAGCCCTCTGCCCTATCCCGAGTCCGACCGCCTGTTCTCCGTGATGGAGCACGATAAGGACGGCCCCAACTCTACGAGCGGGTACGCGACCATCGCCGACTGGGGGGCTCGCAGCGAGAGCTTCGAACAGATAGCCGCCGTGAGATCCTGGAACCCCACGCTGACAGGGGAGGGCGAGCCAGAGCGATTATCGGCTATGCGCGTCTCCTCAGGTTTCTTCGATCTGCTGGGCTTCAAGCCCGTCCTGGGCAGGGGCTTTCTCCCGGAAGACGACCGCCCCGACTCGTGGCAGAAGGTTATCCTTAGCTATGGCCTGTGGCAGCGCCGCTTCGAGTCGGACCCGAATATCATCGGCAAGCCGGTTGTGATGAATGGCAACACCTTCGCCGTGGTGGGCGTCATGCCTCAGGGCTTTCAGGAGTTGATCTCGCTCAACTTTTACACCCAGGCCGAATTGTGGGCCCCTCTCGGCTACGACCAGTCGCTCCCCTACGCCTGCCGCACGTGCCGCCACCTGAGGGCGATTGCTCGAATCAAGCCGGGCGTCCCGGTCGAACAGGCCCAGGCCGAACTGAAAGCCATCTCAGCCAGCATGGCGCAGGACAATCCGCGGGATTATTCGTCGGCGGAAGTCTCTCTCGTCCGCCTTCAGGACCGGTTCACCGGCGAGATACGCCCCGCGCTCCTTCTGCTGCTCGGAGCGGTGGGGTTCGTGCTGTTGATAGCGTGCTCCAATCTCGCCAACCTGCTGCTGGTGCGGGCAACGGGCCGGCAGAAAGAGATGGCGGTTCGCGCGGCGATAGGCGCGAGTCGCGCCAGGCTCGTGCGCCAGACTTTGACGGAGAGCCTTCTCCTGGCCTTCATCGGCGCGGGGGCCGGGCTGCTTGTGGCGCTCTGGGGGGTCGAGCTCCTCATCGCTTTCAATTCGGACGACAAGCTGCGCCTCACGGCGATAGCGATAGACGGGCGGGTGCTCGCGTTCACGCTCGGCGTGTCGGTCGTCGCGGGCTTATCGTTCGGGCTGGCGCCCGCCATCCGGAATTCGAGGATAGATCTCAATTCCGTGCTGAAGCAGGGCGGGCGCTCTTCGATCAGCGGGGCGGATCGTCACTTTCGCAGCCTGCTCGTAGTTGCCGAGATCGCGATGGCGCTCGTCTTGTTAATCGGCGCAGGGTTGATGCTCAAGAGCTTCGTGCGCCTGCTCGAAGTGGATCCGGGTTTCGATACGAGAAACCTCCTGACGCTGTCGACCTCCGCGCTCGGCAACAGGTACGAAGACGATTCGCAGGTCCTCGCCTTTCAAAACGAAGTTCTCGCCCGCGTCAAAGCTGTGCCGGGGGTGGAGAGCGTGGGGCTTGTAAGCGATCTGCCGCTCAGAGGCGACTTCGATCAAACAGGGTTGCACGTGGAGGAGCGGCCCCTCGCGAATCCCTCGGACGCTCCGAGCCCGCAACGTTATGTCATCAGCCTCGATTACCTTGAGGCGATGCGCATCCCCCTGCTCCAAGGCAGGTCGTTTACGGAGACGGACGGGCCGGGCGCGCCGCTGGTCGTCTTAATCAACCGGACTCTGGCCGAGCGGTTCTGGCCGAGTGGAGACCCTCTAGGCAAGCGAGTCAGGCTGGGCGGGCCGGACGATCCCTGGCGGACCATCGTCGGCGTCGTCGGAGATATCAGGCATATGGGGCTGGATGCCCCGGAAGAGATGCAGGTCTATGCGCCTCAGGCGCAGGGGCCTTTCCCGTTCATGTTCCTGGTGGTTCGCTCATCCGTTGATCCTGCGTCCTTGATCGGCTCGGTCCAACGCGAAGTCTGGGCGGTCGATAAGGATCAGCCGGTCTATAATGTCGCGACGATGGAGCAACTTGTCTCCAGGTCGGTCGCGCAGAGACAGTTCACGATGTCGATACTGGGTATCTTCGCGAGCGTGGCTTTAATAATGGCCGCGGTAGGCATCTACGGCCTGATATCCTATTCTGTCTCGCAACGCACGCACGAGATAGGATTGCGTATCGCCCTGGGCGCACAGCCGGGCGATGTGCTGAGGATGGTCATCGGTCAGGGCATGGCCCTGGCGGTCGCCGGTCTGGTTTCGGGGCTCGCGGTCTCTTTTCTACTGACCCGCCTTCTCACAAACCTGCTTTACGGAGTCAGCGTGACAGACCCGGCGATCTTCGCTCTCACATCGCTCGCGCTGGCCGGAGTGGCTCTGGCGGCCTGTTACGTGCCTGCCCGGCGCGCGACTAAAGTTGAGCCGATGGAGGCGCTGAGGTACGAGTAGCTTATAAAAGGAGTCGCGCGTAGTGAAACTTGACGGCACTCGGGCGGAGAGGCCACACCGGGAAGCGGCGACGGAATCAAAGAGAAGGGCACCGAATTGAACTCATCGGAGCCGTATGGAACAAGGCTGGAGCACGCTCTGACTCTGCGTATTGGGGTTCGAACCCCTGCCGCGCAGCCATCATCATTCAAGTGTTAAGGGCTGCCGCGAGGCGGCCTTTCCTATTTTGTGCACGGATTGCGCGCCGGCTTAAGAGGGCTTAATTCTTCGGTGACATTCAGTAATTGAGGGTGAACCGTTCCCACTTCTTTCCCCGAGATGGCAAGCCTGCCGACAGCGTGGTCCGGCGCGACCGGCTGCACACGGCCAAGCCGGCGCTCGACGCCGTGATTCCGGCCGTGGGCCGCGTCGAAGTCACGAACCACCCCGGATACACCTGGGTCGGGACCGGCTGGCTCATAGGTGAGGATGTAATAGTCACAAACCACCACGTCGCGCGCGAGTTCGCACTCCGCATTCGTCATCCCGCTTGAGATTACTATTAGTCTCGCCGCGGCGACCGTCCGGATCGGCGATGCAAGTGTGAGCGCCGTCGCGGTCGGCGGCTGGCCGCCGGCCCCTTCGAGCACGTCATCGGCCAACGCTCTTGAGGCCGCGCTCGAAGCCGCGCGAAACGAGTTACGCGGCGACCCGAATATCCTGGGAGTGCGGCTCGGGTATCGCTTCGAAAACGGCTGGATCACCGACGAGGAGGTGGTTGTCGTGGAGGTAAAGGGGGGCGAATCGCGCCGCTCCGCCGTCAGAAAAAATATCCCCGAGCAGTTTAATGGGATCGGCGTCGAAGTCAGGGCCGCGTCGTTGCTGGAAGGGCTGCGCGCCGAGGGGCGGCCGTGCCCCTGATAGAGGAGCGCGTGGCTAAGGGCAGTTATCGCAAGCCGACGCACCTGCGCCTGAAGGAAGTGACTGACGGCCCGACCCGCGCCGTGTTTCACGTCAGTCCCGATTCCGGCTTTCCCAATGTGCGCAGGTTCTTTTCCAGGACGCAGGACCGAATCACTGCCAACATGTACGAGTTCGACGCGGCGCACGTGCGCGACAGATTGCTCGACGCCGTGCGCCCTGAGGGGCGCAGGCTGATGATGGTGACGCAGAGGACCGACGACACTATGATAAGGTTCGTCCGCGAGATTGCCGATGAACTGAACACTGATGAGGATGCCCCGCGCTTCGAGCACGTGTGGGCCTCTGTCGGCAATGCCGTTTCGGTCGATACGGAGCTTCTTTTCCCCAAGGCTTATCACACCAAGGTAGCGGTCCGCGATGGCGAAGGGGTCTGGCTGTCGAGCGGGAACTGGAAGGATTCGGGTCAACCCAACATCGACCCGGCGGGCAACGACCAGACATCTTGGGGGCCGCTCAACAATAACAACCGCGAATGGCACGCCATCATCGAGAACGAAGAGCTGGCGCGGCAGTTCGAAGACTATATAAGGTACGACCTATCGGAGGCCCGCCGCGGCCGCAAGCGCCACTACCGAGAAAAACTTTCGTATTACCCGCGGCTCACGCAGAATGTTGACGCGGTGGAGGTCGGGAGACAGATGGAGAGATTCGCTACAACAGTCGCGAGTGAGTTGTCTGGGATTCTCGGCACCCCCTCCGTGGCCGTGCAGCGGGCCGTAACTGACGCGGAAAGGCTTTTTGGACTTTACCCTGATTGTGTGTTAGTATAAGAGCGTTCGTTGCAGCACCGCAGTGCTGTTTTTTAATGATTTTGGAACGACCCGCTGTTCGGAGAGTGTTTGATTTCTCTTTTCATCCCTTCCCGCAAAGCCTCGGAAATTCCCATTACCATGTTTCAGGAGAAACGATGACTAAAAGAATATACGTTGGAAACCTGTCGTATCAGACGACCGAGACGGACCTTACTACCCTGTTTGAGCAGGCTGGGGAGGTCGAGTCCGCCAGCATCATCACGGACCGCGACACCGGTCAGTCCAAGGGTTTTGCCTTTGTGGAGATGGGCAATGAAGACGCCGATAAGGCAATCGCACAGTTCAACGGGACGGAGATCAATGGCCGTGCTCTCACGGTCAATGAAGCGCGCCCGCGCGAAGAGCGTTCGGGCAACCGCGGCGGCTCCGGCGGGTACAGGAAACGCTACTAACTCCCGCGGAGCTTAGAAGGTAAAATCCTGGGTGGGCGGGATTCGATTCCGCCCGCCCCGTCATCCCACCGAGCGCAGGCGTGTTACATCCGACCTGGAGGACATATGCAGATGAAGATGGACGACATCCTTACCTATAAGGATTCCGAAGATTCTATACGATATGGAACCGGGGTGGTGACCTCGGTAACCCCCAATGAGTATGCCATACTCTGGTCAGGGCGCGGCTTAACCAAATACAAGCGTTCAATACTTGATGGAAAGCTGGAACAGATTTTTCAGCTGGCGGAGAAGGGCGCGGGCCTGCCCAAAGAGCGGCACCTGCTGCTGGGCCCGGCCAAGGTCAGGGTCGCTTTCAACGTGAACTATGACCGCGAAAAATTAGCGTTGCTGTGCGAGAAGCTGAAGCTGTCCGGGGTGCACAAGGGCGAAGATGTGGCGACCGGCCTTGCGGCAGAGTTATTCACGAAGAAGTTCGCCCTGCGCGGCGGCGCTAAGGTCGTCCTGAGCCAGCTCGCGGACTTGTGTGATACAAGCAACTCCCCCGCCTGTAATGAAGCTCAGGATATAAGCAGAGAGCTTTTCTTCGGCTACGTGCTCCGCAAGTCGGATTTCCTTGAGCCCGAGCGCGCCAAGTGACATTTGGACCCTGCCCCCGGACATTAAATTCAAGGCTTATGAGGTCGCCGCAAGGCGGCCTTTTCCTTATGTAAGCGCCGGCGCGGTCGCACGGGGCGAAACTTGACAGCGCTCGGGCCGAGAAGGCACACTGGAAGCGGCGACGGAATCAGAGGGAAGAGCAGGGGATTGAACTCATTGAAACACGCAAGAGCAGTGCGGGAGCAGACTCTGACCCTGCCCACAGGGGGTCGAATCCCCGCCTCTTAGCCATCCGATTCGAGGGCCAGGGCGCTACCGAAAGGTGGCCCTTTCTATTTTACGCGGTTCGTGTGCCAGCTCAGGCAAGCTTAATCGAACTCAGAGGAGATAATAGAATAAATGAACTCGTTGGAACCTGACTCCGGCGCGGCCTCGGTCGAATCCGGGGGCCGGTCTAATTTTATTCGCGATGTCATTATCGAGGACATCAAGGCGGGCAAGCACGGCGGGCGGGTGCAGACTCGCTTCCCCCCCGAGCCGAACGGGTACCTGCACATCGGCCATGCCAAGGCCATATACCTCGACTTCGGGCTGGCGGCCGAGTTCGGCGGCAAGTGCAACCTCCGCTTCGACGACACGAACCCTTCCAAGGAAGAGACCGAGTACGTCGATTCCATTATGGAAGACATCCTCTGGCTCGGGTTCAAATGGGACGGGTTGTACTACGCTTCCGACTACTTCGGGCAGCTTTACGAGTGGGCCATCGACCTGATCAAAGCGGGTAAGGCTTACGTGGACGACCTGAGCGCGGCGGAGATTCGCCAGTACCGCGGCACCCTGACCGAGCCGGGCAGGGAGAGCCCGTACCGCGACCGCCCCGTCGAAGAGAACCTCGACCTGTTCGAGCGCATGAAGAAAGGCGAATTCCCCGACGGCTCGCGGACTCTGCGCGCGAAGATCGACATGGCCTCGCCGAACCTGAACATGCGCGACCCCGTGATGTATCGCATCCTTCATATGGATCATCACCGGACGGGGAGCCGGTGGTGCATTTACCCCGTGTACGACTACGCGCACGGCCAGTCGGATTCGATTGAGAAGGTGACCCACTCGATCTGCACCCTCGAATTCGAGGACCACCGCCCTCTGTACAATTGGTACATCGAACAGTTAGGCATATTCCCATCCCGGCAGTACGAGTTCGACCGGCTCAACATCACCTACACGCTCCTGAGCAAGCGCAAGCTGCTGACTCTGGTGCAGGAGGGGCACGTCGCCGGCTGGGACGACCCGCGCATGCCGACTCTGTCGGGGATGCGGCGGCGCGGCTACACGCCGGAAGCCATCCGCGCCTTCTGCGCGAACATGAGCGTGTCCAAGTCGAACAATACGGTGCAGCTTTCGAACCTTGAGCACTTCGTCCGCGAAGACCTGAACAGGCGCGCCCCGCGTGTCATGGCCGTGCTGCGGCCTCTGCGCGTCGTCATCGACAACTACCCGGACGATCTTGTCGAGGAGATGGACGCCGTCAACAACCCCGAAGACGAGGGCATGGGCACGCGCAAGGTCCCGTTCTCGAAGGTCCTCTACATCGAGCAGGACGATTTTCGCGAAGACCCGCCGAAGCAGTTCTTCCGGCTCTCGCCCGGCCGCGAGGTCCGTCTGCGCTACGGGTATTTCATCACCTGCAACGAGGTCGTGAAAGACCCGGACGGGAACGTGGTGGAACTCCGCTGCACGTACGACCCGGCGACGCGGGGCGGCAACGCGCCCGATGGGCGCAAGGTCAAATCCACCATTCACTGGGTGTCGGCGGCGCACGCTCTGGATTCCGAGGCCCGGCTCTACGACAACCTCTTCACGAAAGAGAACCCGAGCGACGTTGAGGAGGGCCAGGACTTCACCGTCAATCTGAATCCGAACTCGTTGGAGGTGCTGACGGGCTGCAAGGTCGAGCCGAGCCTGCGGGACGCGGAGGTCGGCGTCAGGTATCAGTTCGAGCGCCTGGGCTACTTCTCGGTGGACCCGGATTCGGCGTCCGGGAAGCTGGTCTTCAACAGGACAATCGGCCTGCGGGATAACTGGTCGAGGATCGAGCGGCGCGAGAAAAAATAATCCGGCGGAGCGCCATGCCCTCCGCCTCTCCGGGCTCGAATCCATGCCTCAGTTCTGTGGCCGCGGCGATAAGGATTAAATAGCTGGTGCGACGCCGGAAGCTTATCAGGCTGTTATTACTCATAACCGTAACGCTGGCGGCGTCGCTCGCTTTCGTCCAATTGAATTGCCCGAAGCGGGGCATGGCAATCTCTTCTCGCTACCGGCAGTTCGTCCTGCTGAAGAACCGCGCCGATCATCCGCAAAAGGAGGACTTCGACGGGAGCGTCACCCTCTCCGCGATGCTGCAATCCGGCGACGACCGGAGCAGGTGGTCCGAAACACGCTCCGCCGCCATCGAGGGCTACGTGCTGGAGGTCCGCAATGGCGGGATAGAATCGGCCAACTGCTTTTCCTTAACCGACCGCGACATCCACATTCACATCGGGGCTCGGGAAGATGCGCCGCCTCGGGAGATGGTGGTCGTTGAGGTCACCCCCAGGACCAGAGAATGGGCCGAGCGCCGGAACATGGATTGGTCCCGGTCCGCCTTAGAACGCGAGCTGGTGGGGCGCTGGTGCCGGTTCGAGGGCTGGCTGTTGTTCGACGTAGAGCACGCCGACGAGTCCGAAAATACCGCGCCGGGCAGGGAAGATAATTGGCGGGGCACCGCCTGGGAGGTCCACCCCGTGACGGACATCAAGGTGATAAGGTGAGCGCGGAGCCTCGATTACGACTGGCTAGTCCGGTATCGGCACGCGGCGCAGGCTCGTGACGCGGCCCTGCATCCGGTGTTTTATAACGGCCAGAGCCCGGCGGACTCCCGCTCGCACTTTCGGGTCCGGGTCGTCGCGCGCCTCGATGAGCAACTGTACTTCGCGGTCTCCGGCGCGGTTGCCGAGCGTCTCCGCCGCCTGCGCCCGCACCTTACCCTGCTCGTCCTTCAGGGCCGCCATCAGCGGCGCGAAAGCGCGGCCGTCGGCGTTGTGCCACAAGGCGAGGGCCGCGCCGTGCCGGATTTCCGCACGGCTGTCCTTGAGCAGAGCGATCAAAGGGGGCACCACGTCCACCGCGCCGCTGCCTTTGTGCCCGAGCGCGAAGACGGCCTGCTCCCGCACCTGCCACGCCTTATCCTGCGTCGCCACGAGCAGGGCTTCGATCACCTCGCCGCTCGCCCCGCCCCTCTGGAAGAGCGCGTAGGCGGCCTGCGCCCGGACCTGCCATGCGGGGTCTTGAAGAGCAAGAATAAGTTCTTTGACCGCCTCCCCGCGGTGCGCCAGAGCCCACGCCGCATTCTTACGCGCGCGCCAGTTGCTCCCGAGCAACGTCTGCTTCAAAGCCCCCAGAGCCGGGTCTCCGATTGCCATCAGGGCGTGCGTCGCGGCCTCGCCCGGCGAAGGCTCGTAGACCTGCTCGTACCGGGGCTCCCACTGCTCGTCTTCGAACGGCTCCTCGTTGCCGCAACCGCGGGGCGGCGGGATCGGCGTGCCATCCCCGAGCAGCACGACGAGGTGCGGGATGGCGGGCGCGGCCCGCTCACGCATCCGGCCCAGCGTGCAGGCGGCCGCCGCGCGTTTGACCGGGTCGGGAGACGCGAGCGCCTGAATCTGCTCTTTAACGTCGGCCTGCACGTCCTGCCGGGCGGAGACTGTTGCGCCTCCCGCGAGTGTCAGACCGGCGACTATTATCGCAAGCAGCAGCGGAATCTTTTTCATTGAAACACCCCCGTTTGAAATCATCATTGAACGGCCGCTCGCATTCGACGGCCCCGCCTCAGCCATTTTTATTCGTACCGCAGAGCGATGATCGGGTCCGTCCGAGCCGCGCGCCGCGCCGGCAGGTAACAGGCCAGAAGGGCCACGGCCATCAGCAGCAGCGCGACGCCCGCGAACGTGAGGGGGTCCGTGGCGCTCACTCCGTACAGCAGCCTCGACATCATCCGGGTCAGGGCGAACGCGGCCAGAAGCCCCGCGCCCGCGCCTATCAAGGCCAGCCTCATGCCCCGGCCTATCACCAGCCCGAGCACGTCGCCCGTCCGCGCGCCCAGAGCGATCCGCAGGCCGATCTCATGAGTTCGCGCCGTGGTGATGTACGACAGGACGCCATAAATTCCGATGGCGGCCAGCAGCAGCGCCAGCGCTCCGAAGAGTTCCAGCATCCGTAGGGCGAAGCGGCGTGTGCCCACCGACTCGCTAATCAGTTCTTCCATGGTCTGGACCTGATACATGGGCTGGTTCGGGTCGAGCGATTGAATCTCACGCTTGACGGAGTTGATTATGCCTTTGGGGTCCGAGGCCGTTCGCACCGCGATATTCATCCGCCGGTACATCCCGGCCGCCTGCGCGAGATGGAAATAGGCTTCGGGATTTATCCCCGCGTCGAGCGAGCCCTGCGACGAGTCGGCGACGACTCCCTTCACCGTCAGCCACGGACTGTTGCCCGTCGAGCGGCCCAGCTTGATCCGCTTACCGAGCGGGTCTTCGTCGGGCCAGAAGCGCCGCGCCATGGCCTGATTAATGATGACCACGCCCGGCGCGCCCGACCTGTCGTGCGCGGAGAAGAGCTCGCCCGCGCGCAGGTCAATGCCCATGACTCGGAAGTAGTCTAGGCTGACCGTCCGCGTGTCTATGTTCTGCGTCCGCGCCTCAATGGCCAGGGCCTCGCTCTCCACCGTCACGGTCCAGTCTTCGGTGTAGACGAAAGGCATGTGCGAGGCCGCCGCCGCCCCTTCGACTCCGGGGAGCGCCTGCACTCGCTCGATGACCTGCTGGAAGAAGGCCGCCTTCTGCTCGGCGCTCTTATACCGCTCCGGCGAGAGGTTCAAGCGCATGGTCAGAACGTTCTCGGGGTTGAAGCCCGGATCGACGTTGATAAGCCGCGCGAAGCTCCGGATCATCAGACCGGCCATGACCAGCAGGAGCAGAGAGAGGGCCACTTCGGAGATGACCAGAAGGTTCTGCGCCCGCACGTGCACGCCCCTCGCCCCCTTCTGCCCGCCTTCCTTCAGGGCCTCTCCCAGAGCAGGGTTGGAAATTTGCAGCGCCGGCCACAACCCGAACAGTACCGCGGCCAGCAACGATGTCACCAGAGTGAAGAGTAAGGCCGGGCCGCCGATGCTGATCTCCACGCCGTCGGGCACCGTGTTCGCCGGGATGACGGCCTTCAGCCAGCCCGTCCCCCAGAGGGCGAGCAGCAGCCCGAGCGCCCCGCCCATCAGCCCGAGCAATACGCTCTCGGTCAAAAGCTGCCTGATGACGCGCCCGCGCGTCGCCCCCAGCGCCACGCGGATGGCGACCTCCTGCCTTCGGACCGAGGTCTGCGCCAGCAGCAGGTTCGCTATATTCGCGCAGGCGATCAACAGGATAAGCCCGACCGCGCCGAACAGCACCCACAGGGCCGTGCGCATCGGCCCGAAGTAGAACTCTCCGAGCGACTGAAGGTATACCCCTCTGCCCGAGTATTCGGGGTTGGAGCCGACGAAGTCCTGCTCCTGGCGACGGGCAAGCGCCTCCAACTCCATCCCGGCCCGCGCGGGCGTGAGGCCCGGCTTGAGCCGCGCGATGACGCTGAACACGCGCGCCGTCCGCGGCATTTGCTTCATGTCCATCGGGAACGGGAACCATGCCTGGCCGACGTCGAACCAGAAGTGGGGAGGCATGACTCCGATGATTATGTATGGCTCGTCATCGAGGAAGACTTTTCGCCCGATTATTCCCCCGTCGCCGCCGAAGTGCTGTTGCCACAGCCTGTGGCTGATGACGAGCACGCGCTGGCCCCCGCTCCCCTGATCGTCGGCCGAGATCGGGCGGCCCATAATCGGCTCGACCCCGAGCAGGCGGAAGAAGTCGGCCGACACTTTAGCCGCCGGCAGGCGCTCCGGCTCCTGCCCCCCGGTCAGGTTGCGGCTCACCGGCTCATAAACGCCTATCCCTTCGAAGCTCTCGACCCCGGAGAAATCTTCGACCTCCGGCCCCGACGCGCGGAGCTGCTCCTGCATGCCGAGCTGCGGGAGCCTCTGCCGCACCACGAAAAGTTGATCCTGGCCGGGGTAGGGGAATGGGTTGAGCAGAACGATGTTGAAGACGCTGAAGAGGGCCGTGTTCGCGCCGATGCCGAGGGCGAGCGTGAGCAGGGTAACGGCGGTGAAGCCTCGTCGCTTGAAAAGCACCCGCAGCCCGAATCGCACGTCCTGAAGCACCTCTACCAGAACGCCCGCCGCCCTGTTCCGCTGTCCCGCCTGAACGAGCCGCTCTTCGACCTTGCGGCCCTGGTTGACAATCTGGCGTCTGACGGTCCGCCGCGGGAGTATCAACTCCCCGTTCATAAGCTTCAGGTTCTGGACCTGGGCGGCGGCCCACTTCCGGGCCTCTTCTTCTGAAGCGCCGCCCCAGAGGGCGTCCTCGTAAGCGGCCTCCATGTGCTCGGTAAGCTCCTCGATGACCTCCATCTCCCGCTCGGGGGTGAGCCCCGGCGGGAGCAGGTTGTCGCGCACGTACATCTTCCAGTCGTTAATGTGTTCGCTCATAATCCTGCCCCGTCCCTTCATTCCGGGATGATGCGCGCTACGCGGTCGAGCGCGGCGAAGAACTCGCTCCAGGTGGCGCGCTGCGCGGAGAGGACCTTCCGCCCTTCCGCCGTCAACTTGTAATAGCGGCGGCGGCGCTGCCCGGCCTTCTCGACCCACTGCCCCTTGATCCAGCCGCGCTCCTCCATCCGGTATAGCAGCGGGTAGAGCGAGGCGACGTGGAACTGCAACACGCCCTCCGACCTCTCCCCGATTAATTTCGCGATCTCATAGCCGTGTCGCGGTCGGTCCTCGACCAGGGCCAGGATCAGCAACTCGGTACTCCCTTTTTTTAACTCTTGATTTAGCATAGTAGTCGTTCCAATATGTTGCGACGCCATATATATCCTCGCCAGCGTAAAAAAGCAAGCCCAAATTTGATCGGGGGCGGAGCCTCTCCGCAACGGCCGGGCCGCGGTCACAGGAACCTTTGAGATAGGGGTCGGAATTATGGGGCGCTCATGACCGCGCCGCCTGTGGTCGGGCGGGGAGCATCAGCAGGGGACTTTCTTCGGCCGCGAGACTCAGGAATCCGATTTCATCGAAGTCGAGTCCGGGGATGGCGGCGGGACTTCCGTCAGTCTGATCTTCAGATAATTCTCTTCCCGCAGGGCCATGAGCTTGATCTTCTTTAGCTCCATCCCCTTGATCCCGAAATAGACGGCCATCTGTGTTAACTGGTGGGCGCTCGCAAAATCTTTCGGGTCGGCGCAGAATTTTTTCAGGCCGGGGTCGTACTCCCGGCAGGACATGTTCTTAGGGATGCGAAGCCCGAACATGCACTTGCCGTCCTCCTGATACTGATTACAGAAATCACAAATTATCATCACACACTCCCATAGAATGTTTCCGGGCGACCGCGCCATTCCGCGCTTCCGAAGGGCCGGTCAGGTTTTCCTTCCATCAACAACACCCGCTCGTTCCCACGCCTTCTCGCTCATCCCAGATGGCCTCGGGCGCGATAGACTCCTGGCTGGTGAGCTGTTCAGTTCAGGTAATCCGAAGGATCGCAGAGAAGCTGAGAAGGGAGTGCTCTAAACTCGGTTCTCATCAACCCTATGCGCCGGGGGCGGATTTGTCAACCCGCCCTGATTGTTGCGGGGCACGGCGCGACGGCGTGAATCAGTAAAAATCATAATCTCCGTGTCGGAATTCTTTCGTTAGCGCGCGAGTTGGGCGGAGTCTATGTCACATCCGAAGGTGACTCTCCGGGGCCGGATGCGTCCGCGCGGCTCGCCGGAGTTTCATTCTCAATCGTCATAAATGCGCCGAGCGCGCTCGCCAGGGCCAGCCCGGCGGCGGATGCCATCACGAGGCGAAAGCCGAAGAGGAAGGATTCGTTGATCGCCTGCTTTAACGCCGCCCGCGTCCCGGCGTCGGGAGGCAGTTCTGCCCCGGCCAGCCGGACGCGCTGTTCATCCATGAAGCGCCGCGCTTCGGGCGCGATGTTGAGAGTGGTCAGGTGCCGGTCTAGCTCGCGGTTGAACGCGTACAACATCACGATGCCGAGGATGGCGACGCCGAGCAATCCGGCGGTGCGCGAGACGGCGTTGTTGACCCCCGAGGCCGTGCCCGCCTGACTCCCCGGCACCGCATTCATCACCGTGGTCGTGAGCGGCGCGACGCTCGTCGCCATCCCGAGGCCCAAAACTAACACCGCCGGGAAGTAGGTCGTCCAGTAAGAGCCCCCGATGCCCGGCACAATGAAAAGGGCGTAGCCCAGAGCCGTTATCACTGGCCCGGCCACCAGAGGCAGCTTCGCGCCGTAGCGTTTCACCAACCCGCCCGACCAGCGAGACAGAAAGAACATGGTGAGAATGAAAGGGAGCAGGGCCGTGCCCGCGCCGGTCGCCGAGTACCCCTGCACCTGAATCAAATTGAGCGGGAAGAAGAACAGCGCCCCGCCCAGAGCCGTGTACAGGAAGAGCGTCAGCAGGTTGGCCCCGGTGAAATTGCGGGAGCGAAACAGGGCGAGCGGTAGCATCGGGCTGCCGGAACGCGCTTCGGCTACGACGAACACCCCGAGCAGGAACGCTCCGACGATGAGCGCCGACAGTATTCCGGGGTGGCCGAATCCGAGGCGCGATGATTCGATCAGCCCGTAAACGAGGCCCCCCAGCCCGATGGCCTGAAGCCCCGCGCCCAGCCAGTCGAGGCGCTTCTCCCGATTGCCGGACCTGCTTTCGGGCACGTGCCGGAAACAGATCAGGAGCACCATGACCGCCAGCGGCACGTTGATATAAAAGACCGCGCGCCATGAGACATGCTCGACGAGCCAGCCGCCGATCACCGGGCCGACCGCCGCGGTGATCGCCGTGAACCCAGACCACGTGCCGATGGCCTGCCCGCGCTTCTCCTCGCTGAACGACGCGCTGATTATCGCGAGGCTCCCCGGCACGAGCAGCGCGCCGCCCACGCCTTGCACCGCGCGCGCGATGATCAGTTGACCCGCGCTCGGCGCGACGCCGCACCATACCGAGGCGAGGGCGAAGAGGGCCGTGCCCGCACAGAAAACTAACCTTCTGCCGTAGCGGTCACCCATCGAGCCTCCCACCAGCAGCAGGGCCGCGAGAAAGAGCGCGTACGATTCGACCACCCACTGCACGTCGAGGACCGTGGCGTTGAGGTCATTTTGCAGGGCGGGCAGGGCGACGTTTACGGCTGTGCCGTCGATGAAGGCGAGGCTCGACCCCAGGATCGTCGCGGCCAGAATCCAGGGCTCGGCGGCGCGCGCGCAGGGGGCGGGGGCGGGCCGGGATTTGATGACCCCGTCGTCACACGGTTGTACGCCGGTGTTTGTCATGGCTCAAAGGCTCGGGCGGTTTTTACAGGCTGCTGAAAATCGACGGCGAGTCAAAATACGGAAAGCTTCAGAGATCCTACTCTCCGGCGAGCGTGGCGCGGGGCAGCAGAGTCTCCGGTATCGGCTCAAGGAACCGCGAGACGCTCCCATATGCGGTTACCGTGGAAGTGTCGTAAGAGCCCATCGGGCTGATGAAATAGAGGTGTTGCTTGGCCCGCGTCGCCGCGACGTAGAGCAGCCGCCGCTCTTCCTCTAAATCCTCGAATGCATCGTAGGCCCGCGTCGAGGGGAACCAGCCGTCCACCATCCAGATGACGAACAGAGTGTTCCATTCGAGCCCCTTGGCCGAGTGCACCGTCGAGAGGGTGACGAACCCCTGGCCGCGCGCCTGCGCTTCGGCGAGCGCCAGGTCCACCGGGTCGAGCGCGACATCGGCCAGCAACTCTTCGGTGCTCCTGTACCGCTTCGCGATGGATAGCAGGTGGTCCATCTCCCTCCGCCTCCGCGGGTGGTCGTCGTAGATCGTCTGTAGGATCGGGCGGTAGAACCGCTCCACGGCCGCGAGCTGCGCGCGCACGGTCTTCTGCCCGATCACGCCTTCGAGCACGTGGGCGAGTCTCGCGAGCTGGTCCTTGTAGCTCGCCTTGGCGGGGAACTGTTTCAGCTTCTTAAAGAGGCCCTCGCGCGCGCGCGCCGTGCGGAACTCTCTCTTTTCGACGCCGAGGTAGTCGAGTATTTGCTGGACCGTCGCGTCCCCGATGTGGTCGACGAGCTTGAGCATGCGGAACCATGAGATCGTGTCCGACGGGTTGACCGCGACTCGCAGGAAGGAGAGCACGTCCTTGATGTGCGCCGACTCGGCGAACTTGATCCCCCCGAACTTGCGGAAGGGGATGCCGTGCCTGCCGAGTTCGATCTCAAGGTCGAAAGAGTGGGAGCCCGCGCGAAACAGCACGGCCATCTCGTGGTATGGGACGCCCTCCTCGCGCAGGTCTTCGATGTACTGCACGACGAAGCGGGACTGCTCGTTCTCGTCGTTCGCGTTCACGAGCATAGGCTGCGGCCCCGAGGCCACGCGCGAGTACAACCGCTTCGCGTAGCCCTCGCTCGCCTCGCCGATGATCACGTTCGCGAGGTCGAGTATCGGCTGCGTGCTGCGGAAATTCTCTTCGAGCTTTATCACCTTCGCCGACGGGAACAGCTCCGGGAACTCAAGCATGTTTCTGAAGCTAGCCCCGCGGAACGAATAGATCGCCTGACACTCGTCCCCGACGACGGCGACGTTGTCGTGCGACTCCGACATCAGGCGCACGATCCGCGCCTGAAGCTTGTTCGTGTCCTGGTACTCGTCCACCATCATGTAGCGGTACTGGTTCGAGAGTTTCAGGCGAAGCTCTCCGCTCTTTTCGAGCGCCTCGCACAGCCGGACGAGCAGGTCGTCGTAGGTCAGCAGGTGCCGCTCGCGCTTGTACTGCTCGAATGCCTTCAGCAGCTTTTCCAGGTCGCCCGTCACGTCGAGGAACTGCGGGTAATAGAGCCTGACGACTTCTTCGACCGGCAGCAGTTTGTTGGCCGACATGCTGAAGATCGCGCAGAGGGTGTGCTTCCGCGGGGCGCGGCGGTCCCTGGTCGTGAGCCCCGTCTGGCGGCGCACGAGGTCTATCAGGTCTTCGGTGTCGCTCTGGTCGAACACCGTGAACATGCGGTGGACCCCCGCCAGCTCGGAGTACCTGCGGAGCGTGGAGTGGGCCATCGAGTGGAACGTGCCGCCCGACACCCTCTGGCAGCGCTCGTCCGCGAGCGAGGCCGCGCGCGCGAGCATGCTCTGGGCCGACCGCCGCGTGAAGGTCAGCAACAGGACGGACTCGGGCCGCGCGCCCATTTCGATCAACCGCGCGACGCGGTAGACCAGGGTGCGGGTCTTGCCCGTCCCCGCGCCCGCGACGATCAGCAGGGGGCCGTCGGCCGTCGTGACCGCCTCGTACTGCGCCTCGTTCAGCTCGCCCTCGTAGTCGATCTTCGGCGCGCGGCGCGCGGCGGTTACGGCCTTCAGGACCAGCTTCGTCTTGACGGGGGCCTGCGTCCTGCCCATCTCAAGGTCGCGCTTCAAAGACCTGATGGCGGCCGCGAATTCCTCGATGGTTTGATACCGCTGCTTCGGCTCTTTCGCCAGGGCCTTCTCTATCACCGCGTGGACCGCGCGCGACAGGTCCGGCCTGACCGCGTGCGCCGGCTTCGGCTCGTCGTGCAGGATCGAGTGCATCGTGTCTATGTCGTTCTCGTTGGCGAAGGGGCAGAGGCCCGTCAGCATCTCGTAGAGCACGACCCCGAAGGAGAAGATGTCGCTCCTGAGGTCGATGCGCTTGCCCAACAGTTGTTCGGGCGACATGTACTTGATCGTGCCCATGATCGTGCCGGAGCTGGTGATGACCTGGAGCATGGTCTTTGCGGCGCTGCCCGCCCGGCTCGCGCGCTTCCGCTCCGTCAGCTTCGCGAGGCCGAAGTCCAGAATCTTCGCGTAGCCGTCGCGGCTTATCATCAGGTTTTCCGGCTTGAGGTCGCGGTGGACTATCCCGTGCGCGTGCGCCTTCGACAGCCCCTGCGCGATCTGAACGGCCATGTCCAAGGCTTCGAGGATGGCGATTGAGCGCGAGGCGATCTTCTGTCTCAACGTCTCGCCTTCGATGAATTCCATCACGATGAAAGGCTTGCCGTCCGCGTCTCCGATCTCGTAGACGGTGAGGATGTGCGGGTGGTTCAGGGCCGACGCCGCGCGCGCCTCCTGAAGGAACCGTCGGCGGCGGTCCTCGTGGGCGACCGCGTCCGGGGTGAGGAATTTCACCGCGACGATGCGGTCCAGCTTCTCGTCGTGCGCTTTGTAGACCGCTCCCATGCCGCCCATCCCGAGCGGCTCGATGATCCGATAATGTGCTACCGTCGTGCCTTCAGCGATAATGTCTTTAGCAGGAGCCTGGCTCATTCATACCCGTCAGTTTAATAGTTTATTACATATTCATTACCCACCCATACACTAGCCCCGCGCCAAGCGACTCGGCAAGCAATGCGCGAGTAATTGTAGTTCATCGGAGGTAGTAACTGAAGCGGATATGCGGCAACTGCGGGGTGAATTTTATCCCCGCCCCGCCCCCGCGCGATAACGGTTGCGCGGCTGTTTCATGTATGAAACAATCTGGTAGGTTTGCCGGTATATGTTCGTGGGGAGTTTATCCGGAGGCTGAAATCAAACATACCGACAGGAGTGATTATCATGTGCGGCAGATTCACCAGAACTCAAAGCATCCCGGCCATAGCGGCAGAATTCGGCGTTGAGCAGGTCTCCTTCGACCTCGGCGCGAGCTACAACGTAGCCCCCACCCAGAAGGTGGCCGTCATCATCTCCGAAGGCGTCAAGCAGATCGTGCCGGCGCAGTGGGGGCTCGTGCCCTCGTGGGCGAAAGACATCTCCATCGGCAATAAGATGATAAACGCGAGGGCCGAGACGATAACCGAGAAGGCCAGCTACAGGAATGCGTTCAAAAAGCGGCGCTGCCTCGTGGTCGCCGACGGGTTCTACGAGTGGCAGAAGGCCGGGGGCGCGAAGAGACCCGTATACATTCGGCTCAAGTCCGGTAAGCCATTCGGTTTCGCGGGGCTGTACGAGTTATGGAAATCGCCCGAGGGAGGGGAGCTCACCACCTGCACGATCATCACGACCGAGCCGAACGACTTGATGAAGCCGATCCACGACAGAATGCCCGTGATCATACCGCGCGAGGATCACGACACGTGGATCGACCCTAAGACCGAAGACCGCGCTCACCTGCTGGATTTGTTGAAGCCTTACCCCGCCGGCGAGATGGAGGCTTACCCGGTGTCGAAGGCGGTGAACTCGCCCGGTTACAATTCGCCCGAGTGCATCATCAGGCTTAGGCCGAACTGATGAAAGGGCCTCGGCCCTTTCATCGGCTCTCTCATCGACCCTCCGTGCGGTCATCCCAGCTGTTTGCGGAAGCGCCACGCGCTCACGGCGATCAGCAGGATGGCGAACCCGAGCAGGGCGAGGATGTTCGGGTATAGGGTCTCCGCGCCCGCCCCCTTGCGCATGACTCCGCGCGCTATCGTCGCGAAGTGGCGCACGGGGTTGATGTAGGTGACCGGCTGCATCCACTCCGGCATGGCCTCAATCGGGGCCGTCGCGCCCGACAGCATCGCGATGGGAGGGTTGACGAAGAAGCTGAACAACTGCGGGCGTCCCCGCCGTGATGACCTCCCCCGGCTCCGCCGCGCGCTCATGCTGTGGATGGCGCGTGCGAACAACTCCTTGCCGGTGTCGGTCTCGCCCTGGATCAGGACGGTCGAATCGGTCGGCGTGACCATCTCTATCTGTTTCAGTATGCGCTTCAGGGCGGGGCTTGACCCGATTATCTACTCGAAGTCGTAAGCCGTATTGATCTCTTCTTCGAGGTACAGTTTCTCCTCGGACAGCTTGTTCTTAAGCTCTTCGATCTCGCGGAATGCGAGCGCGTTTTCGACCGCGATGGATATATGGTTGGCGATCTGCGTGAGCATCTCCGCGTCCTCTTCGGTGAATGCGTCTTCGCGGAAGCTGACTATGTCGAGGGTCCCGAGCACCCGCCCGTGCGAGATGAGCGGGGCCACGCAGCCGGACTTCACGCCCCGCGCGGCGATCTTTCGCACGATGGGGGATGACGAGTTATCGATGTAGGCGCGCGTGACTAGCTCCGTCCTGCGCGAGGCGATGACCATCTCGGCGGGCGCTCAATTAGCCCGCCCAAAATGAAGGGGCCGAAGAGACGGACGGGTCAGCACGGGAGGAACGTGAAGGCCGCTACGCCGAATACGAACCACAGAAGCGCGAAGATCAGCCCGTAACCGAAAAATGCCCGGAAGTCGATGCGCGCGATCTCCGCCCTGACCACGAACCAGAACGGCGAGACGAGGTTGCCCATCTGATCTCCGACCCCGAGCGCGAGCAGCCCGCGCTGCGCCGTGACCCCCACGGCCTCGGCCGCCTTGATCGTCACGAAGCCCTGGATCACCCACTGCCCCCCGCTCGACGGGACGAAGATCGCGACTAGAGTCCCGGCGAACGCGGTCATGAGGGGGAAGGTCCATGCGTTTAAGACCGGCGCAAATAGGCCGCCGAAGGCCGCGCCCACGGTCGTGAACTGAATCAGGCCCGCTATGCCTGCGTACAGGTGATAGAGCACGAGGATCGGCCAGCAGGAGACGACCGCCCTTTGCAGGGCCCGCGAAAAGTTGCGGATGTTGCCGTGCAGGAGGACGGAGAGCAGCAGGAAGATCGTGTTGAGTGAGTTCAGATCGAGGCTCGCCCGCTTCACGAGAAAATGGTAGTAGAGCCAGACCAGCAGGGCCGCGCCGAGGGTGACCGACATCAGAGAGTTCCGCTCCATCCGGTCGGAGAAGTTGATCTCCGCCTCCGCGGGGGCTTCGTCTACGACCGGCTCGGAGAGCTTGCTCGCGGCCGGGAATTCAGAGAGCGGGTGCGGCTTCCGCGGCTTGAGCAGGCAGGCCACGATTATGACCACTATCGGGAATCCGACCACGAGGAAGATCGCCGCCGGGGACCAGATCGTCGACCTGAGTGACATCGTGCCCGCGTCGGCTTCCAGAAAATGGCCCGGCGTCGCCATCAACAGGGGCGCGCTTGCGGAGAGCCCGAACTGCCAGACGGAGCCCGCCCCCCCGTTGACGGCCATGAGAAACGGGAAGTCTATCGCGATCCCTTTCTCCTCCGCCTCGCGAGCGAAGTGGATCGCGATGAGCGGGCCGAGGGCGAGGGCGAGCCCCCAGTTGATATAAGACACGACCGCCACGACCAGCGCCGAGTAAATAATCACCTGGTTGGCGGTGCGCGGCCTGCGCGAGACCGCGACGATGATTTTACGGAAAGGCGGGGTCGCGGCCAGCACCGACCCGAGGACCAGGACCAGAGTCATCTGCATGGTGAAGGGCAGCAGCATCCACAGCCCGCGGTACCATGCGTCAACGGTCGCCGCGAGGCTGTTGCCGATGGACAGGGCGGCGACGAAGAGCACGACCAGCATGAAGATCGCGGTCGATACGGCGTCAGGCACGACCCTCGCCATCAGGCGAGAGTAACGGGCGAGCCACCCATCCTGTGCGGAAACCGGTTCCTGATCGACTTGGGCCGGGGCGATCCCTTCTTTCATCCGTCTCCCTTTTATTCGCGCCAGAGGTAGGCAACTTTATAATGTGGCGGGAGCGATTTTGCAATTCCGGCGCGGCGAACTGAACGCTTGAAGGAAGAGAAATCGCAGGGCAGTCTGGCTCCCTTCACCTTTCCGGTAGGTATCCTTCAGGCCCCGGTTCTGCCCTTCAGATTTGCTCTCCCTCCGGCATCTGAATAGGGGTTGGCAAAGTAGTAGCCGATGGCCGGAGCGACTAGCCAGGAGAGCAGGGAGCCAAAATACCCTATTTGCGCGGTCGAATCTTCAATCGTGCCTTTAGGAAGAAGCAAGCGGAGGAGGAAGATGAATATCACAATATTCCAGATGGCAGAGCCGAGGAACGCCACCACGAAAGCTGTTCCCGCATACTTTTCTTTCGACGTGACCTTATTCGGATTCGTGAAGTAGAAAGCGGTGATCACGCCGATGTATATCACGTAAAGGGAATTCAACTGGGTGAGGCAGGCTCTGAAATTGTCTTCTTCGATCCAATCGTCGAGGTAAAGGTATAAGACTATCGCAAGGTTCACGAGAAAGAAGAGAAACCATAGAGCCGTCAGAGTCATTCGAGCTTTGTCGGAAGATATTCTGAGTCGCATTCGTGGTTTGCCCGGTACGCTTTTAATGGATATTGCCGCCATTAGGATGGGCTCAGCTCTGTTTGGGCCCATCAATCAACTCGCGAAGCCTGTCTGTGGCCTGCTGATAGAACCTTGTCTCCAATTCAACGCGCCATGTCTTTTCAACCTTTCTCTTATATTTAATGAGGACTTTGATCGTATAAGAATACTCTGATTGCCTGCCATCGCTCCGGTCAACTTCGACCCTGTATGAAACGTGTCTCGCCTGAATCTGCTTTTCGGCCGCATGAAATAATCCTGTGACCTCATACAGGTTCGTCCAAAAGATGACGTTGCCGGTTATTGTGGACTGGTAATTCTTAACGATGAATTTCAACTCATCTTGAAGGATGTGGTGGACTCTGTGGAGAAAATCGGTAAACGAAGGAGACCGGGCTCGACCTGTTTTAGAGTACGTGAACTCTTTCTCTTCAGGGAACTCTCCGCTGCTCCTGGACGAACCCACTTCGACGATCACGCTCCTCATCTCAATGCCGGAAGGTCCTTCCGTTATTATCGTATAGGTTGTCGTTTCATCGGGCTTGACTTCTTTGATTCCTTTCGGAGGGACCTTGCCGATGCCCGTGATGTAGACGTGTTCAGCGGCTTCGGCATTCCAGGTCAGGGTAACGGATTGACCTCGCTCGATCCGGCTGGCGCTCAACTTGATGTCGCTGGTCTGGTTCTGATTGATACCGCCGGGTTGGGCTTGCGGAGAGGCGGGCAGGCTCCCGATCACTCCGCTCGCGCTTTCGATTTTGATGTTCGCCAGGTAGGTGACCAGTCGCCCTTTGTCGAATCCGCCGACGCTCACCCACGCGAATGCTCCGATTACGCTCGACAGGTCTTCCCCGGAGAGGTCGATCTCGTATCTCTTCCAGGTGTTAGTCAGGACCGTGTCACCTTCCGACCTCTTGAACGAATCCCTGAACATTTTGCCGGGGGTGTCGATGCCTCCCGATATGAATTTCACGATCTCGCCGCCGCGCTCGCCTTTGGCGTAAAACGATATTTTCTTCGCCCCCGTGAGGTTCAAACCGGGCTTGTCGCCCCAGTTAGTTTCAGGGTATTGCCAGTAGATTCCGGCCCAGCCTGAGCCTGAGCCTGAGCTTTGCTGGTACTCTATGCGGGTCGCCGAAACCGTTTTACCTTCTATCTGCGCTGCTTCTTTCGTCACGGCAAGAGGTGATTTGCCGCCCGGCTTCCCGATGTCGCCCATCCAGCCGGTAGGAGCGTATCTGGTTTCGAGGTCGAAAGACGTGAGGGCGTGCTGCGTCACAAAGACAAAATCCCCCTTGTCTAGATTGCGAAGCTTACCGTGAAGAGGCGTTTGTGCGCTGCCGGGGTGGTTTTCCACCTTGTCTTTTATAAACTCTCCGAGCTCGGTCCCCGTAATGTACCCGTCATGGTTCAGGTCAGCCTGCCCGCTCAGTGCTTCGATAAACTTCCTTCGGAAGATACTGTTGTCCGGCACTCTCTGATCGGCCTTCCCCGCCGTTATGAATAATCGCACCGGCTCGGCCACCCTGGACCAGATACTCGGGGGCGCTCCGCGCATGACCTCACCCGGTGGTTCGCGCAGCTGGAGTATTAAGCCCGAAAAGCAACTGTCAAATAAGAACAGCCCGTGCTTGGCCCGTATATCAATCGCCAGCAGTTCTACCCGGTCCATGCTTATCGCTTTAGCCTGAAAGGCCGATTCGCTCTTGTCGGGGAGCGGCGCGTCCTTTGGCACGACGAAGCCACGCAGTCGGCCGTCGCTATCTTTTGTAGTATGCCCATGCCCGGCGAAGTAAAAGAGGAGCCGGTTCCCAGGATCGAGGCCGTGCTGGTTTCTAAAGTTGTTCAATGCCGCCTCGAACTCGGCCTGAGTCGGGTTGTTTACTACCTCGACTTTAAACCCATGTTTCACCAACGCCGCTTTTACTGCTTCGACATCATCTTTTACGCCGGGGAGTTTCGACCAGTAATCGTAATCGCTCACGCCGACTATCAAGGCGTGGCTCCCCTCATACAGATTCAAAGTAGAATTATCGATCATTCTTACTCTGACCGCCCCGATCCCTTTCTGAGGGTCTTGTGTCCCGTCGGCTCCGATGGCGGGACTTGCAATCAAAATGCAGGCCGCGAGCGCGACAATCAAGGCTACGAATCGAGGCGTCGATGGTCTTCTCTTCATGGTCGAGTCTCCTGTTCTGTTTAAGGTTGGTAGGTGAGCTCGTTTGATTCCGAGCCGTTGGCATTCTGGACTTTGAGCTTATCGCCCGCCCGGATTTTCCTGCCCGCTTTCTTGGCCACCAGCTTCTTATCCGGGTCCTGATCGTCGTTGGCGGTCTTCTGCCTCTTGCCGTTCAGCAATACAACCGCGCCCGACTCGAAGTCTTCGCCGGTAACGATCAATTTCTTGCCGCTGACCGAAGCGCCGTTTATCCTGGGCGTCTTCGTATCGAATAGGCGGAACGGGTTGGCTTTCAACTCGGCAAACGCATGCCATCCCGTCGCCCCGACGTGGAGGCGGCTGAAGAGCGACAGGCGCGACCTGCCGTCCTGCTGTGCCAGGCCGGTAGTGACCTCATCATGGCTCGCGGCGGGAAGACCTCTCCCGTTGGAGTTGCGCGCCGACCTCTGGGCCAAGCGTAATTGAGCGAGCACCTCTTCGGATTTGCCAGGCTCTCCCGCGCGCGCGTAAGCCACGGCCATGTGTGCAGTACCCTCCAGCCATACCCCGTCGCGGTCGTCGTTGAAATCGAATCCGATCAGCCCATCCTTTTCGGTCCGGTGATGCATTTCGGCGCATCGAAGGACTGAGGGGAATCTGCTCAGCCCATCGGGCTGGGTTAGAACGGCCCAGGCCTGAACGTCGAGGAGCAGAGAGTCCCGGTCGATTGTGGCCGCATCTTTCATGCCCGCGAAGAAGCACCTTCTGTCGGCGTCCCACATCGCCTCGATGAACCTTCTGGCATGGTCGGCGCGCTCTTTCCAAACGGGCTCGCCGGTTATTTTGAACAGCTTTGTGAAGACTACGTAGGCATCCATGTTGTGCTCAGTGCTCGCCCACGGCAGCGTGGCGGGGTCGTTGGGGAACTCCTGTGAAGGATCGTCAAGCCCTTCGAACCCTCCCCTATAGCCGCCCTCGCCCGTGTTCCGACGCCTCCCCTCGATCCATTCGGCCATTAAGCGGGCAGACTGCAAGTACTGCGCGCTCCCCGCCTTCTCGTGGTAAGTGAGCAGACCTATTGCCGCCCAGGCGACCGAACCTGTGTGGCTGCCCACCTGGAACCTGTCTTCGACCGTCTCCCCTTTTGCGCAGTCCAATATCGAAGGCAGGCGGACCACTCCGGTCTTCCCTCCCGGAGCCCAGCCGGGAGGCAGAGCCAGGTCTCCGGCCTGGTAGGCATTGCGTACGCGCCCGTCGCCGTACCTTCGGTCATGCGCCTGCGCGTACACGAGCGCGTCGGCGATCAGTTTTGCTCTGCGCCAGTCATCCGCATTGCCGCGGCCCATGAAGGCGAGCATCGCCACGGCATTGTCGTAAGCGAAAGCCACATTCCTATGCACAACGTCGAATGGGTGATTGGAGACGGTGACGTAGCTCGGAATAAATCTCGGCTCATCAAGGCGCGGCTTGTTGTATTGAATATCATCCACCCAGAAAACGGCTCCCGGAAGGTTGTTCGCCGCAGAGCAGGCCCACCCGAACCCGTTCAGCACGTAGCTGAGGTCCGAGGCTGAAAGGTCGATGGTGAATCTGGTCCATGTTTTCGTCAGGGTGAAGAGCACCCCCGGAGGTGGGGTCCGCGCCGTCGAGTCCGGGAAGGGCGCGTTGGGGCTGCCGTCTTCAGGATTTCGCCCGATGCCGCCCATGAAAAATTCGACCTTCTCACCGCCCTCCTGTCCGCGCGCCCAGAAAGACAGCTCGGTCGCGCCGCGCAAATCCACCCCCGCATTCGGAGTGTCTCCGAAATTCAGGCCCGGCTGCCGGGCGTCCCCCGCGAGAATCCCGTTGAGGAAAAACCAGCCTCCGAAGTTTTGCCCCGACGTGTTGTGAAAGGTGTTCTTGATCGAAGTCAGGCCCGCATGCGGGTTATCGGTTGAGCACAGGTCGATATCAATGGCTCGCGGGTCGTCTCCGAACTTCGCAAGGGCCACGAAATGATTGCCGCCTTCACCCGCATCCGTGTAAACGTCCAGGGTCCTGTGAAACCGATCCATCTGGTCCGCGATGTGCTCCAGCGCTCCGTCCAGGCTCAAAGGCTCTACAGACCCGCCCCGCCGGGGGCGCAATAGACGCGGCACGAGCCCCAGCCCCGCGGCGCCCAGCGGCAGCGCCCCGAGGAACTGGCGGCGGGTCGAAAGCCGGAAAGGAATCGCGGATTGGGACGTTCGAGGCGTAGAGGGGTCTCTTTTTTCCACAGCCCTTCCTCCTGTCTGCTACCGACCCTGACGGGCCGGCTCAAAAACCCATGCTCAGGCTGAAGCCTAAAAGATTTCTGTTTTTATCCAATCTGTGAAAACGTATGAAGTCGTACCTGACCGAGGCGAGAAAGGTCGTCTTGCGCGCCCCCGTCGTGAAAAACTTCCCGTCCAGCCCGACGCCCACCCTGTAGTTCTCGAAATCTTTGATGCCGTCTATGGCAACGTCATGCTTGAAGGGGAAGACCAGGTGCAAAAACGCCGTGTGAAAAATCCCCCCTCCTTCAGGTATCGCGGGGTGCTTCTCTTCGTCGATGACCCTGTAGAGCACGGCCAGATTCGTCCGGTACTGGGAACTATTTTGAAAGGCATCGCCCTCCACGTTCTGGGTGAAGAGCGTCGGCTGGACCGTGACATCGAACGCTCCCAAACCCTTGAAGGCTGCGCCGACGAAGTAGTCGTCCCTCTTAACGTCGACCGGGCCGAATGATTCTCTGTCGTGGAGGATTCCTCCGAATAGATCGATGCCCCTGGTTTCAAAGCGGTTCTCATAGACGGATTGCAGAACGGCTATGGGCCTGAAAAGCTGGTAGGTGAACGTGCCCGCTATGATCTCCCTGTCCCTCCTAGACCGTGTCTGAGTCTGCTCCTCGATGCCCTGACGGACGTAAGCGAATTCGAAGTTCGCTTTATCGGGGCCGACGAACCGGGAGACCGCCGCGTGGAATTCGAACTGATCGACGTGATCGTTGGTTTGAGGGGATCGGTCGATAAGCCCCTCGCGTTTTATTCTCTTGAAACTGCCCCTCAAAAAAGTGTCGAAATAGGGGTACAGGTTGATCGACCTTTCAACCGCTACCCCGTATTCATGCAGGCTGACATCGTTGAATTCGGTCGGGTTGCTGAAGTCCGTGATCTTCGCGTCCCGGACGTTTCGGAACCCATAAAACGCTTCGAGGGCGGGCGCTCCTTTGTAGCGGAATCTGAAGTGGCTCGATGTTTCGACCGTCGCCTTGGTGCGGGCCATCCGTTCCAGCTCTAACCGGCTCAGAGGTTGATTAGCTCGGAGGGTAGACGAGAAGAGCGCTTCGGAGGTGAACCCCCGCACGTCGTCAATTCGGTCCACGTCTGTAGTGGACTGGGCGTACCTGTTGATCGTGCTGAAGAACATGAACGGTCTTTCGATAGAATCTCCGGCGCTGACGGGGTTGGACTTCCAGTGCAGGACCGGCAAGCCGTCCTCCTGATAGAGGGCTACCAGACCCCTCTCGATGCGGCGGCCCGTCTCCTCATCGACGGCCTGCTTGCTGCCGAGCTCGTTGAATTTTCTCAGCCCCTCGTAATAGTGGTGCTCCGCTTCGGGGAAGAGTGGGTGACGCGCCCCTCTGAAGTTCCTGAGATAGTCGGCAAGAAATAGCTCGTAAGCTGGCTCACCCGGCGCGGCTCGTATAGCCTTTTCGTAATATTCCCGCGCCCTGGAATCCCCCGTCTTTTTCATCAACTCCGCGACCTTACAGAGGGAGAGAGCGTCCTGGGGATTACGGTCCAGCATATCCCTGACCCTGGTACGGATAGCTTTAAGGCCCTCTCCTCGGACCGCGCTGGTATCGAGGCATTCATACGGGTTTACCGGCCCTTTTGAATTCGACGCTTGAGGCGAGGCGTACGCGGGAGACAGCAGGATCAGCATAGCGACAAGGATTCTCATTTGACATGGCTCCTTAAGGGCCCGGCAAATACCGAATAGATTCGGGCTCTATGTGCCGGAACCTGATAATTTCCGGAAAGAAGCTAAAGCCTCGATAAGTACCGAATCAAAGGCCGATGAGTCCTATTATTTATTGCCCCTATGGATACGATTGAACAGTCGCTCTTGAGAGTGAGCCAGATTCAGTTCACTGTCGTCATAGTTACTAAGACGGAAAGTGCGCGGTTTTCGATTCATATTTTATTTAAAGAGGGGCCCGGTTCGCGCATCTCAACAGCGCAAACTCTCCGCCGGAGCCGCGCAATCTCTCGTTAAAGCATTCGGCGGCAACTGCATTCCCCATAGATAGATCATTGAGAATCGTCCTGGCGGCCCTCGCCCTATGGCATAGTTAAACGAAATTGATTTAAAATTCAGGAGTGTGCGCTTCCGGCAGTCTTCGCGCGAGAGCGCCTGCCGGTTCAATCAGACCGAGTCTCGGCCTTAAAGGCCGGACGAGGTCCCTGTGAGTGTTCGAACGGTCAGAGGCTCAACCAGATTCGGGCCGAACTCAATCCGAAAGAGTTGCTAAATGTATTTAAGAATGGTGACACAATCCGCGAGCCCGTCGGGGCCGACGGCTCTTCACGGCCGCTCGCAAGGGGAGGATGTTAAATGAGATTTTACAGGTCAGCAATTTCTCTATCGATGGGATTAAGCCTGCTTATCCTGATGGCGGTCGCTGCTCCGGCGTACGGGCAGGAGAGTGGCTCCCCCGCGCAAGCGCAGGACACTTCGGAGAGGATCGGTGTACGGGCTGTGCCGAGCGGGCAGAAGACTAAGCTCAAGGGGAGAATAGTCCGCCGGGACGCCGACACCTTCAGCGTCCGCGACGAGCGGGATGCCGAAACCATCGTGCGCCTGACCGACCGGACCAGCGTCAAAACGAAGGGCGGTTTTTTACGCAGCGGAAAGAACTACGATGTCACGAGCCTCCTGCGCGGGCTGGTGGTCGAAGTTGAAGGGCGCGGCAACGCGGAGGGCCAGCTCGTCGCCGATAAGGTCCGCTTCAACTCTTCGGACCTTAAAGTCGCCCAGACCGTCGAGGCGCGCGTCACCCCCGTCGAGCGGGAGAGCCAGCGCCTCTCGGGTCAGGTGGATGAGCTGAACGAAGTCTCGAAGGCCACCAGGGCCGAGGTCGAGAGGGCCAACGCGGGCGTGGCCTCGACCAACGAGCGCATATCCGCGATTGACGACTACGTCGTGCAGGACACGGTCTCGATCTACTTCAACGTGAACAGCGCCGTGATCTCGCCCTCCGACAGGCAGGCGCTCGACGCGCTCGCGCAGAAAGCGGTCGGCACGAAAGGCTATGTCATCGAGATAACCGGCCACGCGGACTCCTCGGGCAACGCCGAGCGTAACCGCATCCTGAGCCAGCAGAGGGCCGACGCCGTGGTGCGCCACCTTCAGGAAAACCACGAGATACCTCTGCGGCGCATCGTCACGCCTTTCGGTTACGGACAGATGAAGCCCGTGGCCGACAACAACACTCCGGAGGGCCGCCGCCAGAACCGCCGCGTGGAAGTTAAGATACTCGTGAGCCGCGGCATGGCTCAGACGAATTGATGGAGCGGCGCGCCGTTTTATGACCGCCGCCTCCGGGGCGGGATGAAGACAAAGACTCGGACCCGCGGACCGGCGGGGCTCGCCAGCAGGATCATTCAGTCC
>DASQDI010000032.1:0-20428 GCA_035634255.1 Blastocatellia bacterium
GCCAAGGGGCAGGGGAAAGGATTCTCGAAAGCGAGCTTCGCATGATGCATCATGCGAAGCTCGCTTTCGAGGCCATCATATTCGCCCGACGCAAAAAGCATAGCTTCTTACCCCTGGCCCCTGTCTTACGGCAGGCCGTTCCAATCGCCGGCAATCGGGGCGTCTCCGTCGATGCCTAGAGTAAACACGATGTCGGCGAACCCGTTCGTGTTCGAGTTCCTCAGGAAGAACGTCCCCCCGCGGTAAACGCCGATGGTGTCGGTGCCGTCGCCGTCCCAGTCGCCCGCGACCGGCCTGTCTCCGGGCAGGCCGAAGGTCAACACGATGTCGGCGAACCCTGTCGAGTTCGTGTTCTTCAGGAAGATCGCTCCGTTCGACGGGCGGAACACTCCCGTCGTCACGGTCCCGTCACGGTTCCAGTCCCCCGATATCGGTATGTCTCCGGGCACCCCAAGCTCGAAGACGAGGTCGGGGTCGCCCGCCGTATTCGAGTTTCTTAAGAAGAAGGTGCCGTTGCGGTAAACGCCGATGGTGTCGATGCCGTCGCTGTTCCAGTCACCGACGATGGGCAAGTCTCCGGGCGAGCCGAAGGTGACGACGATGTCGGCGAACCCGTTGGTGTTGGAGTTGCGGAGCAGGAAAGTGCCGTCACGGTAAACGCCGATGGTGTCGATGCCGTCACCGTCCCAGTCTCCGGAGACGGCGAGGTCGCCGGGTATGCCGTAGGTGAGCACTATGTCTGCGAACCCTGTGATGTTGGTATTCTTCAGGAACAGGGCCCCGTTGCTCGTGCGGAACACGCCGGCCGTGTCCGCGTTCCTGGTCCCTGTGAAATTAAGCGTGTTGGTCTCCGAAAAGAAGTCCTGGAAGGCTGGGGAGAAAGTGTACCTCGGTTTCATGGGAGTGACGCGGTAAGTATTGCCTGACGTGAAGCCGGACTGGCTCCAGGCACCCGAGGCGTCGGTCATCACGGGCTGAGGGAGCGCCCCGCCCGAGGTTATTCTGGTGAAGATCATAACCGCGCCCGGAATGGGGAGGCCGCTGGCATCCGTCACGTGGCCGGAGGCGGTATAGGTCGGAGTCCCCGCCTGATTGACGGTGAAGGTCTGGCCCGCAATCGTTATGGTGCCCGTGCGCGCGGGGCCGGGGTTGGCGGCCACGTTGTAATTGACGGAGCCGAACGTGCAGCAACCGCTGCTGAAGGTGACCGTAATCCAGCTATCGTTGCTCGTGGAGGTCCATGAGCATTCCGTATTCCGGTCGACGAAAACGCCCCCGGACCCGCCTTGGGCCGGGAAAGTCTGACTGGTCGGGCTGAGCTCGGCCGGCGGGTTCGTGACCTCAGTCGTCGTCATAGCGAAATTATTATTACTGTTCGCGTCAATCGACCCGGACTCTACGGTTGCGGTATTGACCACGGAATCAACGCCCTGTATCGAGCACGCGACCGTGGTCCCGAACCTCGCGATGGCCGTCTCGCCGGGCTGGAGAGGGGTCAAAGTGATAATCACGCTGTTGCCGAATTGCTGGCAGGAGAAGACGTTCGTAGAGCTGTTACAGAAGCTGAACCTCAACTGGGGCGGCAAATCGTCGACGATCTGGGCCCCGGAAACCGCATCGGGGCCGTTATTCATAACGGTGATCTCGTACTGGATCTGACCGCCCGCCACGGGTGATTCCGTGGTAGATGTCATCGCGATACTGAGATCGGAGATCAGCGCCGGGTCCGGCAACAGCTTCGAGATGAAGGCGTCATTAGATGAGCCGAATCCATTATTGAAGACCGTCTGGAACGCCCCGTCGGTCACCGGGTAGTTGAACGATCTGGTGCCTCCGACGACGTAGGCGCTATCGTTGGAATCGATAGCTATGCCGTGTCCGAAGTCGGAGTCGGAGCCGGCGACGAAGGTGGAGTAGAGGAGGGAAGAGGCCGAAAAGTCCAGCTTCGTCGCGAATGCGTCCTGCCCGAAGAAACTGGTGAAGCCCTGCGCGGCCCCCGGAGTGACCGGGAAGTTGTTTGAGTTGGTTGTGCCCGTGACATACGCGATGCCGGACGGGTCGAGGGCTACCGCGCTGACCTGATCGTTATCGTTGCCGCCCAGGAAGGTCGAATATCCGAGCGAGTTGCCGCCCGCGCCCAGTTTTGTGATGAACCCGTCATCTTGCCCGTTCTCCATCCCGGCGTAGATTATAGAGCTGTCGTCCGGGTTCAACGCCACCACGTTGACCTCCGCGCCCGCCAGCCCGGTATTCGCCGGGCCCCAGGTGTTGCCCCCGTCGGTCGATTTGAAGACCCCGCCGCCCGTGCCCGCGTAGAGCAAGGATGGGTTGTTCTGGTCGACCGCGAGGTCGAAGACCCTCTTATTGACGAGGCCGGTGTTTATCGCCCTCCAGCTTAACCCCGAGTCCGTGGTCCTCAAGACCCCGTTGGGCGTTCCCGCGTAAATGATCGATGCCTGCACCGGGTTAATTGCCAGGGTGCGGACGTCACCCGATGTCAGCCCGGTCACTTTCCAGCTACCCCCTCCCGTATTGGTCGTGAAGACGCCGCCGAAAGAGAGGCCCGCGTAAAGAATCAGAGGATCGGTCGGGTCGAAGATCAGAGATGATACGCCGGACCCCTGTAGCCCGGTGTTGACTCCTGCCCACGTCGCGCCGCTGTTGGTGCTCTTGAAGACGCCCGCGCCCGTGCCTATATAAAGGTTGGTAGGTGCCGCCTCGTTGATGGCTATAGCGTTGACCTGCATGCCGTTGTTTCCGGTGTTTATCGCCCTCCAGGTGGCGCCGCTGTCGGTGCTCTTGAAGACGCCCCGAGTCCGCGTGCCCAGGTAGATGTTCGAAGTGGTCGCCGGGTCGATTGCCAACGACTGGACGATCAAATCGGTCAGGCCGGAATTGACCGCCGCCCAACTCGCCCCGCCGTTAGTGCTCTTGAATACTCCGTTGATCGTCCCCATATATACCGTCGCGGTCTGGGAGGGATTTATCGCGATGGATAAGACCGAGGGAGAGGTCAGGCCGGAATTGACCGCCGCCCAACTCGCCCCGCCGTCGACCGTCTTTGCCGCCCCGCCATTGGTGACGCGCACGACGCCGGGAGTCGTGGGAAAGTTGGGCGAAGAGGTCGCCCCTACCACGTAGGCTTCGCCCGCGACACTGACCGCGACGGAGCGACCGTCATCGGACCCCGCGCCGCCGAGGTACGTGGAGTAGATCAGGCCCGTGCCGTTGCTGTTGAGCTTCGTTACGAACCCGTCCCCGACCGAGGAGAAGGGGGGCGCGCCGCCATAGATTGTCTGGAACGCGCCCGGAGTCGTGTCGAAATCCGAAGACGAGGTGGAGCCTGTTACGTAAGCCAGACCCGTCGAGTCCACGGCGATCCCGCTGGCCGATTCTTGACCGGAGCCGCCAAGGTAAGTCGAGTAATCCAGGGCCGTGCCCGCGCTATTAAGCTTCGTGATGAAAGCATCGACGTTTCCCCAAGTATTCGTCGTTTGGAATGCGCCGGGGGTGGTGGGAAAGTTGCTCGAACCGGTTGAGCCGGTAATATAAGCGCTGTTCGAAGAGTCGAGCGCGATCCCGTTTGCTTGCTCGAAGCCGTCCCCGTCGATGAATGTGGAGTAAACTAGGGCCGTGCCCGAGCTGTTCAGCTTCGTTACGAAGGCACTGGAATCGAAGTCCGACTTCGTCGTCTGAAAAGCGCCCGGCGTCGTGGGGTAATCATCGGATTGGGTGTAGCCCGTCACGTACGCATTACCCGAAGGGTCTACAGCTATGTCGAAACCCTCTTCGGCGCTCTCCCCGCCGATATACGTCGAGTATATTATGTCGGAGCCAGCCGCGTTGAGCTTCGTCACGAAGACATCTATGAAGGAATGGAAGGTCGGGTCGTAGGCGTCGATGTTGACCGGGAAGTTGAAGGATTGCGTACGCCCCGTCACGTAAGCGTTCCCGCCCGAATCCACAACTATGTCAAACGCGGTATCCTCGCTGCTGCCGCCGAGGTACGTCGAATAGCTGAAGATCGGGTCGATGACGAGCGGCTTGCTCGCGTCATACTCGCCCACCTTGAAGCCGACCCGGCCTTTGCCTTTGATGACGTACCGCGCTTCGACCTCGCGCCTCGCCCCATCAACCTCCTGATAGGCGACCGGCTTCCGCTGCCTCATCTCGCCCGCCGCCGTGCTCAGCAGGAGGTCCCCCTTCGCGTCGAGCTTCACCCTTCGCGCCCCATCGAACTTCAGCGCGATAGCCCTGAGACTGGCTCCCGGAGCCACTATGAAGTCGTATTCCAGCTCCCTCCGGTTGCCGTAGTAGGACACGTCTACGCCTTCATAGACCCGCCGGTAGAGCACCCTGGCGTAGTTGGGAACGCCGGTGCGCCACTTCTTCTGGTCCTTGCCCTTGAAGTAGTTGCTCGTGCCTTGCATCAGGTCGAGCGCCTCCGGGCGAGCGCCCTCGTTCGCCCCGAGCAGCCTCATTCGCAGCAGCGAGACTTTCCCTCTGCCGCCGGAATCAGTAGAAGAAGGATGTGAAAGGGCGAAGACGGCCTGGGTGGAGCCGAGTAGCAGGCTGTACCCTGCGCCCCGCGAGAGGAAGTCGATGCCGCGACCGGCCTGGCCTCGGTTTGCTTCGAACCTCAAGGGCAGATTACCGTATGCCTCGCCTACGCGAGCGCTCGTCTTTGGGCCTGCATCCGGCGACTTCGCCTCGCCCGCGTAAGCCGGAGCCTTATGGACGGACACGGCGTCGCTGGAGGCGGTCCCTGAAAGCGGGAGCCACGTCGTTAAAATCAATATGGTGATAGAAGCGCTGATAGCAGCCCTGTTGCACAAGATGGATTTATTCATACCTTACCTTCTTCCACTGGAGGTGGCGTCGCTGTCGGAGAGCACTTGCCGGACTGCAATATGGTGACAGGATCGAGCTTCATAGCTCATGCGTTCCGGATCACGGGGCAGTCTAATTTACTTGAGACTATAAAAAGGTCATCTTCGTGATCGATGCGCATGCCGGGCCTAAGAGATCGAGCGGGCCTTCGCGCACACCAGCCCGGCTCAGTATTGGCGACGTTCTGATAACCTCTGTTACAAAAATCGATCAGGACTATTCTTAAATCGAGAGCCAGGCTATTCAAAGCATTCGGCGGGCAACATATTAGTTGTTTACCGAAGACGAGTCAAGTAATAAAAAGTACTGCTTCTGGCCTTAGAATCCCTTTCGGACCCCGCTAAGGATGCTTAAATTTTAAGCACAGGGCTGGCGAACGATTTTCTTATCAGCGCTGACCCTCCAGCCGAGCCCGAAGCCTGCATTCTCACCTCCAAGGGCGGCTGGCACTCAGCGCTGAAACTGCCGAGCCTACAGAAACAGACTCGTTACTTTTCGGCTTCATCGCTGCGTAAAGCGCGAATCTCGGCATGCAAAGCCGCGATCTCGGCTCGCAGCTCCTCGATGGCTTTAGCTCCGGCCATCTCTGCTTCTTCGCTCTCTGCGTCGCGGCCAATAAAAAAGGACGCGAGTGTCGCGGTCACGTAGCCGAAGATTGCGAACCCATAGAGTGCCAGGAGGAAGCATAAGACCCGGCCTTCGGCAGTCTGAGGCCAGTACTCCGAGCCCATCGAAGTCATAAGCATCGCGGTCCACCAGAGCGCCTCGCCGTAAGAATTCAGACCGCCCGAGATTTCGTTTTCAAAGGCATACATGCCCGCCGCTCCCGCCAGCGTGACGACGAGGGTGAGAGCGACCACGTACCCGAAGCCGCGACGGCCCATGCTCGCGCCGAGCGCCTTCATCCCGCGGTTGAGCGACGTTATGACACGCACCAGCCTCAGCCCGCGGGCGGCGCGCGTGACACGCAGCAGGCCCACCACCCGCACGATGCGGAACACGCGCAGGGCAGGCACCAGCAGGGCTATGACCGTCAGCCAGTTGTTCCTGAGATAACTGATTTTGCGAGGCGCCAATACGAACTTCACGACGAAATCGACGATGAAGATCGCCCAGATGAGCGTGCCGACGGTTTCGAGCAGGGGGCCCAGGCCCCTGATAAGCTCGATCACCAGAAGAGCTAACCATACGAACCCGAGCACCAGCATCGGCGTCTCAAGCCAGTCTTCGAGCTGTTGCAGGATTTCGCCCCGCTCATTATTCAGAGCTTGTTTGTCAGGTCTGGTTTCATCGCTCATGCTGCACATAATACAGGTACAAACCCGCTTTTATATCGGGACTCGCAGATTACGCGATTCCTGAATCAAGCTCTCTCGCTGTTGGGATTTATAATCTATCGGATCGTAGGGCGCGTTGAGGGCGTCTCTTTGCTTTTCCGGGAGGCTTATCTGAGCGGGCGGGGTCAGGGGTCGCGTCAGCGGCGGCAAAGGGTGCCTGAATGTTCAGTTCGAGCGCGCCAGAGCTGTCGGTGGCTCCCCGATAAAAGCATGCAGCCACCGACACGCAAAGCAATCGGTTAAAACGGCCCGCTTCATTACAGGCGTTTATTGCCGCTTGGATGAAGCGCGCTCTCCGCCATCGCCTTCCTGCCGTGAGCGTTCAGCCTTCTCGGACGGATTGGCTTCGGCTTCCCGCATCGCCTTGTTCTTCTTATCCTTCCGTTCGCCGTCTTTCTTCTGCCGATCTTTATCCGACATACTCCCCTCCATGAAGTCTGTTCTTAAAACAGACCGCTACGAGATGACAGGTGCTCTTAGCGCCCGGCTTTTTTGCGCGCGCTGGATTCGCCCCGCTCATTCAATCCCTCACCGCGAGCGGCAAGCTCTTCGTTGTCATCGCCGGTGATATTCTGTTCGGCGTGCCCGCGTTGCGCCTGCAAGACATCGGAACGTTTGTACAGTTTGTTCGCTTCGCCGGAGCGCGGGCTCTGTTCCTTGCCTTCTCCGGTGGGCGGCTGATTCTTCTTGTCCTTATTACTATTTGGCATAGCTCTCCACCTCCTTTAGCAACAAATCTACGTTGCATATCTGGCAAATATTGAGCCAGTAGTTGCCCGGAAGGCGGCCGAGCATTCGAATCCTAAATTTTAAAAATTAGTAGCAAAATGCCCGGCCGGGTGAATGGGATGCAGGCAGGGCGTTCCCCTTAAATGCATAGCGTTGTATTGAATTCTTTCAATCACAAGAAGACCCACCGGTCCTGTGACTTCGCAACGGGGCTGCTTCAGGGCGTGCCTGCAGCCTTAATCAATTCGGCAACTGTACGTTGAGCAGATTCAAGCGCCCCCTGCATCCAGGAATGAGTGAGCGAAGTATGCTCGCCTGCTAAAAATATTCGCCCCTCCGGCGAAATGATGTCTTTGACCAGGGCCGTATGTTGACCCGGCTGGAGTAACGCATAAGCCCCGCTACTCCAGGGATAATTGTCCCAGTTCCACCTTACGACTCTCTCGATAATACCTTCTTCGGCTATCTGTGGGTGCAGATTAGAGAGGCTCCTTAAAACAACGTCGGCCACGTCTTTGTGCGGGAGAGACGCCAGTCTCCTCGCGGGCTGTCCCCAGGTATATGAGGCAAGCATCACCGCCGGAGCGGCTGAAACGGCGGGGTCTTTAACCCCCGCGTTATCCGATGGGTAATAGGTGAATCCTGTCGGGAGGTCAGTGGATGAGCCCCCTCCGAAGATGTGATCGTCCTGCTCCCAGAATCGCCGCCTGGCTACGGCTAATACTTTAGTCGCGGAGTCATAGTGGATTCTTCGGATCGCCTCAGTCTTCGGCCCTGAAAAGGCGGGCGCGACCTCAAGGCGCGAGAGCACGGGCAGGGGGAGGGTGCATATGAGGAAATCACCCTCTTCCCGTTTCAGGCTGCCATTCTCTCGGTAGATGGCGGCGGCTTTCTTCCCTGTGGAATCCTGTTCCAGCCTGACCACTTCACAGCCGTTGCGCGGCCTGGTTTTCAGATTATCCGCGAACGCCTTAGGTAGAAGGTCCGTGCCCCCTACGATCTCGTCGAAATCCAAAGACCAGACCGCCTTCAGTTCTTCGCGCAGCACCTCCGTCGCCGCGAGCGGCAGCGTGGTCTCCAGCCCCCAGGTGGAGGAGAGGAATTCAATCGCGTCCTCGGACAGGCCCGTCACTTCCAGGAGTTGCTGTAACGAGCGTTGATCTATGGCGCGCACATTAGTCGTATCAAATTCAAAAGAATCCAGGTCGTCAAGCTCCGGCTTTATCAACCCTTGTAACAGATCGACCACGGCCCTCTTCCACATGTCGTAGGAGCTCATTTGTTGCTCATGCGGGGTCAGAGAGAAGAGTGGCTTCAATTGATTCTCGTCCCCGAGGCGGACCCTTTTCCCGCGCACGAAATAGAAGGCATTCTCGTTCGACTGCACAAACTTCCGGAGGGGCAGTTTAAAGTGGTTGATATAATGGCGCGTGACCAAATGGTTTTTAGGTATCCGCATCGCGCCGGCTTCCCCGTACAACCCGTCCCCGAACCGAATCGTGCGCGCCCGCCCGCCTATATGACCGGCATCAGCTTCCAGGATTACCGCGGTGTGCCCGAGTTGTTCGAGCTCGTAAGCCGCGCAGAGACCGGACAGGCCGGCGCCTACGATAACAACACGAAGCGGCGACGCGGGGGCAGCGAGAGTCTTTAATGATTCGAGGTGTGACGCGCCAGCGGGGGGGATTACCCTTCGGGCTGAAGCCTCCCGCTGGATGAAGGGGTCTACATCGGGGCTATAGATCGGTCTTCTAATCATCACTGACCTCCTGTGCGAATTTGAACTTCATTTATGGTCCCGGCGACTCCCTAGTCACAAAATATTTAAGCGTTCTGTCACACATAAGGACGGGTCGTGCCGAGTTCATAGCCTTGAGAAGAAGCTAATACCGGGAGCGAGCATGTACTCCCCTCCGGTCGCGACAACCCACCCGCCGGGGACCGTGAGCTGGTGCGGGGTGTCGCCGCTCATCAGGAGTACAGGGCTGTTCCTTGCCCCTCCGATAATCGGGTCTATCCCCCCGCCGGCATGCGGCTTGTTCGCATCGTTCACCCAATCATTCATAAGGAACTCGAACTGATCGACAATCGACGTTTGGAACGCGACGAAGAGCAGCCCGCGTTCGGCATCAGGGTCATCCATCTCCGGCCCGAAGGTGATCCCACGACGGAGGAGTAATTTCTGAAAGGTCCTCTCCATCGGCCCGATGTCGGTCGCGTCATCGCGCGGTTGGACCTTCCTGATATGGGCTGCGAAAGGGCACACCCTGCCATTCGGGTCAGCCGGGTTAAGCGGGTTCGCATCCCCCGGCAAAACGGCGGTGGTCGCTTCGCTGAACCCGAAATAGTTCTCCCCCGGCAGATTCCTCCCCTGGTCCGCCGAGGCGTTCCGCATGATCGGCCAGCCTGATGCCCACCGGCCAACCAATAGCGCGCCGAGTCGCTCGGGTGTCAAATCCTGGTCGAACCCGCTATTTCGGAGGTCAGATGCAGCGGAGGACAAAAACTCATGGAATGCAGTGACATCCTGCTTTAGCCGGCGGTAGACCAGGAAGGAACCATTTCTGGCCCAGTCAGGCCCGACGGGTTCGGAACCCGGCCTCATTTCTTCAGGCTCGTCGCGTTTTTGCCTGGGGTATCCGAACAGGAAATGGCCCGGCCAGACGAGCGGCCGGCCGGGGGCTGCGTACCGCCCGCGGTAAATGTCAAATTCCGACCCCGGAGGCCATGCCCTCTGTTCTACGAAATCATCCGTAAGGTCGGACGCGCGGCCGCGTATCGCCGGGAAAGAAACGCCGTCTTTGAAGCCGAAGTGCTCGTGCCCGGCCATCAGACCGGGTCGGACGCGGCCCCTGTCTACGTGAATCAGATTCAGCCCGCTTTGTCTGGCCGAAGCTATCAACTCCCGCTCAGACTTTATCGCCCATCTTTCATCGTCCGTCGCGATAATAACAAGAACATCAGGTTTCTTGCCGCCGGCACCAAACAACCAGGTGTCGGGTGACCCGGGCTGCCCGCTGCCTCTGGGCGGGTCGCCGATCAACTCCGCCCTTTCCGCTAGCCCCAGTTTGAAGGCAGTGTCGTCAAACCGGTCGACATCCGGCAACTCTAACTTTCTAAGCCCCGCCGCCGAGATCGCACAGTTCAGGAACAGGAAGTCGAGATTGTCCGGATCTTTGCCAAGCTTCCGCCTCATCCCTTTCCACAGGGCATGCGCCTCCATCACCTCGCGCGCTGTGGAGAGTCGAACAGCCAGTCCCTTTAACCACTCTCTGGCGAGCACGGCGTCGACGATTCGAAAAAAGACGAAGTGCTGGCTGTCCTTCTTGAACCCCGGCACGAGGTTCCCCTGGATGTCGTCTAATTCCAGAACCACTTCTTCGGCCGTCATACTCCCCCCCGGTTGGCGCCCCTCGGGCTCCTCCCATTAATCACTCCCGCTATTGCCGGACGCCCCATGAACGACATTGGACCCGCGAGCAGCGGCGTTGGGGAGACGCCCGTGCAGCCAATCGCCCGTGATGGCGGCAACGCAAGCGGATCACTGACCATTACCCCGACGCGCACGTTGATCCGCGAGGCAATCTGCCCGCCGAAATTAATCGGCTCGCCGCCGATCTTAATGTCAGAAACGGTATACCCTTGGGTGTCGGGGACCATGTATGCCGCGCGGACGATGTAGGACTTGTTGGGGTCCGCCACCTGGGTCCCGCGCAGGACGGTCCAGTATGTCTTGGGGTCGGCCCCGTCGGGTGTGGCCCAGCCATTCCAATCCACCCCGCTCATATAAAGGCCGACCGGGTTTTCGATGGTTATTAACCGGTTCTCCCCGGCAAACGTGTTGATCGCATGGCCGATGCTCGGGTCGCTCTGCCGGTTCGGGTCGCCGTAACCGGCGCACCTGATCAGCCCCAGTGAGTCGGTGATCGGCGCCCCCAACTGATTCAACCGGCGGATCGATGACCGAGAGACTATGTTCACCTGCGCGCCGAGCGTGTTGTTCGGCTGCTGCATGTGAACGGCGAACCTATTATTGTACTCGTTCCACCAGTCGTACTCGCCACGGTCGTCGATGAGATCTTCGAGGCTGATGGTATCAACGCCGGTAATCCGCCGGTACAGGTCTACGAGCAGATCTCGTGACTCGTCGGAGTGGTAGAAAAGAAAGGTGTAATACTCGGGGGGCTCGCTCGTGAAGAAGACGGCCGTGATCTTGTTGGCGGCATTTCGGCGTACGACCCACTCGCAGTACTCGTCCTGAATGCGCGTAATGAGCGACGGGTCGCCGGGGAAGGGCTGGCGCGCGTCCAGGTATGCCAGCTTTTCCTGCGTGCTGTTGAACTGTTCATCGAAACTTGTGGGAAGGGCGGACCACGTTACGTTTTTCATCTGCGAATTCGCCGGCATCGGCATGGACGCGGGGTTGTACACTCGCAGGTCGCTGTCTGATCGCCCCCACAAAAGCAACTCTTCCAGCGCCGACTGCACGGGGTCGTTCGGCCTCCCGTAGAGATGGACCTCGTACTGTTCGCTTATGAACTCGCTCCATGCCTCTCTCAGGCCGGGCACGCTGTTGAAATCCTGTAACCTTGCTGTAGGCTCAAAAATCCACATTATCGCATCTCCTTTAACCCCTCCCGCCCTTGGCGGGGATTGCCGGCGGCTGGCGCGAATCGTTGACTTCGTATGGGCGATCCCCGCCGCGAGATCGGGGGCGGTTTTTATTTTAAGCAGACCCGTACTACAAAATTGCGTTGAGCAACTCGGCGAGGTGTTGCGCCGCCAGCGTCAGTTGCCGGGAGACGATGGGTCGGCAACGCGCGTCATAAGCGGCCTTCCCCTCCCACGAGACTCTGTATTTGCCGCCGCCCAACCTTTTGACTATTCGCAGAGATTCGTAAGCGCTCCGGGCCAGCACGAGCGAGTCGTTCGCCCATTGCTCAGCCCATCGGTTTGGCGGCGTGACATTCGCCGGGGCGGCCGCGCTATTCCTCCGCGCCGGCATTTCTCGCTCGACCAACGCCACGAGTTTGTCAACGAATCGACCCTTTAATTCCCGGCTGGTCGAAGCGTCGGCCTCCCCGGCAAAGCTCTCGGCTTCGCGCGTTTCCGCGCCGGAGTGCTCGTCCGGGTCGGCTTCAATCGTTCCCGCCAAACGGCTGTCCCAGTAAGAGTGCAAGCTGACATTCCCGCTCACCGGCAAAACCAGACTGTTGCCGCCCCTATCGTGCCCGAGGTTTTGCTGTATGATTCTTTGCGGGTCGGAAACCAGTCGTGGGACGTTGCCCTGCGTATCGACGAAGCCGCAGCCGACGTGAATCGGCTGGTGTACGTCGCCCACCAGATGCACGAGCCAGCGCAGCGCATTGATCTCACTCATGATGTTTGATTCGCCCTGCAACACGCGCACCGCCGAGTTAATCATCTGGACGACATCGTCATCGCGTGTAAACCCCAGCTCGGCCGCTTGAGCGTAGCTCTCCACTCCGAGCGGTAAGTTGACGTAATGCCAATCCCTGCTCGCGTCGTTCGGGAAAGCGGTCAGGAACTGGCGTGTGTCGGGGTCCTGGCCGGCGTTCGCCGCCTGGCCTTTAATTTGATCCGCCCAGCCCGCGATGCTCGGCAAATCGGCATCAGGAAGCGGGGCGAGAATTTGTGCGACCCTCTTTCCGGCCCTCTGATTAAGCAATCGCGCCGCCGCCGCGGTGATCAACTCATGCCGCGAAACTCCCCAGAATTCGCTCCCATACAAGGTCGTTTTCTCTCTCGTCAGTTCTTTGTCCGCCTTCTGGCCCACGGGGCCGGCAGTGGTGCCGGGGTTATTTAGCGGGGCCAGGCTTTCTAGGGCCCTCTGAACCGCGGCGTCGGCATTGACACATCCGTGACCGAAGAAAATCGAATGGCCGTTGACGTAAGAATCCGGGCTGCCGATGGGGCGGGCCGTGTCTTCGAGAATTTCTTTGACCTGCTTGGCCGTCAGGGCGGGGTTGACCGAGAGCAGCAACGCGCAGATCCCGGCGACCAGCGGGGTGGCGCTCGACGTCCCGCCGAATGTTTTGGTGTAATCGCCGACCTCGTACCCGGCTTCGTAAGTCACGCCTTGAAACTCGAATGTCCCGCGCACGTCGGAGGTCAATATCCCTCTGCCGCCAATCCCGTCCGACGGGGCGCAGATGGAAACCTCTCTGCCGAAATTCGAGTAGTTCGATTTTTGATCCATGCTGTTGGAGGCGGCGACGGCAATCACGTCCGGGTGTGTGGCAAAGCCGTCGACCGTCCCGCCTTCGGGGTCGTTTATGTCGTGGTTGGCGTTCCCCGCGGCGAAGACGATGACGCAGCCCAAGCCGTTGCGCCCTTCGGTAGCGCACTCGGTAATGGCTTCGTCCATCACGGTCGAAAGCGTGAACTCATCAGCCGCCACACCCCAGCTGCAACTGACGACCCAGGCGCCCTGCGCGGCGACGTAGCCGAACTGTTTCTTAATCGTGTCGTCGGAGATCGAGCCGGTCCATTTGACAGGCATAAACCGGCAGTTCGGAGCCGCGCCGATGATGCCGCCGCCGTTGAGGTTGCCGATGGCGACGCCGGCGCAAGCCGTGCCGTGATAATCGCCCAGCCACGGGTTAGGGTGAAACCTTCTCGGCGCAGGGTTATCGGTATTGGTGCCGAAATCCCAGGGCGCGACCACCTTGCTGTTACCAGACAGGTCGGGGTGAGAAAGGTCGAACCCATCGTCGATAACGGCGACGATACAAGCCGGCGAACCTAATGACTGCATCCTTTGCCAGGCCGCGACAACGCGAGCGTCTGCCCCGACTTTCAGCCCCAAAGAAGTGCCGAACTGTATCCCGTCGTTTTTCAAATGCCATTGCTCTTTGAACAGGGCGTCGGTAGGCAGTTGAAAAGCGAAGAGTCTTCCCGGCGTCGCCAGGTCCGGCTCGGCCAGCGAAACAACGCTGTCGGATTGTTGCAGTTTTTCGGCGACTTTCAAGGGGTTCGGCGAGTCCGTCGTGACCCTGGCGATGAATGTCTCCACTCTCGTCCCATCGGTCTTCTGCCTGACAGTCGAGTCGATGATTTGGAGGCCGTTATCGTTCAAGACCTGCTGCCGCTGCTCGTCGGTTGAGCCCGGCGTAAAGCGCAGGGTGAGTTTGCCGGTCGGGACGATGGGCGCTGCGCTGCTCGGCGTGTGATAAACGTGCGAACCGGCATCCACCATGTAATGGCGGCGAATCTCATCCAGCGTGTTTTCCATCCCTTCTTTCGTGCTTTGCACTTTAACGATCTGGAATCCGCCGAGGCTCGTACCCATGTCGACCGGGGCCGCGGCGGTTGACGAGGCGGCTAAAACATCGGTGACTTCGGCCCGCGAAGTCGGTCTTATCGCAATCATATCTTCGCTCTTTATCAGCTTGACAGTCCCTCGACCGCGTTTGAGTGTTACTGCTTCCATCGTCGTCTCCTTTTCGCTTTAAATTTTCCGCGCGGGCTGCGCTAGCCTTCGGACAGAAAGTCAGCGGCTCCTGTTCAACTTCAGAGTCAACGAGAACTGTATCTGCCGGCCCGGGTCGGCGGCGCTGAAGACGCCGAAGGAGGGGGCCAGGTCCCTAGTGAAAGGGGCCACAGGTTGCAGGCCGTTATCCGCGCTGCTCCTGGGCAGCGCGTTAGGCAGCGTCGCCACCGGGTTGTTGAAGTTCGGGCGGTTGAAAATGTTAATAAAGTCTACCTTGATCTCCGCCGTAAAGCCGTGCGTCTTCTCCTTGTCGAAAAGTGAGCGTTTCACCGCCAGATCGACCTGAAAAGCGCCCGGGCCGCGAAGCTGACCCCGCTTGAGATTGCCGAACGTCCCCGGCGCGGGGAGGGCGAACGCGGCGGGGTTCAGGAGGTCGAGGCCATTTCGGATGTAGGGATTGACTCCGGGCAGAAGGTCCGGGACACGCCCCGCGCCCGTCGCGCCTCCGCCCGGAGTGTTCACCACGGCGCGGAGGCCGGGGGCGGGCGAGGCGAAGATTCTCCCGCCCCCGTCCACATACACGACGTCCGGCCTGTCGACCAGGACGAGGAGGGGGAGCCCGCTGCGCGCCGAGATCAGAGTTGAGATCGTCCAATCCGATATGAGTTTCACCGGATTATCCCTGAACGCATTCGCGAGCGGGTAGGCCGCCGATACTGAAAAGCTGTGGCGAGCGTCTACGGCGTTGTACCCATAGTCGGAATCGAGGTCGAACGGATTACTGGCGACCAGGCCGCTTGCGTTCCCCACGTTACGGCTGACGGTGTACTGCGCTTTAAAGACCGAAAAGTTGAGCCCTCGCGGCAGGGGGCCGGTATAGCCGGTGTTCCGCTCCAGAGAGATCGTCATCCCGTTGTAGGAACTATGCCCTTCGCTCGACCTGTAAAAGAACTCGCCGAACGGCTTGAACACCCGGCCATTACTCACGATGTCGAACTGCCTTACGACGATGGCGGCCCTGGAAGGGTCGGGATTCGTCTCTACGCGCACTATCGGGTTCGCGACGTTTGCGATGGGGAGATTCCTTCCCACATTACCGATGTAGCCGAGCCTCAGATCGCCGAAAGCGCCCAGCTTCCTTTCCAGGGCCGCCTCCCACTTGTAGGCGCGCTCCGGGGTCGCGAAGTTACGCGCGAAGGCGAGCGGCTGAGCCTGTCGTGTCAGCGGGTTACTCACAAACTCCCGCATGATATCGCGCGGGTCGGCGGGGAACACCCCGCCCGGCAGGCCCGTGCTGAACCGATCACTATCGATTGGCAATAACAGGTCGCTTATTTTAGGGACGCCGGTGTATATCCCCGCGCCTGCGCGCAGCGTCGTATCTGCCAGCAGCCCTTTGCCGACCGGCAACAGGTACACCAGGCCGAAGCGCGGCTCGATGTTCGCCTTCTCGGCCCGGTAAAATCCCGCTCCTCTCCGAAGAAACTCGCCCGTTTGAGGGTCTACAACGACCGCGCGGTTATCCCGCTCGCGGACCGGGCTGAAATAGTCGTACCTGACTCCGTAGGTGAGGACGAGCCTGGGTAAGCTCTGGAGCTGCGAGCCTGGAGCATATAAGTTGGAGACCATCTGGAAGAAACCCATGTAATACTTTTGTCTGGCATGGCGCGGCCCTTCCGTATCGGTGAATGGGCTTGGCGCACTCAAGTCCGAGAGGAAGGTGACGCTGCCCGGCGTGCCCGAGCGCAAAGCCGTCAGGTCCGGGAAGGCATAAGTCAGGCCGCCTAACCTGTCGTAGTTGAGGTTTATGAACCTGGTTTCGAACCCGAAAGACATAACGTGGGTGCCCCGACTCAAAGGGAGTGAAGCGTCGTAGGCTGCGATGGCCGAAACAGGAGTCAGCCTGAAACCGCGCCCGGCCCCCCTCATCACGCCCCCGAGCGACGCGACCGGAACGTTGCCGATGTTGGCGGGCAAGCCAGAGGTCTTGACCGCCCCGGCCACAGTCACGAGCGATTGCGACAGGTCGGGGATGGCGGATTTTGCCATCTCAGTGTCCACGCTCGCGCGGTTCTCGTTAAGACCGACCTTAAACGTGTGGATGTACCGCCCCCTGAATAGTCGCGCGCTCAGAAGCGTGTTGACGAACATGAGTTGTTGTCGCTGGGTGCGCCCCGTGACACCGTCGGGCACGAGGGCCTCGCCGGCCTGGCGCGTAAACCGGAAGGTGATGGAGTCATTCGATCTCGCGGAGGCCTCTCCGGTGTTCGCGTCTTCATCACCGGCGAAAGGTGAAAAGTCCAGCCGGAGGTCCCATGCGCCTGACTCGCTGATGGTGCGCAGACGTCTATGCGCAATAACAAAATTCGGGTCCAGAGACGCCCCCGGGACGATGCCCGTGCCTTGCGGAAGGAATCCCTCCAGGTAGGGGGTAAATGTTCCGGCCCCGCAACGGCACAATACCTCGGCTGGCACGGCCTCGAATACATTCCGTTCCGTCCGCCCGCGTATCCCTTCGTAGCTTGCGAACAGGAACGATTTAGTCTTGGTGATCGGCCCCCCGATGTTGCCACCGAACAGGTTGCGGCGTATGGCGTTCTTGCCATCATAGTCGAAATAATTCCGCGCGTTTAATGCGTCGTTGCGCATGAAGTTGTAAGCCTGGAAGTTCCACTCCGTGCCGCCGGACTGCGAAACCATTTCGGTCACGGAGCCTGTGCCGGGGCCATTAATCGCCTTGAGCGTCCTCGATAAAATGTCCGTCTTCTTTTGATCGACCGCCGTAACGGTCTGCTTCTGAAAGGTATCAAGCACCCCGATGGCCGGGTCGCCCGCAGGGGTATCGATGAGAGGCGTGGAATCCATCCCATCGAGCCTGAACGTCTGCTGGTCTCTCCCCTTACCGTCGATGACAATCCTTCCCAGAGATGTAGGCCCTATCGCTATCGCCCCCGGGACGACCTGCAACAGAGGCGTGATGTCGTTATTGAGGTTAGGGAGGACCAGGAGTTCGTCGGAACGTGCGGAGGTGATCTCGTGCGGCACGCCCGACCTTACGACAGGCGTAGTGATTTCGGCTGTATTCATGATGCCGCGTCTCGCGGCCTCAGTTGTAAGCGCGTCAAAGGAGATCTGCTGGATGGGCACCTCGACACGCAGAGCGCCGCCGGCCTGAACATTCACGTTGAGGGTCGTCTCTCCGGAGACACCCGCAGGCGAAACCCGTATCTCGTAAGTGCCCGGCTCAAGCCCCGCAAAGAAGGCCGAGCCATCAGCCGATGTCTTGCCGACCCGAGACTTCTTCGTGTCCAGGTCTGTAATTGTGACCGTCACGTCGCTGATCGGGTTTCTGTCAAGAGCGCTGACCACGCTGACACTCAGGCTGCCCGTCTCCGACTGCCCCCTGACCGTCGCCGGTAAGAGGTGGGCGGTGAGAGCCATACAGATGAGCCATAGAATGGCTCGTGAGTAAAAGAAACGTCTTAGAAACCTGCTTGAAATTGAAGTCATAGCTCCTCCGCTAAACCTCCGCTCACGTGTTTCAGACAATTGATCGGCCGGGTGCCGGACTGCCCGTCTGAATTCGACGCCGGACTGCCGGGCGGCTGCTTACGGTCACACCGCCCACGCCCACCCCGACAGAGTGCTTACCCGAATGCGTTTCCTGCTCACTCTAGATAACGGCATTCGGGCCCGAATATCATCACGCCCGAGGAGAGCCCCGCCAAAAATCGCTCATTGTATTTATGCAAAGCGCTGTTATAATTGCGGCTCCACATAATTTACCTAACCAGTTCAGCCAGGATTGATAAGGATGATGACTTCTCAGGGTGAGATTACTCAGCTTCTTTTGCAGTGGAGCGGGGGCGATGAAGCGGCGCTGAATAAGCTCATGCCTCTCATCTATGACGAGCTGCGCCGGAGGGCCGGCTATTACCTGAACTACCAGAGGCCAGGGCACACGCTTCAGGCGACGGCTCTTGTAAATGAGGCATTCATCCGTCTGATCGACGTAAAGAACGTTCGATGGCAGGACCGGGCGCATTTCTTTGCCGTCGCCGCGAAGGTAATGCGAAATATACTGGTAGATCACGCCCGGAGCCATCACGCGCTAAAAAGGGGCGGCGGGGGGCAGGCGATTTCGCTCAAGGAGGTCGCCGTCATCGCCCAGGAACAGGCCAGCGAGCTGATCGTACTGGACGACGCGCTGAAAAGTCTGGCGGCCCTCGACCCCCGAAAAAGCGAGATCGTGGAGTTGCGGTTCTTCGGGGGGTTGAGTATAGAGGAGACCGCTGAAGTGTTAAAGGTGTCGAGTCCGACCGTGCAACGTGAGTGGAGAATGGCTAAGGCCTGGTTGCATCGGGAAGTGAGTAACCGGGAAATATTGTGAACCCTCAGCAAAGGTGGCAGCAGGTTAATGAACTATTCCACGCCGCGGCGGAGCTCTGCGGTGACGAACGGTCTTCTTTCCTGGAAGAAGGCTGCGCCGGGGATGAGTCGCTCAGGTCTGAGGTGGAATCGCTGCTGGCATCCGATGAGCGGGCCGGTGACTTCATCGAATCCTCCCCTTTAAAAATCGCCGCCGAGCTGCTCGGTGAAAATCAGCCCTGCCTCCGCGAGGGACAGCGCATCGGCCATTACGAGGTTGTGACTCTTGTCGGAAGGGGGGGCATGGGCGAGGTTTACCTGGCACGGGACCTGAAGCTCAATCGTAAAGTGGCGCTCAAGCTCCTGCCGCCGCTTTTTGCCGAGGACGCGCAAAGAGCCCACCGGTTTCTTCAGGAGGCGCAGGCCCTGTCGACTCTCAATCACCCGAACATCGTCGTCGTACACGACGCCAATTTTAAAGGCGACCTGCACTTCATCATTACCGAGTTCATCGAAGGTGAGACACTGCGCCAGCGGCTCGCGCGCGCGAAGCCGACGCTGAGCGAAGCGTTCGAGATAGTAATTCAAATAGCCAGGGGTTTGGAAGCGGCGCATAAAGCCGGGATAATACACAGGGATATCAAGCCGGAAAATATCATGATCCGGGAGGATGGCCACGTCAAACTTCTCGACTTTGGGGTCGCCAAGCTCGCTGAGCGGCACAGTATACTCTCCAACGCCGCAGGCCAGCTCACATCCGGGGTGTATACGGATTCCGCGGTCATTATCGGCACGGCCCGTTACATGTCCCCGGAGCAGGCCCGCGGACATGAGGTGGATTCGCGGACAGATATATTCAGCTTGGGGGTTATCCTGTATGAGATTATAGCGGGCCGCCCCCCGTTTGAAGGGGGGACCGTCGGCGATATTATAGCCGTGCATTTAACGAGCGAGCCCCGCCCCCTTTTCCCTGAAATGAGCCCGTTTTTTGCCGGGGTCGAACGCATAGTCGCCAGGGCATTATCTAAGGAGGCGACAGAGCGGTACCAACACATCAGGGAGTTTCTGGAGGACCTGGGCAGATTGAAATCAGTGTCGGAATGGGGAGATCAGGCGAGCGTGCCCGTCGAGGACAGGCCCCCGCTGCGGAATCTGCCGGTGCCGGAACCCGCTCGTGATCCTGCGGAGAACAGGCGGACTTTTTTCGCGGGGGCGGCGTATAAGGCCAGGCTCATGACCCGGAGCGCGAGCCTCAACCCTTATAAATGGAACCCCAGGCTTCGGTTCTACATGGCATCAACGGGCCTCCTGCTGTTGGCGGGTCTCGTGCTTCTCGCTCTCAACACCGGCCACTCGGCCGGGGTGAAGCAACCTATAGATTCATTGGCGGTCCTCCCCCTCGCGCTGGAAGAAGGGGATACCGACATGCAGTACCTCTCCGACGGAATAACAGAGAGCATCATCAGTAACCTCTCCCAACTTTCCCGCCTGAAGGTGATGTCCCGCTCCTCGGTCTTCCAATTCAAAGGGCGCGACATCTCGCCGAGTGATGCGGGCCGGGCGCTCAAGGTCAGGGCCGTACTGCTGGGCCGGGTGGCCCGGCGCGGGAGAGCGGTCGTTATAAGCCTCGAACTGGTGGACACGGAAGACG
>DASQDI010000033.1:0-69981 GCA_035634255.1 Blastocatellia bacterium
CCCCCCCCCCCCCCGCCTCCCGCAATTCTATTCTTCAATGCGAGTCTTCAATTCGATTTCAGGGAGAGCACGAGACCATGCCCGCGAGATTGATGAGCCTGTTATTGACCCTCGTCTTCGCCGCTTCATTCCTTCCCCGGACTCTTTCCGAGGCGGCGGGGCCGCAAGCTGACATCGAGAAGAGGATTGACTCCCTGCTAGCGCGCATGACGCTCGAAGAGAAGCTCGGGCAGCTCCAACAGCTCGACGGAGAGGCGAACGGCAACTACCGGCCCGAGCACGTCGAGATGGTCCGAAAGGGCCTGCTCGGCTCGACCCTCAACGTGCGCGGGGCAAGGAGGACGAACGAGCTCCAGCGCGTCGCCGTCGAAGAGTCGCGCCTGAAGATACCGCTCCTGTTCGGCTTCGATGTCATCCACGGTTACCGCACGGTCTTCCCCGTCCCGCTCGGCGAGGCGAGCAGCTTCGACCCGGCGGCCGTGGAGCGCGCGGCGGCGGTCGCGGCGGCGGAGTCGAGGGCCTCCGGCGTGCACTGGACCTTCGCCCCGATGGTCGACATCGCGCGCGACCCGCGCTGGGGCCGCATCGTCGAGGGCTCGGGCGAAGACCCCTACCTCGGCTCCGAGATGGCGCGGGCGCGCGTGAGGGGATTTCAGGGGCGCGACTTCAGCGCTCGGGATCGGGTCGTCGCCTGCGCGAAGCACTGGGTCGCTTACGGCGCGGCGGAGGGGGGGAAGGATTACAACACCACGGAAGTTTCGGAATCGACCCTGCGGGAGATTTACTTCCCGCCGTTCAAAGCCGCGGTGGACGCGGGGGTCGGGACTTTCATGAGCGCTTTCAACGACCTGAACGGCGTGCCGACTTCCGCCAACCCCTTCACGCTCACGAAAGTCCTGCGCGGCGAATGGAAGTTCGACGGCTTCGTCGTGAGCGACTACGAATCGGTGAGGGAACTCCTCAACCATGGGGTCGCCGCGACCGAAGCGGAGGCGGCGCTCGCGGCGCTCACGGCGGGCGTGGACATGGAGATGGTGAGCCGCCTTTACAACAAGCACGGCGCGCAGCTCATCAGGGACAGGAAGCTCCCGGTCTCCGACGTGGACGAGGCGGTGCGGCGCATCCTGAGAATAAAGTTCCGCCTCGGTTTGTTCGACAAGCCGTACGCGGACGAGTCGGCGGAGGGCTCGGCCGTGATGAGCGCGGGGAACGTCGCGGCGGCGCGCGAAGTCGCGGCGCGCTCGATGGTGCTGCTGAAAAACGAGCGCGAAGTCCTGCCGCTCGACAAGGGCACGGGCTCCATCGCCGTGATCGGGCCGCTCGCCGACGACCAGCAGGCCCCGCTCGGCTCGTGGACGGGCGATGGCAGGAAGGAAGATGTGATCACCCTGCTCGCGGGCATAAGGGCGAAAGTGCCCGAGTCCACTAAGCTCACTTACGCGAAAGGGTGCGAGATCGAGGGGGGCTCGACGGAAGGATTCGCCGAAGCGGTCCGCGCGGCCCAGGCGTCGGACGTGGCGATCCTCGCCGTGGGCGAGTCGGCCGAGATGAGCGGGGAGGCCGCTTCGCGCGCCTCGCTCGACCTGCCGGGCCGCCAGCTCGACCTTATCAAAGCCGTGGTCGCGACGGGCAAGCCGACCGTGATCGTCCTGATGAATGGGCGGCCTCTCACGATAAACTGGGTCGCGGAGAACGCGCCCGCCATACTCGAAACATGGTTCGCGGGGAGTCAGGCCGGCAACGCGATTGCCGACGTGCTGTTCGGGGACGTGAACCCCGGAGGCAAGCTGCCCGTGACCTTCCCCCGCGCGGTCGGGCAGGTGCCGCTTTATTACAACCACAGGAACACGGGCCGGCCGACCGACCCAAAAAACAAGTACACGTCGAAGTACCTCGACGTTCCGGTGACGCCGCTTTTCCCCTTCGGGCATGGCCTGAGCTATACTCAATTCAGGCTCGCGAACCTTCAACTGAGCGCGCCGAGCGTCCGGCCCGACGGCACGCTCGGGGTGAGCGTCGAGGTGGAAAACACCGGGAAGCGCGCGGGCGACGAAGTCGTGCAGCTTTACATCAGGGACATGGCCGCCAGCGTGACGCGGCCCGTGAAAGAACTGAAAGGCTTCGAGCGCGTCACCCTTCAGCCGGGCCAGAAGCGGCGCGTCGAATTCACGCTCACGCCCGCGCACCTGGGCTTTCACAATCGCGACATGCGATTCGTAGTGGAGCCGGGCGCGTTCAAAGTGTGGGCGGGCACAAACTCCGTCGAAGGGCTTGAAGCGAGCTTTGAAGTCGTCGGAAAGTAACTTGATGAAGTCCGCACATCGGGCCGGGGCGGCCGGGCTCCGAAAGCTGTGCGGCTGCCTGCTCCTGCTCGCCGTCTCGTTCGCTACAACCGGCGCGGGCGACATCGAGCAGCGCGGCCTGGCCAGGCTGTCGAAGCCCGATCAGGAATTTCTCGAAGACCTTTCGCGCCGCTCGTTCCTCTACTTCTGGGAGCAGGCGGACCCTCACACGGGCCTCGTGCTCGACCGCGCCAGGGCCGACGGCTCCCCGCATGACCAAACCCACCGCAACGTCGCGAGCATCGCCGCGACGGGCTTCGGCCTCACGGCCCTCTGCATCGCCTCCGAGCGGCGCTGGGTCGAGCCGCGAGAGGCCCGCGAGCGGGCGCGCGCGACCCTGAGATTTTTTGCCGAGCGCGCCCGGCACGAGCGCGGGTGGTTCTATCACTGGATGGACTCGAAGACCGGCGAGCGGAGGTGGCAGAGCGAGGTCTCGTCCATTGACACGGCCCTGCTGCTCGCCGGAGTGCTGACCGCGCGGAAGTACTTCGCGGGCGACCCCGAGATCGTGAGGCACGCGACGCGGATTTACGAGCGGGTGGATTTCGTCTGGATGCTCAACGGCCACCCGTCGCTCCTGTCTCACGGGTGGAGGCCCGAGAGCGGCTTCATCCCGCACCGCTGGGACACCTACAGCGAAGACACGATCCTCTACCTGCTCGCCATCGGCTCGCCCTCGCGCCCGATACCCGCGCGCTCGTGGTGGGCGTGGAGGCGCGACTGGGTGACCTACGCGGACCACAGGTACCTGTCGGGCGCGCCTCCGCTCTTCATTCACCAGTACTCGCACGCATGGGTCGATTACCGCGACCGCCGAGAAGCGTCGCCTCCGCACATCGATTACTTCGACAACTCGGTCAGGGCGACCCGCGCGCACAGGGCCTTTTGCCTCGACCTGGCCAAAGAATTTCCGGGTTATTCGGAGAACGTGTGGGGCGTCACGGCCTCCGACAGCGCGGGGGGGTACGTCGCGTGGGGCGGCCCGCCGCGCGACCCTTCCATCGACGGCACGGTGGTCCCGTGCGCGGCGGGAGGCTCTCTGATGTTCGCTCCCGACATCACCCTCCCGGCCCTGCGCCATATGCGAGAGAAATTCGGCGAGCGGATCTATGGTAGGTACGCTTTCATCGATGCGTTCAACCCGAACACCGGTTGGGTAGGCCCCGATTACATCGGCATCAACGTCGGCATAACGCTCCTCAGCGCGGAGAACCTGCGGACGGGAAACGTCTGGCGCTGGTTCATGCGCAACCCGGAGGTCGGCAAAGCCATGCGGGACGTGGGGCTCCGGCCGAAGAGATAGATTGACTGGGGGCACGTCATCCCGCCCGTACCCCCGGTCGGTCATCCGAAGAAGACCGCGTGCGCAAGCCCTATAATCCCGCCCGCCAGTACCACGAGCAGCACGTCCGCTTTGAAGCGGTAGAGCGCGACGAATGCGGCGAAGCTCATCGCGGCGGCGAACCAGTTCACGGGCCCCGCAAGCCCCTGCGGCCAGATGACCGCCGCGCCGAACAGTATCGCGAGGTTCAGAATGACTCCGACCACCGCCGAGGTTATGGCGGAGAGGGCCCCGGCCAGGCTCTTATTTCCGCGCAGGATTTCTATGTAAGGGGCCCCGAGGAAGATGAAAATAAAGCAGGGTAGAAAGGTCGTGTACGTCGTTATGAGAGCGCCCGCGACGCCGCTCGAAAGGGGGCTCATGCCCTGAGGGTTGTTCCACCCGGCCATAAATCCGATGAATTGTAAAACCATGATGAGCGGTCCGGGAGTCGTCTCTGCCAGCGCGAGCCCGTCTATCGCCTGCGCGGGCGAGAGCCAGCCGTAAGTCTCGGCCGCCCCCTGCGTGACGTAGGCCAGCACCGCGTACGCAAGATCGAAGGGATGACGAAGAATGCCCCGGCGACGATCCCGCCCGGGGTTTTGTGCAGAAGCCAGCCGATGTATATGGCGAGCTGCTGCGCTTCCGGACCGGGCAGAAGCATGCAGTAATTGAGCGCGTGAAAAAACCTCTCTTCGATGATCCAGCGCCGCCGCTCGACGAGCTCCCTGTGCATGATGGCGATCTGCCCCGCCGGGCCGCCGAATGAGATGAACCCGAGCTTGACCCAGAAACCAAAGGCCTCCCGAAACGGGACCGTGCGCCGGCCGCCGAGGGCCTTATTTCCGGATGGGTCGCCCCGTTCGTCCGCCGGCGCGACGCCGGAATCTCTCTTCAGCGTCTCTCCTTTTGACCGCCTGGCTCTACCCATCCGCGCGCCCCGCTCAATCATGGTTAATGCCCATAATCGGCGCGAGCTTCATCCTCGTAAAATTATCCGCCTTTTCCGGCCTCCGCAAGCGGGGATGATTCTTAATAAATTGTAAAGAGATTTCCCATCACCGGTACTTTATTCCCAGGCCGTTTGGCAAGTTAGTAACCACAAGCGATCCGGCGCGGTCCGCACCTCCGCGCGATAAAGTCGAGTAATCGCCTAAATTCAGCCCATCGTCCATGTTTGATGACGGTCCCGCGGGCTGGCATACAGCGTGCTCTTAGAACAGGTCGCTCTGTAATAAACCGCTCAAACCTTGAAAATTAACGGATGTGGACCACTTTATCGGGTTTAATGTGAAAGAAACCTCTTTCTATTCATTCCCGGATAAGAAGGGATCGGACTAAGTTTACACACCACCTGTAGTTCAAAGGGTGACAGAGACGAGCAAGCAAGGGTTACTCAGCAGGCGTTGCTGTTAGGGTAAGAAGCTATAGCCTGACGCTCCAGACGAGGTTAAGGTTAAATGAGAACAAGAAAAGCCCCCGCCATTTGGATTACGGCTGCTCTGGTGTTACTGGCATTATTACTGACGACCCCGCCCCTGTCCCGGCAGACGATCACGAGCGCCGCGGGCGACCGCCCCGTTTTGGCCGGGACGGTGACGGAGCTTTCGATAGACGATGGGTCAACCGCGTGCGTCGCGGGCGATCCGTCGGAAGACAAACTGGGGTTTGGCTGGGTCAACAAGCTCACGCCCCCGACTTACCCGGCGACGCTCAGGGCGATCACAATCGGCTTCAACCGGGCCGAGTCAGGGGTCAGGCCCAACTCACTCTTTCGAATCGTGGTCTTTATGGACCCCGAAAGCGATGGGCCGTCCAACGGGCAGGTGCCGAGCGTGACCTTCCTGGGGCGGGTCCGCGGCTTCGATCAGATCATAACCTTCGACCTCATCTCTCCCATAAGGATCGAGAGCGGCAGCGTCGTCGTCGGCGCGATAGACCAGTTCGAGGGGGCGGAGTTCCCCGCCCTCATCGACGTTCCCGGCAGGTCGACGCCTCCGGGCTCGGAATCGTTCACCACCTTCAACAATGGCCAGACCTGGAGGCCCGTCTCCGAGGTCTTCTCGGAGCCGAGCGCCTGCAATTCCGGCGGCAGCTCGGCCGGTAGCTGGCTGGTTCGCGCGACCGTCGAGACCGACCCCGTAGACGTGTTCGAAACGACCGAGACGATCACCGACCCGCTCGCGGTCGAGCCCTGGTCCGTGGAGATCAACCGGACGGCGACCGAGGCTTACGTAACCAACTACGGCTCTGACAACCTCACGGTCATCAGGACCTCGGACAACTCGTTTACGAACGTCCCGGTGGGGGACGGGCCGGGGGGCACGCCCGACGGACCGTATGGAGTCACGACCAACCCGGCGGGGAACAGGGTGTTCGTCTCGCTCTTCGGCTCGAACACCGTCCCGACGAAAGCGCAGCCCATAGATTATTCGCAGGTCGGGGACGGCCTCGTGCAGGTGTTCAACCGCGCTCTGGACGGCACGCTAACGTCGAGCGCGATGATCAACGTGGGCAAGGGGCCGAGGTTCCTCGAACTCGTCTCCACAGGGACCGCCACGAAACTCTACGTCCCCTGCGGGGGCGACGACCGCGTCGATGTGATCGACGTGAACACCAACACCAAGACCAGGGAGATAGCAGTCGGGGACGACCCGTCCAGCTGCGTGACGGCGCTTTCGGGCGTCAAGCTCTACGTGACGAACTTCGGAGACGGCACGATCTCCGTGATAAACACGAGGACCGACCAGAAGATCAAAGACATCCCGGTCCCGACCTTCATCCCGCCGGGCTCGACGACTCCGGTGACGGCCCGCAACCCGTGGAAGGCGGCCGTCTCCCCCATCAACGGGAACCTCTACGTCACCTACTGGGGGACCGTGGGGGACGTGGAGCCGAACGGGGTCATAATCGAGATAGATGCCTGCTCGGACGAAGTGGTCCGCGCGATCATGGATGATTCGACGCGCGGCACCCCCCCGGGGGCCGAAGGCGGCGGGGGCGGGCCGTTCGGCATCGCTTCCTTCTTCGGCCCCGGCTTCAACGGGCAGCCGTCCCTGATTTATACCAATGATGGAGCGGGAGTCATCGGCGCGATAGACGCGCGCACCGATCAGGTTATATCGGCCCCGCACATAACGTCATGCCCCAGGCCGCGCGACCTAGCTTGCGCAAGAATAAGTGGCGACAGAACCATCGCGTACGTAGCGTGCGGCCTACCCCATAATTCCGTCCTCACCATCAATGTCCCCGCGCGCGCTGAGAACATATCGAGCGTCCCGGTGATCGAAGAGCTCGAAGCGGGCAACAAGCTGCGCGTACTGGGGCGCAACTTCTTGCCCGGGGCGCGCATTCAGGTGATAGATCCCGTGACGGGCGAGTGCGTAGCTTTCACCCGCGCGGCGAAGGTTAAGAAGAGAGGCACCGTCATCGTTCAGAAAGGCACGCTCGCCGACGGGCGCAGCCTGAGGGATGTCGATCTCACGCTCATACGGGTGATCAACCCCGACCAGACGGTCCGCCTCCTCTTCCCGGCCGGCCTGACGAGGCCCGCGCCTGAAAACTGAGCCACCCACAATCCGGCTCATTGGTCGATTGACAACTTGCTGGTCCGATGAATCAATAGATCAATGAGCCGGAGTTATACTTTCCGAATCACCCAAGAAGAGGCGGGGCGGAGGCTTGACGAATTCCTGGCCTCGCGCTTCGGCGGCCTCAGCCGCATGCGCATCGGGAGCCTGCTCGCGCGGGGCGCGTGCCGCGTGGGGGCGGGCCCCGGACTACCCGGCCATCGCCTCGCCCCCGGCGATCTGTTGGAGTTCACGATAGACGAGGCGGTCCCGTCGGCCATGCGGCCGGAGCCGATCCCGCTCGAAATAATCCACGAAGACGGCCACATTCTCGTCGTCGTCAAGCCGCCGGGCATGCTCGTCCACCCGACGAAAAGCGTCAAAAGCGGCACCCTCGCCAACGCGCTCACCTACCATCTGAACCGCGACTTCTACGCCGGTTCCGCCGCGCCCGGGGCCGACCACGAAGCCGCGGACGAAGCGCTCGACCTGGTCCGGCCGGGTCTGGTACACAGACTTGATAGGGCGACATCCGGGCTCATGGTGATAGCCCGCACGCCCCGCGCTCTCTCCGTGCTCTCGCGCCACTTTCACCGGAGGCTGGTGGAGAAGCGATACCTCGCCATCGTGCGCGGGCGCGTGCCCGGACCGGCGGGCGCGATCCGCGCGCCCATCGGCCGCGACCCGGACCGCAGGCCGCAGTGGGGGGTGACGGAGAGCGGCAAGCCATCGGAGACGAGGTTTCAGGTCCTCGACCGGGGCGCGGGCGCGACGCTCGTCGAGCTTGAGCCGGTCACGGGCCGGACAAACCAACTGCGCATCCACATGGCCCACGCGGGACACCCGATCATCGGGGACGGGATGTACGGGGAGCCCGGCCCCCGGCTCTGCCTCCATGCGTGGCGCCTGGCCTTCCACCACCCGGCCGGCGGCGGGTGGGTTGAGTTCACCTCGCCACTGCCGCGCGACGTAAAAGAAGCATTACTGACCTCTGGCCCCTGACCCCCGGCCCCTGCTACTATACCTCTTCGCGTAGACTGCACGGATAGACCGAGGAAACCAATGGCTAACGATTTTCAAAGCGATCAGGATTTTGCGCTCGGGCCGGAAGACTTCCCGTCCGAGCATGAGTACAAGCTGCACTGTCTGAAGCATTCGACTTCTCACATCATGGCTTCGGCCGTTCAGCAGATGTTCCCGGAGGTGAAGTTCGGCATAGGCCCTCCGATCAAGAACGGGTTCTATTACGACATGGATTTGCCGCGCCCGCTCACTCCTGAGGACCTCGAAGAGATTCAGGACCGCATGCGCGCGATCATCAAAGCGGGCGTCGAGTTCAGGCAGGAGACGTGGGACAAAGAGAAGGCCCTGAAATTTTTCGGCGAGCGCGACCAGACCTACAAGGTCGAGCTGATCAACGGCCTCCCCGGAGACGTGGTCTCGACCTACAGCATAGGCGACTTCACGGACCTCTGCGCCGGCCCGCACGTCCGCCGCACCAGCCAGTGCAAGCACTTCAGGCTCACTTCAATCGCGGGCGCTTACTGGCGCGGCAGCGAGAAGAACCCGATGCTCCAGCGCATCTACGGCACCGTGTGGCCGACCAGGGAAGAGCTCGACCTGTACCTGCATAATATCGAGGAGGCGCGCAAGCGCGACCACCGCAAGGTGGGCCGCGAGCTCGACCTCTTCATGACCCACGAATGGGCTCCCGGAGCCACTTTCTGGCTGCCCAAGGGCACGATCATCTACCAGACGCTTCAGAGCAAGATGCGCCGCCTGCTCTCGCGCAACGGGTACGTCGAGGTCAAGGCCCCGCTCGTGGCGAGCGCCGAGTTGTTCAAGACTTCCGGCCACTGGGAGCATTACAAGGATGACATGTTCGTCTTCGAAGACAGCGAGGGGAAGCCCTACGGCCTGAAGCCCATGAACTGTCCGGGGCACATGCTGATCTTCGGGGCGAAGCGCCGCAGCTACCGCGAGCTGCCCCTGCGCCTCGCCGAAGAGAGCGTGCTGCACCGCAACGAGCGGACGGGCGCGCTCGCGGGGCTCACCCGCGTCAGGCAGTTCCAGCAGGACGACGCCCACATATTCATCACCGAGGACCAGATCACCGAGGAGGTGACGAAGGTAATCAGCCTGGTGAGCCGGGTCTACAGGGCCCTGGGGCTCTCCTACCGCTTCGTACTCAGCACGCGCAACGAAGAGAAGTTCATGGGCGAGGTGGAGGTGTGGGAGAAGGCCGAGGCTTCTTTGAGCTCGGCGCTAGAAGCAAACAACATCGAATACACGGTGGCCAAAGGCGACGCGGCCTTCTACGGCCCGAAGATAGACCAGCTCGTCGTCGATTCGCTCAACCGCGAGCACCAGCTGGGCACGATTCAGGCCGACTTCCAGCTCCCGCGCAGCTTCGGCCTGAGCTACGTCAACGAGCACAACTCGGAGTCGGTCCCCGTGGTCATTCACCGCGCCATATACGGCTCGTTCGAGCGCTTCATCGGGATACTGATCGAGCACTTCGCGGGCGCGTTCCCGCTCTGGCTCTCGCCCGTGCAGGCGAGGATCCTGTCGATCTCCGAAAAGACGGTCGATTACGCGCGCGAAGTTTACGAGCGGCTGGCCGAGGCGGGCATCCGGGCGGAGCTCGACGTGCGCGACGACAAGATCGGCGCGAAGATACGCGACGCCCAGCTTGAAAAAGTGCCTTACATGCTGATCACGGGCGCGAAGGAAGTCGAGTCGAGGGCCGTGGCGGTCCGCTCGCGAGACAAGGGCGACGAGGGGGCGGTGCCGCTCGACCAGTTCGTCGAACGCATCAGGTCCGAAGCCGACTTTGAATATTGAGGGGTCAGTGGTCGGAGGTCAGGGGCCAGTGCTGCTTCAGAAGGCTCCGGTCAATTCAAAAGGGATTCAATAAATAGAATCTCAAATGCTCCTTCCTTAGACTCTGACCCCCGACCACTGACCACCGACCCCTATGTTCAAAATAGACCCAGACGATCCCGACGAGGGCGTTATCGCGCGGGCCGCTTCGATCATCCGAGAGGGCGGCCTGGTGGCTTTTCCGACGGAGACCGTGTACGGCCTGGGGGCCGACTCGATGAACGAGCGGGCCATAGGGCGCATATTCGAAGCGAAGGGCCGGCCCTCCGATAACCCCCTCATCGTCCACGTCGATGACCGAGAGAAGCTCGCGCGCGTGGCGGCCGAGGTGAGCGAGAAGGCCGAGAGGTTGATGGAGAAGTTCTGGCCCGGCCCGCTCACCCTCGTCCTGAAGCGCCGGCCCGAAGTCCCGCCCGCCGTCTCGGCGGGCCTCCCGACCGTGGCGGTCAGGATGCCCGCGAGCCGGATCGCCCTCGCGCTGATACGTCACGCGCGGACACCCGTCGCGGCCCCGAGCGCCAACGCTTCCGGAAGGCCGAGCCCGACCAGCGCCTCGCACGTGCTCGCGGACCTCGGCGGACGAATCGACATGATCCTCGACGGGGGCGCGACCGACATAGGGATAGAGTCCACCGTGCTCGATGTCACGACCGACCCTCCCATCATACTCAGGCCCGGCTGGGTCACCGAGGAGAAGCTGGCGGGCACGATCGGCGCGCTCGGCCCGAAGGCCACCCCGGAGCGGATGGGGCGCTCGCCCGGCACGCGGCACCGCCACTACAGCCCGCGCGCGCGCGTGGCTCTGGTCGAAGCGGGCTCGCCCGCGATGGTAAAAGAGGCGTGTGAGAAGTACCTTAAAGAAGGCCCGGTCGGGTTCCTGGGTCACACGGACCCCGGCATAAGGGACGGGCGGTTCAACAAAATTATTCTGGGCGACAGCGCGGGCGATTACGCGCGCTCCATCTATCGCGCCCTCCGCGAGCTGGACGAGAAGAACCCCTCGGTGATAGTCGTCGAAGGGATAGGCGAGGGCGGGGAGGGCGCGGCCGTGATGGACCGCCTCCGCCGCGCCGCCGAAGAGGTGAAATGGACATCGAATCGATAAAAGACTATTGCCTCTCATTGCCGCACGCGACATCCGACATCCAGTGGGAGAACGACCTGCTCTTCCGGGTCGGCGGGAAGATATTCGCGGGGGTCGGGCTGGACGGGGCTTCGAGCGGCCACCTCTCTTTCAAGTGCACCCCGGAAGAGTTCTCGGAGCTGATAGAAAGGGACGGGATAGTCCCGGCCCCGTACACTGCCAGGTACCACTGGGTCATGGTCGAGCGGTTCGACAGCCTTACGGCCGCCGAGGTCCGGAGGCTGATCGGGGATTCGTACGGGATGGTATTTGCAAAATTGCCTAAAAAAGTTAAAGCTACATTAAAGCAGAGCGAACAAGCGGTCTGATCTTTAGTTCTCCCCGCGCGGTGCCGGACGCGGTCACGCGAAGCGGACGGGAGCGGGTAATCGCCGCCCTTCATAATTCAAGTTGGCAGGAGAAAAATGCAAGCACTGAAAAAACCGGACCTGACCGAAGACGGGTTGCAGTTCGTGGACGACGAGCCCGAGCCGCGCGTGGGACACTCGGACGTGAAGATTCGCGTGCTGGCCGCGTCGATCTGCGGGACGGACCAGAGCATCTATCAGATCACCTCGCGCCCCGGCATGCGCGACGAGATGCTCAGCTACAACGGGGGGGAGGTCGGCAGGTACCAGCCGATCATCGTGGGCCATGAATTCTGCGGCGAAGTCGCGGAGGTAGGCGAGGACGTGGACCCGAGCATCGCCCGCGTGGGCGATTACGTGACGAGCGAGATGCACATCAGCTGCGGCCACTGCCAGCAGTGCCGCACGGGGCAGCGCCACATCTGCAAGAACATCAGGGTCAAAGGCGTCCACCTCGACGGGGCTTTCGCCGACTACGTCGTCGTGCCATACGAGAACGTCATCAACCTCGACCGGTTCGGGGGCCGCGAGGTCATCCCGCCCAGGTTCGGGGCGTTCCTCGACGCGCTCGGCAACGGCGTGCACACGGTCATGGAGGGTGACGTCGCCGGGAAGACGGTCGCCATACTCGGGTGCGGCGCGCAGGGCCTTATGGCCACGGCCGTCGCGCGCACGCTCGGCGCGACGCGGATATACGTCACCGACTTTTCGAACCCGCGCGGGGGCTTCGACGCGGGCAGGCTCGCCTCCAGGTTCCAGACCGCCCGCGAGCTTGGGGCCGACTTCTGCTTCGACACGAATGAAGAGGCCGCGCCCGGGCAGCGCAAAGAGTTGTTCGAGCGGGCGCGGGACGAGCATGGCGGGGGCATCGACGTGGTGCTTGAGATGAGCGGGGCGGAAGCCGCCTACAACGACGCGGGGGCGATGGTCAAAAACGGCGGGCAGATTCTCCTGCTGGGAATCCCCGCGCGCCCGCTCCGCTCGTTCGACTTCGGCAAGTACGCGGTCTGGAAGGGCGTGACCCTCCGCGGTATATTCGGGCGCCGGATGTTCGAGACCTGGTACGCCATGCTCGACATGCTGGCGACCGAGAGCTCGGGCCTTAAAGCGAAGATCGAGAAGATCATCGCGAGGGAGACCGTGCCGCTTTCGAGCTTCGAGCGCGGCTTCGAGCTGGTCCGCACGCACGAGGCGGTGAAGCTCCTCCTCGTGCCGGACGGGGCGAAAAAATAAGGAGAGGCGAATGGACCTGAACGAACTTTACTCGACGCTCGACCGCGAGCTCGGGAAGATCAAAGAGGCGAAGACTTTCAAGTACGAAGTGCCGCTCGAAAGCGAGCAGGGCGGGAGGGTCACGGTCGCGGGGCGCGAGGCCGTCATGCTCGCGTCGAACAATTACGTGGGGCTGTCCAACCACCCGCGCATCAAAGAGGCCGCCCACCGCGCGCTCGACGAGTGGGGCTACGGGATGGCCTCGGTCCGGTTCCTCTGCGGCACGGAGCCGATACACTTCGAGCTTGAGCGCCGCATAGCCCGGTTCGTCGGGTGCGAGGCCGCCATACTGCACTCGTCCTGCTTCGCGGCGAACGAGGCATTCTTCTCGGCCCTGATCTCGAACGACTTCGGCCAGCAGGGCTACCAGGACGCGATCTACAGCGACCAGTTGAATCACGCGAGCATCATAGACGGGGTGAGGCTCTGCCGCGCCATCGTTAAGCAGACCGCCTCGCGGCTCTACCCGAACGGGGACGTGGGCCGCCTGAAAGAGATGCTCGAAGAGGACCGCGACAAGAATTACCGCATCAAAATCATCGCCACCGACGGGGTCTTCTCGATGGAAGGGCACCTCGCGCCCCTGCCCGCGCTCGTGCAGCTCGCGCGAGAGCACAACGCCCTGCTGATGGTGGACGAGTCGCACGCGACCGGCGTGCTCGGGAAGACCGGCCGGGGCACCCACGAAGACCTCGACGTGTTCGGGGAGATCGACGTGATCACGGGCACGTTCGGCAAAGCTCTCGGGGGCGCGTCGGGCGGCTTCATCGCCGGTCGCGCGTCGCTCATAGAGTTCCTGCGGCAGAAGTCGCGGCCCTACACCTTCTCGAACACCGTCCCGCCCGCGGTGGTCGCCGGGTCCATCGCGGCCCTCGACCTGCTCGAAAGCGACCCCTCGATAGTGACGCGCCTGCACGAGAACACGGACTACTTCCGGCGCGAGATAGTCGGCCTCGGGTTCAGGATCATCGAAGGCCGCCACCCGATTGTGCCCATTATGTTGGGCGAGGCCGCGATAGCCCAGGACATGAGCCGCGAGCTTCTCGACGAAGGCGTGTACATCAAGGGGCTGTGGTACCCGGTCGTCCCCAAGGGCGAAGCGCGGTTGCGAGCGCAGATCTCGGCCGCGCACACGCGCGACGACCTCGACCGCGCTCTCGACTCGTTCAGCAAGGTCGGCAAGCGGCTCGGGGTGATCTGAGGTGATCCGGGAGGAGCCCGCTTGCGAAACCTGCAAGTCGAATCTGAAATCGCGTTCTGCTGGTAGCCCTGATTTGAAAGGCGCTATCCAGCACTCGATTTCAGTTCCCGTTCGGAGGCAGTTATGAAAGCTCTGAGGATTGCAGCTTTGATTCTTTCGGTCGCCGCGGGCTCGGCCGCCATGCCTTCCTCCCCGGCTCAGGACGCGACCGGCGTGACCGTGACCAAGCTAAGCTGGAATAAGTACGAGTCCAGGACGTGGGACAGGCAGGACTTCAGCGGCGGCACGCCCGAGGCCAGCGATACGGCCGGGGCCCCGAAGGACCAGCCTTCCAACCCCCGCCAGCCCGTCGCGGGCCAGAACGACCTTGAGAATAAGAGCGCCCGCTCGAACCAGCAGCCCAGGAACAGGTCGCCGAGAGTCTCGGGGCTCAGCCTGCCGCGCGTCTTCGAAGGCTATCAGTACCACGCGACTTTCAAAAACACCGGCACGAAGACCGTCAAGTCCATAACGTGGAATTACATCTTCACCGACCCCAACACCGGGAAGGAAGCGGGACGCCACACCTTCATCAGCGAGAAGAAGATTCGCCCTGGGAAAGAGGTCGACCTCGCCGAGGTGAGCAGGCGAGCGCCCACCTTAGTCGTCTCCGCCGACAAAGACTTCACCCAGAGGGCAGTGATCGACCGCATCGAATTCACGGATGGCTCAGTGTGGAACCGCCCGGCGGAGGAGCCGAGCAAAGACGGCCCGGCGAAAGATAATTAGCCGGAGGCGCGTAACCGAATATTGGGGACGAAGCGACCCGATGAAGCGGCCGGACGGAGGCGGCTTCGGCGGGTCGCTTTATTCATTTCGAGGTGCTTTAATGAATCAGGCTCAAACCCATAAGTGAAATCATGATGATCCGCAACATGAGAGTATCGGTCGCCTTCGTCCTGCTGATCGCGGGCCTCGGGTCGCCCGCGCGCGCCCAGACGTTTAAGGTCCCGTTTACGCAGTTCCGGCTCGACAACGGGTTGCGCGTGGTCGTCTCCGAAGACCACACGGCCCCGGTCGTCGCCGTCGCGGTCTACTACGACGTGGGCTCGCGCAACGAGGCGCAGGGGCGCTCGGGCTTCGCCCACCTGTTCGAGCACATGATGTTTCAGGGGTCGGAGAACGTGGGCAAGGCCGAGCACTTCGTCTACGTCGAAAAGAATGGCGGCTACCTGAACGGCTCGACGCACGCCGACTTCACCAACTACTACCAGTTCCTTCCCGCCAACCAGCTGGAGCTCGCGCTCTGGCTCGAATCGGACCGGATGCGGTCCCTGAAGATCACGCCCGCGAACCTGAGGAACCAGCAGGAGGCAGTCAAAGAGGAGAAGCGGCTGAGCATAGACAACCAAGCGTACTGGCCCGCGCTCAACCGGATGGACGAGATGATATTTCGCAACTGGGCGAACTCGCATTCGACCATCGGCTCCATGCGCGACCTGAACGCGGCCACCATCGCGGACGTGAGGAGGTTCTTCGACACCTACTACGCGCCTAACAACGCCGTGCTCGTCATAGTCGGGGACGTGGAGCCCGCGTCCGCCGAACGGCTCGCGCGGAAATACTTCGGCCCGATCCCCGCGCGGAAGGCCCCGCCGCCGGTCGATGTCTCCGAGCCGTTCGAGGTCGTGCGCCGGAAGTCGGTCGTGACCGACGCGCAGGCGCAGATGCCGGCGGTGGCGCTCGCGTGGAAGATACCCGCGCGCCGCGACCCGGATTTTTACCCGCTCGTCCTGCTCAAGTCGATCCTCTCCGACGGCGAGAGCTCGCGGCTCTACCGCAGGCTCCTGAAAGAGAAGGCCATCTCGCTCGAAATTCAGGGCTTCATGGACGAGCGGCGCGGCCCCGGCTCCTTCACCCTCTTTTCGATCTACAAGCCGGAGAAAACGCCCGAGCAGGTGCAAGCGGAGGTCGAGGCGGAGGTCGAGCTGATAAAGAATTACGGCGTGACCGAAGACGAACTTCTGAAGGCCAGGAATCAGTTCAGGCTCGAACAGTTTCTGGGGGGCGATGACGAGAGCGAGTACGAGAGCCTCCAGACCGCGCTCGGGCGCGCGCTCGCGCTCGGCGAGTACGCCCTGTTCGATGGCGACCCGTCTTTGATCAACACGGAGTTGGACCGCTACCTCTCCGTCACCCGCGAGCAGATACGCGAGGCCGCGCGGAAATACCTGGGCACGAAGAACCGCTCGGTGCTCTACATCCGCCCCGCGTCGCCGGAACCCGCGCGGCCCGGAAACAAAAAGCGGGCGTCGCGGGGCAAAGGAGATTAACCGGGCATGCCGACTCATCATACGCGCGCTTTCATCTCTTCGACTCTCGCGCTCCTGCTTCTCCTGCTGAGTTCCGCGAGCGGGCCGGTGGCGGCGCAGAAGGCCGCGCGAAAAAAGACGGCTCGGCCCGCCCCGACTTCCCGGACTCGGGAGGCGGCGGAGGGCTGGCGAAAAAGCCCTCCGCGCCCGGCGTCGATCAGGCCGTTCCGGCTCCCCGAGCGGAGGGAGAGCAGGCTCGACAACAACCTGCTCCTGGTCCTGATCGAAGACCGCCGCAGCCCGATGGTGACGGTCCAGCTCGGCATCCCCGTGGGCAGCGCGAACGACCCCGAAGGGGAGCCCGGCCTGGCGGAGGCGACGGCGCAACTGCTCACGGAGGGCGCGGGCGACCGCTCGGCGGAACAGCTGGCGCGCGAGACCGAGACCATCGGGGGCCGCATCTCCGCGTCCGCGGGCGACGACTACACCACCGTCAGCGCGTCCGTGATAAGCGAAAACGCGGGGCGATTGCTTGAGCTGTTCGGGGACGTGGTGCTGCGCCCGACCTTCCCGGAATCGGAGCTTGAGCACTACAGGAATAATCGAATACAGGTGCTCACGGTCCAGCGGCAGGAGCCGGCCTTCCTCGTCGGGGAGCAATTCAACCGGATCATTTACGGGGCGCACCCTTACGCCCTCTCGTCGCCGACCCCGGAATCGGTGGCGGCCATGACCAGGGCCGGGATCGAACGCTTCTACAGGTCGGGCTACACGCCGGACGGCTCGGCCCTGGTGATCGTGGGGGACTTCAACGCCGCGAAGGTCGAGGCTCAGGCGAGAGAGATTTTCGGGGGGTGGAGAGCACCCGAGGCGCGCGCGCGAAGCCTGCCGGAGATCGCGGGGCATACCGCGCGGCGCATCTACCTGATTGACCGGCCCGGCTCGGAGCAGGCGGATTTCCGCATCGGCAACCTCGCGGTCTCCCATTCGGACCCGGATTACTTCCCCCTGCTCGTGGCGAACGCCGTGCTGGGCGACGGCGCAAGCTCGCGCCTCTTCCTCAACATCCGCGAGCAGAAGGGCTACGCCTATGACGTGAGCAGCGCGCTCAACGCCCCGCTCCGGCAGGGGACGTTCTACGGCATGGCGTCGAGCCGCACGGAAGTCGCCGTGCCCGCCGTCAAAGAGATGCTCGCGGAGTTCGAGCGGATGCGCGGCGAAGAGGTGCCGGAAGCCGACCTTCAGAATGCGAAGAATTACCTGAATGGCATCTTCTCTCTCGTACTGTCGACGCAGGGCGGCATCGCGGGGCAGGTGGCGCAGATACACATGCTGGGGCTGAGCCGGGACTACCTCGAAACCTTCCGCGCGCGCGTCGAGGCCGTGACCCCGAGGCAGGTGATGGAGGCGACCCGCAAGTACATAACCGCGGACAGGGCGGCCATAGTCGTCGTGGGCGATGCGTCGAAGCTCAGGAGGCAGCTCGAAACCGTCGCGCCCGTGGAGGTGTTCGACATCGGGGGGAAGAAGAAGCCGGGGGCCGGTAACGCCACCCGTGATTGAGCCGGGCGGGTTCTATGGAGGGAGTCTCGAACGATCAAGGCGCGGGCTCTGTTCCCGTCCTCTCACCTCCCCCTTAAAAAAGTCGGATGCGTGTGATGTCCGCTCCACATCACACGCATCCGGGTCGCGCCTGCCGGTCTATTCGGACCGATCCGGCGCGATTAAGGAGGACCCAATTCTCAATTCACCATGTCCGACTGGCACGCGGCCAGCAGCGCGAGCACCTGATTGATTCGGGTGTCTCTCCCGCCCTTGCTCGAAGCGGCTATGGCCGAGTCGAGTATCCCGAAGGACGCGCGAAGCCTGCCCTGCACCGACGGATGCAGCCCGCCGGCGTCGAGGACGCCCAGCTCGTCTTCGAGCTCGGAGATGGCGAGCCTCAACATCTCTCTGGCCGCCGGGGCGTTACTGGTCGCGCGGGCTCGCAGCAGCAGGTCGGTCGCCGAGCGCTGGTTTTCGAGCGCGTTGATCACGCGCAGGAACGCCGCCACCGCGACCACTTCCGTCGCTTCGAGCTGGATCCCTCCGACGGCGGGGCCGATGGGCGAATTGTTGAAGGCGGCGCTGTTATAGAAGGCCACCGCGCCTTCAATCGTTTCGATGGCGTTGTTGTGGAAGAACGGGCCGGTGTCCGCGGCTTCGACCAGCACCGGGGTGTTGAAGGTGCCGTCGCCGAATCCGCCGCCCGGATTCGCCGCCTGCCCGAAGCCCCCGTCCGGAGGGTTCGGCTGGGGAGGAGTCACGAGGTCCGCCGGCTGCGACGGCAGGTCTTCCACGCCCGTGTCGAAGTTGGCGTTCGTGTCCGCCGTGGGCGTACCTAAAACTATCTGTACGACCGTGTCGCCCGCGCCCGCGTTGGCATGGCACAGGAAGCACTTGCCCGCGCCCGCGTTCGAGCCCACGAACAAGCCGGGCACGTTGCCCGGATTCATGAATATCTGTTGGCCCTTCGCGGCTATTTCATTCTTGAGGCTCAGGGCCCCCGGCCCGCTCAGGACGAGGTCCTGACGGCGGCCGAGCGATTTCTGGAACGCCTCAAGCGCGTCGAGCTGCGCGACGCTGGGCAGGGTGAAGTCAACGCCCGGCGTGCGGTTGAGTGACTTCGGGTAGTGCTGGGTGATGGCGCCGATGATGAACTCGCGGAGCGTCCCGGTCCCGGGAGCGCCGTCGCCGCTCCATCCGGTCCTCTCAAGTACCGCCGGGTTCGTGCCGTCGATTGGGGCCGGCTTGAGCGTGTTCGGGAGGAGGGCGAGCGTGTGAGGCACCCCGCGCATCACTCCGGGGTTGCCGAAGCCGTCCACGTTTTCGAGGATCAGGCCGAGCTTGCGCATCAGGACCGGGTTCTCGAAATTGTTGGCGAGTGCGGGGACGAATTCGGCGACGAACAGCGGGTCGTTCGGCGGCAGGGTGGCGATGAACTCGGCGTCGATGGTCAGGTTGCCGTCCTCGCGGTGGCAGGTGCCGCACGTCCTGCCGTTGCCGTCGAACGTGTCGTTAAAGAAGCTCTGGCGGCCGGCGGCGATCAATAACTCCAGGGCCGTCGTCGGGTTCGGGTTGGGGCCTATCTGCGCCTGGGCCGTCGGGCTTATGGCGTCGATCATTCGCTCGATCAGGTTGCGCTCCGGCGCGGGGGCGGTCGCGGGCTTCACGTCGGCGAAGACTCCGAGCCGGCCTTCCTGCGCGGTGCGGTGCAGCCTGTGGAATAAGGTGGTGGCCCCGACGAGTATGCGGTCGGTGGTCGGCTTCTTGCCTTCCGGAGTGACTATGGCCAGGTCCGGGTAGAAGGCGGCGAAGGTCTCGCTGCCGAGCGACGCTTCGAGCCTGGCCGACGCGCCCTCGCCCCTCAGCGTGCCGAGGCGGATGAATTCATCGCCGTCGTCCGGCAGGATGCTGCTCTCAGGCCCATTGTCCATCAGCCACACATCATAGCTTTGCTCTTGCGAAAGGCCGGAGACTTCGACGGCGACTCTCCCCTCGATCAAATCCAGCTTCGCTTCACCTTTCGCGTACGTATGCTCGGTAGACAAGCCCTTGAAGGCCCCGAGCTGTAAAACTACGTTCCGGTCTCCCCCATTCTTCACGTACTCCGCTTCCCAGTCCTTGTAATTCGCTTCGAGAGTCTCGACGGTGCCGAAGCCGATTCCGGCAACGGAATCGTCCCTCGCCGCCGACGTGTCTCCGCTCAATAGCACGAATGGCAGGGCGGACCCGACCAGAAAAGCTATTGCAATGAGCTTGAGGTTCTTGATCTTCATTGTTTCTCCTTATTGTTTTTCGCTTTAGAGTTTCGCAAGAGGCCAGTGAACTAAGGTAAATTGAAGTATGTTTAAGCCGATGCCCGAGACGCGCCGAAACCCTGACCCGGATCAGGCCCCGCCGTCCGAGGGGGCGACCCATAGTCGCGCCGACTCTGTTAGCTCGTTAATTGCTGCTCCCGGAAAACGAAGGCCGCGCCTTGCCGGGGGATAAAGGCAGAACCACATGCAGTGATGGGCCATCCGGAAACAATGGCTCATCCGAAACTGCTACCCGCGAAGCTTGCTCGCACCCGGAGCGTTCTGCTCCCTGCCTGAGAACCTAAGCCCTTGCCTGTATGTACCCGGAAACCTGAGGAATGCTCGTTCGAATTAACCGTGCTGGATAGGATTTTCGCTCTCGATACAAACCCTGAGAGTGGTGTAGCTTATACAACAGATTTCATGCGAATACAACCACATAATTGATGCGCCCCACAAATTTCGTCACGTCCGGCGCACGCGGCTCGTAATCGTCTGGCGTTTCCCCGGCACGAATCGCGGCGACTCGCGCCCATCAAATTAAGCCACGGCATCAAATACAGGGCCGGGCCGGGGCGAAAAAATGCGCGCGACGTTTCATAAACAATCGCGCGCCTTCGGAGGGCTCGACCTGAGAAAGGAAACAATCTTCGCGCAAGCTTCGCGAAGAGAACTTCAAGATTAGCCCCGCGGCCGGTCGGGCCGCGGGCTCAATAGGCGCGGCCGGCCGCGGCCGCCTTCTTCCGCGCCTGCTTCACGGGCTGCGCCTGTTCGGGCGCGCCCTTCTCTTCGGGCTTCTTAAGCTCGGCCTTGCGGCCGTTGCTGTCAGGGATGTTCGGGTCGGCCCCGCCGGCGAGGAGGGTCTGGAAGACCGAGTCGTGCCCGTTCTCTGCGGCCTTCATCAGGGCCGTCTTACCGCCCTCGTCCCGCGCGTTCACGTCCGCGCCGCGTTCGAGCAGGGCGCTCACGGTGCCGGAGTTGCCCCGCTCCGACGCGCAGCTCAGGGCGGTGTCGCCCCGGTGCGATCTCGCGTTAACGTCCGCGCCCTTCTCTAACAGGGCCACGGCGGAGTCCGTGTGGCCTTTGAAGGAAGCGCGGATGAGCGCCGTCCACCCTTCGTTGTCCTTCGCGTCCACCTTCGCGCCTTTCGCTAGCAGGGCGTTCACCATATCAAGGTGGTTCTCCCAGGCGGCGAACATGAGGGCGGTCATCCCCTTGTCGTCTTTGATTTCGAGGTCCGCGCCCGCGTCGATCAGTATTTGAACGACCTCGTTAGAGCCCTTCCACACGGCGTTGATCAGGGCCGTGCCGGCGTATTTATTCCTGGCATTCACGTCCGCGCCCCCCGACAGGAGGAGCCGCACCGTCTCCGGCTGATTCGCCAGGGCCGCGGCGAGCAGAGGCGTCTGCCCTTCGGCCGTCTTCACCTCCGTGTCCATCCCCGCGTCGACGAAGAGGCGGACGGCGTCCGTGTTGCCGGTCCTCGCGCTTTCGATAAATGACGGGGCGGTGAAGGCGATATTCATGAGCGCCAGCTCCGCGCGGGCTTTCTCTTCGGACCTGCTGCATGCGCCGGCGACCGCCAGGAGCGCCACCAGAAAAATCGTCTTCCCTGCTCGCGGCATAAACCCTCCATCCTCATCAGGAATTTCGGTGAGCATATTTACATTAAGGCGAGGAACTATTCAACCCCGGATCAAAAAAAATGGCGGGGCTATGGCCGGAGATTAATCAGGGGCGGCCGCGGCCGGATTATTTACGCTCGCCCGCGCGCCCGACCTCTTTAAGCGTTTCCACTTCCTCGGGCGCGTCGGCCTCCCCGTCGAACGGCGTGGGGCCGAAATCCGGGGGCAGGTCTACTTCGATGTGCATGTCCGACTTCGCGGGCCATATGAGCGAGGCGATGACCGAGCCCGTGAGGACGACGGCGACGACCCCGAGCGAGATGGCGATGGGGACGTGGACCTCGATGGCGCCCAGGAGCATCTTCACGCCGATGAAGGTGAGCACGATGGCTAAGCCGATCTTCAGGTAGTGGAACTTCTCGATCACCCCCGCGAGCAGGAAGTAGAGCGAGCGCAGGCCGAGGATGGCGAAGACGTTCGACGTGTAAACGATGAAGGTGTCGCGCGTCACGGCGAAGATGGCCGGTATGGAATCGACCGCGAAGACGAGGTCGGTGGCCTCGACTATCACGAGCACCATCAGCAGCAGGGTGCCGTGGAGCCTGCCGTTGACGCGGGTGAAAAACTTCTGCTCCTCGTAGTGGCGGGTGATCGGCACGAAGCGCGTGACGAGGCGGAGCATGGGGTTCTCTTCCGGGTGAATCTCCGTCTCCTTCTGGGTGAACATCTTGATGCCGGTGTAGACGAGGAACGCCCCGAAGACGTAGATGATCCAGTGGAACCTGTTGATCAGGGCCGCGCCGACGAAGATCATCACGGCGCGCATGATGAGCGCCCCGAGCACGCCCCAGAAGAGCACGCGGTGCTGGTACTTCGCCGGGACCTTGAAGTAAGAAAAGATGAGAAGGAAGATGAAGAGGTTATCGACGGAGAGCGATTTTTCGATGAGGTAGCCGGTCAGAAATTCCAGGCCCTTCTCGTTCCCCATGTAATAGAAGATGCCGGCGTTGAATATCAGGGCGAGCGTGATCCATACGATGCTCCAGGTGGTCGCTTCCTTGTAGGTGACGGAGTGCGCGCTCCTGTTGAAAAGCCCCAGGTCGATGCCCAGCATGACAAGGATGAAGGCATTAAAACCGACCCATGCCCAAATCGAATGTTCCATGGGCGTACGATAGCATCCGCGCGAACGAGCGGGCAACCCGAAGCCGGGGGCTGAAGCGGCCGGCGATTCCCGGAAAAAGAGGGGCGCGGCAATTCCTGCTTCCGCTACGAATTGCCGCGCCCCTCGGCATGACACGGGGCCTGTTAATCAGCCGCTTACTCTGATGGTGGAAACGCTCCACGGCCTGCGGTTGCGGTCCTCGGTGGCGGTGACCCTCACGAACCGGGTCCGCACCGGGTCGAAGTTCGCGTGGGAGCGGCCCGCCTCGCCCGCGCCCTCCCATACCTGCCTCCACCGGGTGCCGTCGTCGCTCACCTCGATCTTGTAGCGGGCGGGGAAATCCGCCTCGTCGGGGTTGTGGACCTGCGTCACCTTGGAGACCGAGTAGCTGCCGCCCAGGTCGAGCACTATAAAACTTCCGATGTAGCCCGAGCGGGCGGTGCTGGCGTGCGTGGCCGGGTTCTCGTCGACGGCGAGGTTGATGTCGGAGAACCCCTGGGCGGTCGCCCTTCTGACCGCGCGGTCGAGCCGCTTGTCATCTTCGTTCTGGTCCGCCACCTCGTCGGCGTCGCGGTTCGTGCGCAGCTCGGCTATAGACCACCAGTGACTCCGGTCCCTGGGGCGGAGGGCCGTCACGCGGATGTAGCGGGTGGAGACGGGGTCGAAGGTGGCGACGCTGCGCCCCGACTGACCGCGCCCGCGCCACACTTCGCGGAAGGCGCTCTCGTCCCTGCGGCGGCTGACCTCCACCTTGTACTCGGCCGGGTACTCTTCGGCCCACCGGCCGTGCAGTTGGACCACACGAGATATCTCGTACTCCCCGCCGAGGTCGTGGGTCAACGACGCGCCCGCGTAGTCAGCCGACTCCGTGGTCGCGCGAGTCTCCTGCCTCCTGTCCACGGCGAGCGCGACGTTCTTCAGCCCGGCGCTGGGCACAATCGGGCCGGTCGGGTTGGCCTGGGTCTCCGACGGAATGGTCCGGGCCCGCGAGCCGGGGTCGACGCCCACGCGGAATTCGGCGAGCGACCAGTCCCTCCCAAGGTCGTGCGTGCCCGTCGCGGTGATGCGAATGTACCTGCCGTGTACCGCTTCGAAGATGGAGCGGCTCTCCCCGCGGCGGCCCTGCCCCTCGAAGGCTTTGAGCCACGGCCCGTTCGGGGTGAGGCCGACATCGACCCTGTAGGTGCCGGGGTAGTCATTCGACCACGGGCCGTGGTCCTGAATGACCCCGACTATGTTCTGCTGCCCGCCCATATCGAGCATGACGGAGGAGCCGGAGTAGTCGGCCTTGCCCGCGTGCGCGCGCGTCCTCTCGTTGCCGTCGTTGGCGGACGACATGTCGATGAGGTCTCCCGTGACCGTCACGGGCCGGGCCTCCCGCAATTGCAGGCTCTGGGTCTGCGCCCCTACCCCCTCCGCGCCCGACAGGGCGAGTGCCAGGGCCGCGACGCCGAGCGCGGCCGCTCTGGATAACAATCGAATCTTTAGCTTCATTATCACTTCTCCCATTCTCTTCTGTTTTTACTACCCTATTAGATTAGTAGATCAGTGCGATGGTCCGGAGATGCGCGTGCGTTGCTTTGAAGGCGCTGAGCGTGCTAGCCGGGTGCGGCCACGGTACGATCTTAGCACGCGGCGGAAATGGCTGACAATGACTCCGGGCGGCGCGGGGGGCGCGAAAGAGAAGGGGCGGGCCATAATTGACATACATTTAAAAGTTACTATATTGTGGAGCCTTGCAGTGAAATATAGCCTCCCCAGAGGAAAGATAAATGAACAAAATAATCGCATTTTCTCTGCTCATTGCCCTGCTCCTGCTCGGGGCGTGTCAGACGAGGCCGGGGTCCGGCCCGGTGTCGGGCACCCCGAACCCGCCATTCGAAGGCGAGGTCCCGGAAGACGCCTACCTCAACGGGGCGGAGCCCGGAGTCCACGGCGGGACTCTGGTCATGGCCCTGGCGTCGAACCCGAAATCTTTCAACCCCGTCACCGAGAGCGACACCAACACCGCCTGGATAATAAACGGCCCCATATACCGAGGGCTCGTCGATTACGACAACTACGAGCAGAAAGACATACCCGCGCTCGCGAAGAGTTGGGAGGCTTCTCCCGACGGCCTGACCTGGACCTTCAACCTCAGGAAGGGCGTGAGGTGGTCCGACGGCGTTCCCTTCACCGCCGACGATGTCATGTTCACCTACCAGGTGACGTTCGACCCGAGGGAGGAGGCCGCCGCCGCGAGCTCGTTCACCCAGTCGGACGGGTCGTACCCGGCGGTGGAGAAGGTCGATGACTACACCGTGAGGTTCAGGCTGAAGGAGCCGAACGCCATTTTCGTAGCCGCGTCCAACAGCGTCTACATCGTCCCGAAACACAAGCTCGACGCCGCCTACAAGTCGGGCAACTTCCGCACGACCCTCTCCGTGAGCGCCGATCCGAAAGACATCGTGAGCGTCGGCCCCTACCGGCTCTCCTCGTTCACGGCGGACCAGCGCGTGGTGCTGGAGCGCAACCCTTACTTCTGGAAAGTCGACAGCAAGAACCAGAGGCTGCCTTACATAGACCGGGTCATATTTCAGATCGTGCCCGACTTCAACACGGCCTCGCTCAAGTTCCAGAACGGCGAGACGGACATGATCACCTCGATCAGCCCCGACGCGGTCGACGTGCTCAAGCAGGGGGAGGCGTCGCAGGATTACAGGATCATCGACCTCGGCCCGTCCATGAATCTGAATAACCTGATCTTCAATCAGGACATGGGCAAGGACAAGCAGGGCAAGCCCTACGTCGACCCGGTCAAGCTGAAGTGGTTTCGCGACGTGAAGTTCAGGCAGGCCGTGTCCTACGCACTCGACCGCGACGCGATGGTGCGCACGGCCTTCCAGGGCAGGGGCGTGCCCGTCTATGGCTTCGACTCCCCGACCAACAAGGTCTGGTACACCGACTCCGTGATGAAGTACCCTTACGACCCGGAGAAGGCCAAAGGGATGCTCAAAGAGATCGGCATCCTCGACCGCAACGGCGACGGCATAGCCGAAGACTCCGAGGGGAACCCGATCAGGTTCAACCTGCACACGAACTCGAACCGCCCCTACAGGGTCAACATCGGGACCATGATAAAAGACAACCTCGCGAAGGTCGGGATCGACGTTAACTTCCAGCCGCTCGAAGGCAACGTCGTGTCCGACAAGCTGAACACGACGCGCGATTTCGACGCGATCAACCTCGGCTGGCAGTCGTCGTACCCGCCCGACCCGATCCTTGCCAAGAACGTCCTTCTCCCGAGCGGGCGCAACTACTACGCCTACCCCGGACAGACGACCCCTTCGACCGACTGGGAGAAGCAGCTCGAAGAGAAGATCAACCTCACCTCGCGCACGATGGACCTGGCCGAGCGGCAGAGGCACTACTGGGACGCGATGCGCATATGGACGGAGTACCTGCCGGAGATCGAGCTGGCCGTGCCGAACTTTTTCGTGGGGGCCAAGAACCGCGTCGGCAACCTGAAGCCGTCGCCCCTTGCCAACTACACCTACTGGAATATCGAAGAGCTTTTCTTCACGAAGTGATCGTAATGGTCCGCGGGCCGGAAGGCGACGACTCCGGCCCGCGGGCGCCGGGCTTCCGCCCTACGCTATGAAAGTCTTTTTAATAAGAAGAGTGCTCGCGCTGATCCCCCTCCTGCTGATGGTCACCTTCATCGCGCAAGCCCTCCTCGTCTGGTCCCCCGGAAGCTACCTGAGCACCATCGCCAACAGCCCCTCGGTGTCGGAAGAGCTGCTCGCGCTCCTCAAGAAGCAGTACCACCTCGAGAGCGAGAACGTCTTCGTGCGCTACTGGTACTGGCTCAGCCAGGCGTTGCAGGGGAACTTCGGCTATTCGTTCAAGTTCAGGACCCCGGTCTGGTCGCTCATCTGGGAGCGCCTCTTTAACACCCTGCTGCTGGCCGTCTCCGCGCTCGCGATCTCGTGGGGGCTGGCGATCCCGTTAGGCATGCTCGCGGCGGTCAAGCGCAACACGTGGGTGGACCGGGTCACGGGGCTGATCTCGTTCGCGGGCCTCTCCATCCCGTCGGTCTTCTTCTCCCTGCTCATGCTCTTGTTCGCGGCAAAGACCGGGTGGTTCCCGACCGGGGGCATACACGACCAAACCTACTGGGACGATTTCACGCCCCTGCAAAAAGTGGTCGACACCCTCTGGCACCTCGCGCTCCCGGCCTTCGTGCTCGGGAGCATCGGCCTCGCCCAGTATATGAGGCAGATGCGGAGCGAGATGATCGAGACGCTGGCGGCGGACTACATCCGCACGGCCAGGGCCAAGGGCCTCAGCCAGTGGCGCGTGCTCTTCCGCCACGCGCTCGGCAACGCGATCAACCCCCTCGTCACCCTATTCGGGTTCTCGCTCGCCTACCTGCTGACCGGCTCGGTGCTGACGGAGGTCGTCTTCTCCTGGCCGGGGATGGGCAGGCTCACGGTACAGGCCCTTCTCGAAAAGGACGAGCCTCTGGTTATGGCGTCGGTCGTTCTGCTGACGATCATGCTGGCGCTCGGCTCGCTGATTTCCGACATACTGCTCGCGCTCATCGACCCGAGGATAAGGCTCGAAGGCCAATGAAGGACGAAGAAGAGAGATTGATCGAAGAGAGCCCCGAAGGGCGGGAGAGGCTCGCCGAGAAGGGCGGGGGCGAGCCCGTGCTCAGGACCCTGCCCGACCCCGGGGCCGGGGCAGCGCCCGCCCCCCCCGCCCCCGGAGCCGCGCCCCGCCGCGCGGTCGAAAGCCGCTCCCCGTGGCAGATCCTTTGGAGGAAGCTGAGGCGCAACCGGGGCGCTATGGCCGCGCTCGTCGTCCTCGCGGTCCTCTACCTCGGGTCGATACTCGCGGGCTTCATCTCGCCCTACTCCTACGAGCACGTCCACAGCGAGTACGGCTTTCACCCGCCGATGCTCGGCCGCGTGAGGGTGTTCGACGAGCGGGGGGGCCTCACGCGCCCCTTCGTCTACGGCATATCGATCACGAACGAAACGTCGAAGGGCTACCTTGGCTACTCGGAGGACACGGGCAGGAGGTATCCCATCCGCTTCTTCGTGCGGGGGGACGAGTACACCATCCTGTGGATCGTCAGGTCGAACGTCCACCTGTTCGGGGTCGACGAGCCGGGCCTCTTCTTCCCGTTCGGCTCCGACCTGTTCGGGCGAGACGTGTTCTCGCGGATAATGTACGGCTCTCAGGTCTCCCTGTCGGTCGGCATCATCGGGATATTGATCTCCACTATAATAGGCATGCTCGTCGGCGGGCTGGCCGGGTATTACGGCGGCGTGACGGACTTCATCTCGATGCGCACGGTCGAGGTCATACTCGCGATCCCGAGCCTCTATTTCGTGCTGATCCTGCGCGGCGCTTTCGGGAGCGACCTCACCTCGACGCAGTCTTACATACTCATAGTCGTCATCCTCTCCTTCGTCGGCTGGGCCTCCGAGGCGCGGGTCATACGGGGCATGGTGCTCGGGCTCAAAGAGCAGGAGTACATACTGGCGGCGCGCGCCCTCGGCTTCAGCAGGGCGAGGATCATCATCAACCACATACTGCCGAACACCGTCTCGTTCGTCATAGTGACCGCGACGCTGAGCGTGCCTTTTTACATCCTGAGCGAGGTGGCGCTCTCGTTCCTCGGGATAGGGATACAGGAGCCCGACCCGAGCTGGGGCAACATGCTGACGGCGGCCCAGAACGTGGCCTACCTCGAAAACTTCACCTGGATACTCGTGCCGGGCGTCTTCATCTTCGTGACCGTGATGGCCTGGAACTTTCTCGGCGACGGCCTGCGCGACGCCTCCGACCCGCGCACCCTGAATTGAGCGCTCTGAATTGAGCACCCTGAATTGAGCGCTCTGAATTGAGCGCCCTGGGTGGGCTCCGGCCGCCCCGACTCAAAGCCGGTGGCCTGAAGCGGCAAATTCCGGTAACATCAGCGGTCTGGTGAGAGGTGATAGAAGTGCGGGGCCATAAGCTGTAATCTATAGTCATAATGCAAGAGCGCAGGGTAACGATCTCGAACCGCCTCGGGCTGCACGCGCGCGCCGCGGCCCAACTGGTGCGCCGCGCGGGGCAGTTCACGAGCACGGTCGAGCTGATGCGCCAGGACACGCTCCAGACGGCCGACGGGAAGTCGATACTGAGCGTGCTGCTGCTGGCCGCCTCGCGCGGCACGGCCCTCTTCATCAGGACCGACGGCCCCGACGAAGAGCGCGCGGCCGACGAGCTGGTCGAGCTGGTCGAGAGCAAGTTCGGGGAGGAGACTTCAGATGGCCTCTTCTAAGGTCCGCTCGCGCGACATCAAGCTGGCCGGGCTCGCGGCCTCGCCCGGAATCAGCGTCGGGAGGGCGCTCAGGCTGGACGAGCGCGGCCGCCACCAGTTCTATTACTTCGAGATCTCGCCCACGCAGACGCGGGCGGAGATCCGCCGCCTCCGCGAAGCCTTGCGCGAGGCCCGCGAGCAGTTGAAAGAGATCAAGGTCAGGCTCGCCCGCGAGCTCGGCTACGAGCACTCCTACATACTCGACGCGCACCTGCTGATGCTCGAAGACAAGAACCTGCTCGGGGAGCTGGAGCAGGAGATTCGCACCCGAAAAGTGAATGCCGAATGGGCCGTCCGCTCCGTCACCGACCGCGTGGTCAAGGCCTACAAGCAGGTCAAGGACGTATACCTGCGCGAGCGCGCTTCCGACATCGAAGACGTGTCGGCGCGCCTGCTCACGGTGCTATCGGGCCGCACGAAATTCGCCTTCTCCGCCCTGGACGAGGACGTTATCATAGTCGCCGAAGACATATGGCCATCGACCGTAGCCGAGCTGGACTTCAACCGCGTGCTCGGGTTCGCGACCGACGGGGGGGGCATGACTTCGCACTCGGCCATCATCGCCCGCGCGCTCGGGATCCCCGCCTGCGTCGGGCTGCACGACGTGACCCGCCGCGTGAAGACGAACGACCCCATGATCCTGGACGGCGAGTCGGGCGAGGTCATCATCCGCCCCACGAAACCGCTCCTGCGGTCTTACCTCGAAAGGCGCGACCTTAAGGCGAGGCAGCGCCCGGTCCGCGGGGCCGACACGGCCCGGCCGGCGGAGACCCTCGACGGCACGCGCCTGACCCTGCGCGCCAACGTCGAGCTGCCCACCGAGGTAGATTCGCTCGCGCTGTTCGGGGCCGAGGGCATCGGCCTTTATCGCTCGGAGTTCATGTTCCTGAACCGCCTGCCGGAGCTTCCGGGCGAGGAGGAGCAGTACGCGGTCTACCGGAGGCTCGCCGAGGCCGCGGGCGCGGCGGGCGCGAGCATCCGCGTCTTCGACCTCGGGGGCGACAAGCTCTCCCTCGAAGGGTTCGAGCAGGAGCAGAATTCCGCCCTCGGCCTGCGCGCCATACGCCTCGCCCTTAAAGTCGAGGACATATTCCGCACGCAGCTTCGCGCCATCCTGCGGGCCAACCGGGAAGGCAACCTCCGCGTCGTGCTCCCGCTCATCAGCACGATCACCGAGCTGCGCGAGGCCAAGCGCATAATCGAGGAGGTCAAAAGCGAGATGGCCGATAGCCAGGTCGAGCACAACGCGCGGCTGCCCATCGGCGTGATGATAGAGGTGCCCGCCGCGGCCATGCTCGCGGACCTCTTCGCGCGCGAGGCGGACTTCTTAAGCATCGGGACCAACGACCTGATCCAGTACCTTCTCGCGGTGGACCGCACGAACGAAAACGTCGCGCACCTGTACCAGCCCTTACACCCGGCGGTCCTCCGCACCCTCGCCTACATCGTGCGGACGGCCCAGGCCGAGGGCGTGCCGCTTGAGCTGTGCGGGGAGATGGCGGCGGACCCGATCCATGCCATAGCCCTGGTCGGGCTCGGGGTTAGGACCCTGAGCCTGACGCCCGCATCGATCCCCCTGGTCAAGAATGCCATCCGGTCCATCGACATCAGCCGCGTGCGCTCGCTGATGAGCGACGCGATGAAGCTCGCCTCCTCGGACGAAGTCGAAGAGATGCTCGCGAGGGAACTGCCTCGGCAGGCCCCGCAGTTCTTCGCCGCATGGTCCGCGCAGAGTTAGGGTGAACCTCAGAGCGGCCTGACGACCCGCGCGCCGGGGACCGCGAAGTGAGTTCCAGATGCTTCGTTGAAAGTCACGCGCGACGCCGCCGGTTATCATGCCGCTCCCCTCCGAAGGTCACTAAGGCCCCACGGACAATTCGGTCTCGGAGCAGATGTCCCTAAAAAAATCATTTTGATTGAAGCTCATCAGTTTGACTTAATGATCCGCCCGGTCTGAGCTAACAGATTCAAGGTTTAGGCGATAGGCCCCGCTGGAATGGAAGTTGCCTCTCTGGTAGCCGCAATGAATACGCGGCGTCTGGAGATAAGGGCATGACAGGTAACGGCAAGCTGACCGCGAACAACAGGCGGACAATTTCTCTCGCGTTGGTCCTCTGCTTTTTTGTCGGCTTTACGCAATTCGGCAGGGCCTCGGTAGAAAGCAGTGCCGGCATGCCGGGTGCGGATGGATCTCACGACTACAAGCTGTCTCAAGACCTGCGGGACCGGTTGCGCTCAATACCCCGACCGAGGCTCGAGTCCGGGGATGCGGGTCTCCAAGGGGGGGACCGCGTCAGGGTCATTCTTCAGTTGAAAGGCAAAAGGCGCGCCCGGATCGACGCCCTGCTGAATGACGAAAGCGTCTCGTCGGTGGGTGAGCTTCGGAGCTTCAACTCAAGGATCGTCGAGCTGCCAGTCGGCAAGCTGCGCCGCATCGCCGCCTCCGATGACGTTACTTACATTTCACCCGACAGGGAGCTACAGGCCCTGGGTCACATCGAGGTCCAGACCGGCATAAGTCAGATGCGGCAAAGCAGCGGCAACGGCGGCATAGAGGGCAAGGACATCGGGATTGCCATAGTAGACTCGGGCATCTACAAGGGCCACCACTCTCTCGGCGGGCGCATAGAGGTGAAGCTGGACTTCACGGGCGCGGGCGTCACCGAAGAGGACCCTTACGGGCATGGCACTCACGTGGCCGCGATGGCTGCCGCCAGCGATCACGTTGTAGATGGGGCCTATAGCGGGGCCGCAATCGCTTCGAAGATAATCAACCTCCGTGTCCTCGACTCGCAAGGCAATGGCCTGTCGTCGGACCTGCTGAGGGCGCTTGATTGGATTCTGGCTCCAGTTGACGCTAACAAGCCGCTCGGAGAGAAGAACCACCAGAAGTACAGGATTCGGGTTGTAAACCTGAGCCTGGGCACGCTGGCCGTTGATTCCTACGTGAACGACCCTCTGTGCCGCGCCGTGCGAAGGCTGGTCAACGCCGGGATCGTCGTCGTCGCGGCGGCGGGCAATAACGGCAAGGACAGCGAAGGCAACAAGCTCTACGGCCACATCCACTCGCCGGGCACCGAGCCTTCGGCGATCACCGTAGGCGCGGTCAACACTTTCGGCACCGACGCTCGCAGTGATGACGTAGTTGCCACTTACAGTTCGCGCGGGCCGACGCGCGGTTACTGGACCGATTCTATCGGCCTGAAGCACTACGACAACCTTATCAAGCCGGACCTGGTCGCCCCAGGTAATAAGATCATAGCCGCGATGTCGGACGGCAATGCGCTGGTGAGGGATTTCCCCTGGCTCAGGGCGAACGTGAGCACCAACCGTGCTCATGAGCAGATGGCCCTGAGCGGCACCTCAGTCGCGGCTCCTATCGTGTCCGGCGCGGCGGCGCTGATGCTACAAGCCAACCCGAAGCTCACGCCTAATCTGGTCAAGGCGATACTGATGTACACGGCGCAGCCGATTGCCGGGTACGACATGTTCGAGCAGGGCACGGGAATGCTGAACGTCGAAGGGGCGGTGCGGCTGGCCAAACTGGTGCGCAACAACCTCACGAACAACACCCCTCTGGGCGCGCCATTGCTCATAAGTGCCACCCCTCCTACGCCGCAGACGACCATAGCCGGGGAGACTTTCACCTGGGCACAGGGGATACTCGTCGATTACACGTACGCGACCGGGACTGAACTGATCACCAGCTATCAGAAGGTCTACGGGACGGGGATGCTGCTGGGCGACGGCGTGATCGTGAGCAGCGGCATGTTGTTAGGCAATCGGCAGCTGATGTCTAGCGGCATGCTGCTGGGCAATAACATCCTGGTCAGCAACGGCATGCTCTTGGGCAACGGCTCGCCGCTTTTGAGCTGCGGGATGTTGCTCGGCAACGGCATGCTCTTAGGCAACGGGATGCTCCTGGGCAACGGAAGCATCAGGAGCGATGGCATGCTCTTAGGCAACGGCGAACTGTGGGGTGACGCTCAATTGCAATCGATGGCCGCGATGGTGGCCGGGGACGACACGCCATCGATGCCCGTGATACCCGAGGACGGCGCGGAGCCATGATAAAGGGCCCTCGCTCGCAGGCACCTTGGCTCATGGAAGAATATGGGACCGGGCGATAGCCAGTGACTCCGACTGCCGCCTGTTTCCGAACTTTAACGACGGATAATTTAATCGAGAAGACTTGATGCAGACTTTCCCCTTAGAAACTAATATGGCCGCAGGCCCTCAGCCGACCCGGCAGACTGAAACCGGAATAAGTGTGCATCCGCTTTCGGCCGGCGACGAGGCCGAGGTCTGTGATTTCCTATCCGCCCGGCCTGTCCACACGGTCTTTATCAGGGGCATGATCAAAGAAAACGGGCTGGTCAATGACCTTAACAGAGGGAAGTTCTACGCTTGTCGTGACGCCGAAGGCCGGTTGCTGGGAGTCGCCCTGTTAGGCCACGTCACACTGATTGAAACTCACTCCGACGCCGTCTTAAGGGCGTTTGCGAAGTATGCGCGCGGCGGCCCATCGATATACATGATCCTCGGCGAGCAGGATAAGGCCGAGTGCTTCTGGGACTCGTATTCGGCTGGCGGAGACGAGACGCACACGCAGCACCGGGAGCAGTTGTTCGTGCAGCAATGCCCGCCACCTCTGTCCGTATCGGTCCCCGAGTTGAGGCTCGCCACGCCCGACGACCTCCGCATCCTTCTACCCTTCTACGGAGAGATGCATCAACGTGAGGGCGGGGTGAACCCTCTGGACGTTGACCCCGAAGGTTTCAGGCAGCGGTGGCTGCGTCGCATCGAGCAAGGTCAGGCGTGGGTCTGGATCGAAGGTGAGAGTTTAATATTCAACGCCGACATCATGCGCGACACGCCCGACTGCATTTACCTGGAAGGCATCCACGTCGCCCCCGAGGCGCGCGGCAAGGGGCATGGCCTGAGGTGTATGTCGCAGCTAAGTCATACCCTGCTGGCCCGCACCGGATCGCTCTGCCTCCTCTGCGACGACCAGAACGCGGCGGCTAAGAAGTTCTACCTGAAGGCAGGGTATGAGATGGCGGGGTACTACAAAACCATCTTCATGTCCTGGAAGAACTGACCGGCCCTTGGGGACACGAATGGGGATGGGCGAAAAAGCAACCAGAGAGAGCGTCCGGCGGTGCTACCAGCTGACTGTGACCGCCGCCGGCCTGTCATTGTGCGTGCTCGCGGGCGCAAACATAGCCTTGCGGTACGAGACGGTAGACCAGCTGGTCGTGCTCGCGCTGATACCGCTGGCCATCTGCGTCGGCGCGTTCCCGCAGAATTTCAAGCTCCCGGTCGGCCTCGGATTCACCCAGGAGGTCATCACCTTCACCCTGACGGACGCCATAGTCATTATCGTCGCGTGTTGTTACGGGCCTTACCCGGCGATACTGATAGCCGGCGTAGAGGGCTTCGTGTCGGCGCGGCGCGGCGGCCCTTTGCTTTCGAGCCACCTGTTCTCGTCCGCGATGATGACGCTCAGCGCGGCAGCCGCCTCCGCCGTTTTGAGCGGCGGGCTTTACTTTATTTTCGACGAAGCCGGACGGGGCGTAAATCAGAGCCTCGCGGCCACCGCCATCTCGATGTTCCTGGCCAGCATCGCGCACTTCACCGTAAACGCGGTTCTGCTTTCAACGCTCATAGCCCTGCGCCACGGCAGGTCAATCACACGTAGCTGCAAGGATTTTCTTTGGGCCGCCCCCATGTACCTGCCGACCGGGACCGCGGCCGGGCTGATATACGCCGCGCTTCAGATCGACCTGCTCGTGATGGCAGCCATCGGCGGGCCGTCACTGCTGACGATCTTCCTCGCCCACCGCCAGTACCGCGATGGCATAAATAAGCGCATCGCGGTGATGGACAAAGGGCACCGCGAAACGATTGAAGCGCTGGCCGTGGCAATCAACGCCAAAGATGAGGTGACGCATGAGCACGTGCTGCGGGTGCAGATTTACGCCGCCGGCGTCGCGCGGATTCTGGGGTGCTCGGACCCCGAGGTCGAGGCGCTGAAGGCCGGCGCTCTGCTGCACGACATAGGCAAGATCGCCGTGCCGGATTACATTCTCAACAAGCCCGGCAAGCTGACCGCCGCCGAGTTCGAGAAGATGAAATTTCATACCATCGCGGGGGCGCAAATCCTCGGGCGGGTCGAGTTCCCGTACCCGGTGGTGCCGGTCGTGCGGCATCACCATGAGAGGTGGGATGGGCAGGGTTACCCCGATGGGCTGACCGGCGAATCCATCCCTTTGACCGCGCGGATACTTTCGGTCGTAGACTGCTTTGACGCCGTGCGCGAGGACAGGCAATACAGGAAAGGGATGACCCGTGAAGAGGCCATAGAGCTGCTCATACAGGGCAGCGGTAAGCAGTACGACCCGCATGTGGTCGGCACATTTATCGCGCATCTGGGGGAGTTCGAGGCGGAGATAAAGGCCCACCGCAACGTGCCGGTTCCGACGTTCGGCATCGAAGCCCGCGAGCAGCTTTCCGAGGCCGCCCGCCAGGTGGCCCCGGCCGCGGGGCTGGCGGAGGAGTTTGAAGAAAACCAGGCCGGTGAGGTTAAGCCGATTCACAGTGAAGTGACAGCGATTTGCGCCCTGGCCCGGTCGATGATGGGGGCCAACAGCCAGGAGAAAACACTCGCGGCATTCGCGGATAGGTTAGAGGGCTTAGTGCCTTATGACTTGTGCGCGATTACGCTGATCGTGCCGGAGACCGGTCAAAACGTAGTAGCGCACGCGGCGGGACGACATTCGCAAATGGTCAAGGGTCGAAACATCGCTCTGGGAGAGGGGGTGACCGGATGGGTCATAGCTAACGGTAAGCCGTATTGCAACACGGACCCGAAGCTGGACCTTCCGGCGCAATTCGCCGACCAGTTTCCCGCGTATCGCACGCTCGCTGTATTCCCGGTCATTAATGAGAACAGTATCTACGGGGCGGTCACGCTCTACTCGTCCGCACTCGCCGAGTACACGGCGGAGCACCAAAGCCTGATTAAAGAGGCGGTGGCGCTGATTGCTGCGGCGCTGTCGATCAGGTCTGAAGCCGACGGGGCGTATGTGAGGCCGGTGTTAGACAGTTCTTCAGCGTTACTCGCGGGGGTAGAGTTAGAGAGTGAGTTGGCACAATAATCCGGGATCACTGTAGCGGCCCGGTCACCGGCGACACCCGCCACGAATCTCAAAGCCATCCTTCATAAAGACTACTACGCGAGGTTGATCTCGGGGCTTTAAGTCCCCTGCGCGAGCGCGTTCTGCGTGTCGCCTTCGAGGCCCATCTCTTCGAGCACTGTGTGGATGGCCTCGATCACCTGCGGGTGCGTCAGGTCGCGCGGGCGCGGCAGGTCGACCCACAGCTCGCGGCGTATGCGCGCGGGCCGCTCCGAGAGGACTATCACGCGGTCGGCGAGCTGCGCGGCCTCCTCGATGTCGTGAGTCACGAGGACCGTCGTGCGCGGCCGCTCCATCAGCATGCGCGCAAGCTCGCGCCTCATCTTCAGGCGGGTCAGGTAATCGAGCGCGGAGAAAGGCTCGTCAAGCAGCAGTATGTCCGTGTCCCCGGCGAGCGCGCGGGCCATCTCGACGCGCTGGCGCATGCCGCCCGACAGCTGGTGCGGGTAATGGCCCCCGAATTTTTCCAGCCCTATCAGGCCGAGCATCAGGGCGAGCTGGCGCTCGCGCTCGGCCTCATCTTTTATGTGGCGCAGCCCGAGCCTGATGTTTTCGGACGTCGTGAGCCACGGGAAGAGGCCTCCGTGCTGGTACATCATGCGCGCGCGGCCCTCGCGCTCTACCGACCCGGACGAAGGCTTGTCGAACCCCGAGAGCAGGTTGAGCAGGGTCGTCTTGCCGCACCCCGAAGGGCCGACGATGGCCGCGAACTCCCCCCGCTTGATGTCGAGCGAAAAGCCCGTGAACACCTCGACCGGGCCGAACGACCGCGAGACATTTTCCAGACGCAGAAGATTATCTTTCATAGCCCCACCGGACGCTCGGTATTCTGGTAAGGCGCAACAACAGCTGGTCAATCACCACCCCGATCACTCCTATCACTATCATTCCCACGACCAGCAGGTCCATCCTCAGCCCGTTGCGCGCGTCCCAGATGGCGAAGCCGAGCCCATCGCGCCCCGCTATCATCTCCGCCGCGACGACCACCACCCAGCTCAGCCCCGCCGTCACCCTCAACGCCGTGATAATCTGAGGGGCGATGGCCGGGAGAGTCACCTGAGTCAAAAGCTCCGCGCCCTTAAATCCGTAGTCGTGGGCCACCCGGAAATAGACGGTCGGGATGCTCGCCACGGCCGCCGCCGTCGCCAGGACGATGGGGAAGAAGGCCGCCATAAATATGAGGAAGATGGCCGGGGCGTCCCCGATCCCGAACCAAAGTATCGCGAACGGAATCCACGCGAGGGGCGACAGGTTGCGGAAGAAATTGACCGCGGGCAACAGGGCCGCGCGCGCGCGACTGTGATGCCCGAGCACCAGACCGAGCGGCACCCCCAGGGCCGCGGCGAGGGAGAAGCCTATCGCCACGCGGAACAGAGACGCGATCATGTCGTTGAACATGCGCCCGGTCCCGATCTCTTCCGCGAAGCCATCCGCGACCGAGAGCGGGGACGGGAAGAGGGACTCGGGGAAGACTCGCAGAAGCGACAGCACGGTCCACACGGCGACCGCGACCGCGAGCACGGCAAACGGAAGTAGACGCACTTTTTTCGTCACTTTTTCTTCGATCATGGTGATAGGCAAGTTTACAGGCATCAGGGGTCAGTGGCCAGGGTCCGGGGGCCAGTGATGCCACCCGAGATTTCGATTCACTCGAAAAAGATTCTGTAAAGAGAATCTGAAATGCTTGTTCCTTAGCCCCTGAATCCTGACTACTGACTCCCGATCCCCGCCGCTAGCCCTGGCCCCCGGCCACCGACCCCTGCTACTTTATTCCCGAAATGTCACGACATTTTATTTCAGCCTTAGCCCTGTTTATGGCCTTCGGCTTCTCCGCCTGCAACCGGGGCGAGGGGTTGCCGGACAGGTCGTCGGACGAGTATCACAAAGCGGTCACGGCCTTTTACGTCGGCCTCACGGCGATGCAGACCGGCGAAGACAATCGCTCGGAGGAGAACCTTAAAAAGGTCACGGACCTCGCGCCCGGCGAGCCCGCGGCATGGGCCGACCTCGGGCTGCTGGCCCTGCGCCAGAAAGAACTGGAGACGGCGGCTGAAAGGCTCGAAAAAGCCCGCGCGCTGGCTCCCGACAGCAGCGACATTTATGTCCTGCTCGGCCTCCTCGAAAGCAATCGCGGCAACCTCGCGGCATCAATCGCTCACCTGCGCCGCGCCGCCGAGCTCAGCCCGAAGAACCTGAAAGCGCGCTACTCGCTCGCGCAGGAGACCGAGCGGCAGGGCGGGGACGACGCCGAGGCCGAGGCCCAGAGGTCATACGAAGATATTCTGAACGCCGAGCCGGACAACCTCGCCGTGCAGCTTGAAGTCACGCGCCTCGCGGCGAAGCGCGGGGACGCGGAGGCGCTTCGAAGAATGATCGAGCGCCTTGAAGGGCGGGCGGGCGGGTGGCCCCCCGAAGCGCGCGAGCAACTCTCTGCCCTGAAGGCGGCGGCCTCGGGGCCGAACCCGAGACTGGCCGCGAGCCGCGTGGCCTTCCTCCGCAATGTGCTCGTGCGCGTGCCCGAGTACCGCCAGAGCCTCGCGGGGGTCAGGTATTCGCCCGAAATCATCGGGGAGCCGATCACGCGATTCCTGCGCCTGCCTTCGCCCGACCCCGAGCCTTCGCTCCCCGACGAGGCGCTCGCCTTCAACCCCGAGCAGGCGGTGGCGGACGATTCGGGCAAATGGCAGTGGGCCGGGGCCGTCTGGCTCACGGGCGAAGGCGCGCCGGCCGTCGTTCGCGCGAACGGGCGCGAGGTGCACGTCGCGGAGAACGCGCTTCCCTTCCCCGGCGGCGCGTCCGCCTCTCCCCCCGGCCCTTTCGGGGTCGCCGCGCTCGATTTCAACTACGATTTCAGGACGGACCTCGCGCTCGCCGGCGCGGGCGGGTTCAGGCTCTACGAGCAATCATCCGCCGGAAAGTTCGACGACGTGACCACACGCATGTCGCTTCCGCCGACTGTCACCGGGGCGGCTTACGCGGGCGCGTGGGCCGCGGACATCGATACCGAAGGCGACCTCGACATCGTGCTCGCGCCGCAGAGCGGGCCTCCCATCATTCTGAGGAATAACGGCGACGGCTCGTTCAAAGAGGAGAGGGCTTTCGAGAAGGTTGCGAATGTCCGAGGCTTCGCGTGGGCCGACATCGATGGCGACGGAGACCCGGACGCCGCCTTGCACGACGCCGCGGGCATGCTGCACGTATTCACCAACGAGCGCGCGGGCCAGTTCCTCCCGCGCGTGCTCCCGGAGGGCTTCGACTGGGTCGGGGGGCTGGGCGCGGCCGACGTGAACAATGACGCGGTCGTGGACCTGATCGTGGCTCAAAAGGGCGCGCTGCGGCGGCTCTCGCGCAAAGACGAAGACGACCGGTGGGAAGTCGGGGAGCTGGCATCCGGGGGCGGCCCCGACGCAGCAATGGCTCCGGGAGCCACTTCTGTGTTCGTTGCGGACATGGACAACAACGGCGGGCTCGACCTCGTGAAGGCCGGGCCGGCCGGCACGCTCGTGTGGCTCAGCGACCGGCAGGGGAATTTTTCCGAAGTCGCTTCGGTCGGGGGTCGCGCCTTCAGCGTGACGGACGTGACGGGCGACGGCAGGCTCGACCTCGTGGGGGTGTCGAATTCTGAGCAGGCCACCCGCTTCGTCAACCGGGGCTCGAAGGATTACCACTGGCAGGTCGTGAGGCCGCGCGCGGCCGAATCGACGGGCGACCAGCGCATCAATTCGTTCGGCGTCGGCGGGGAGATGGAGATCCGCTCGGACCTGCTCTTTCAAAAGCAGACGATCTCGGGCCCGGTCGTCCACTTCGGGCTCGGGGAGAGGGCCGGGGCCGACCTCGTGCGGATAGTCTGGCCCAACGGCTCCGTGCAGGCGGAGTACGATCTGAAACCGGACCAGGCGGTCCTCGCCGAGCAGAGGCTCAAGGGCTCATGCCCGTGGCTCTTCGCCTACGACGGCAGCCGGATGAGCTTCGTCACCGATTTCATATGGCGCTCGCCGCTCGGGCTTCGCATCAACGCGCAGGACACCGCGAACGTGATGATGACCGAAGACTGGGTGAAGATCCGCGGGGACCAGCTCGCCCCCCGCGACGGCTTCTACGACCTGCGGATCACCGCCGATTTATGGGAGACTCACTTCTTCGACCTCGTGCAACTCATGGTGGTGGATCACCCCGCCGGCACGGAGGTCCACGTCGATGAGAGGTTCGCCATCCCGCCCCCCCGGACGGAAGTCATCCCGACCACTCCGGCGCGGGCGTTCGCGCGCGCGCGGGACGACAGCGGGCAGGACGTGTCGGAGATAGTTCGGGCGCGCGACCAGATATATCTCGACACGTTCGGGCGCGGCGCCTACCAGGGGGTGACGCGCGACCATTACGTCGAAGTCGAGCTCGGGCCCGACGTGCCGCCTGAAGGGGTATGGCTCGTCGCGCACGGGTGGATTCACCCGACCGACAGCTCGATCAACGTCGCGATGGCTCAGGGCAGGCGCGCGGCCCCGCAATCCCTGAGCCTCGAAGTCCCGGACGGGGAGGGCGGGTGGGCGGTCGCGCGCCCCGGCCTCGGGTTCCCGGCGGGCAAGACGAAGACCATAATGATCAGCCTCGACGACGTATTCAAGGCGGGCGCGGAGCGCAGGCTCCGCCTGCGCACGAACATGGAAATCTACTGGGACTCCCTCGGATGGGCCTCCGGGCTCCCGCCCGGTACGGTCAGGGCGGAGCGCGTGGACGCGAGCTCGGTCGAGCTCCGTTACCGCGGGTTCAACGTCGCGCGGCGGGCGAACAGGTCATCCCCCGAGCTGCCCGAGTACAGGCTCGCGGGCACGGGGCAGGTGTGGAGGGACCTGATCGGCTACTACACCCGTTTCGGGGAGGTGAAGGAGTTGCTCGCGCGGGTGGACGACAGGTACGTTATCATGAACGCGGGCGACGAGATGGCCTTCCGGTTCCCGGCCCTGCCGCCGCCCCGCGCGGGGTGGGTGCGCGATTACGTGCTGATCGGGGACGGGTGGGTCAAGGACGGGGATTACAACACGACCTTTTCCAGGACCGTGCTGCCCTTGCCCTCGCACGACAGGCCCGACTATACTACGCCGCTGAGTCGTCTGGAGGATGATCCGGTCTACCGTCGCCACCCTCAGGATTGGCAGGAGTACCACACGCGCTATGTTACGCCCGAGCGCTTTCATAACGCGCTGAGAACAAGGAAGCAGTAATGCAGGTTCGAATTTCCAAAGTGATCCTCGTGATCTTCTTCTTATGCCTTCTGGCCGTCCCCATCGTGATGAAGCGCCTGTCAAATCGCAGCGAGGCGGCGAAGCTGGCGGCCGACCCGCACATGGCCATGTCGCGCTACGGCTTCCGCTTCGAGGAGGTCTCGAAGGCCGCGGGCGTCGAGTTCATCCACAAGGCCCCGCAGCTGGATTCGAAGCTGGAGCACATCATGCCGCAGGTCGCGTCGATGGGCGCGGCCGTGTCGGTGGCGGACTTCGACCGCGACGGGTGGCAGGACCTTTACGTCACCAACAGCGGCGAGGGGAGCCCCAACGCGCTCTACCGCAATCAGGGCGACGGGACTTTCAAGGACGTGGCCCGCGACCTAGGGGTCGCCGACCTGAATAGGAGGGAGACGGGCGTGTCGATGGGCGCGGTCTGGGGCGACTACGACAACGACGGGTACGACGACCTCTTCCTTTACAGGTGGGGGAAGCCGGAGCTTTTTCACAACGACGGGGGGCGCGGCTTCACGAGGGTCTCTGATAAGGCCGACCGGCCGCAGGGGGTCAACGCCAACAGCGCCGTCTGGTTCGATTACGACCGCGACGGGCGGCTCGACCTCTTCGTCGGCGGCTACTACCCGGAGGACGTGGACCTGTGGAATCTGAAGGACACGCGGATGATGCCCGAGAGCTTCGAGTACGCGCAGAACGGCGGCCGCAAGTACCTTTTCCATAACCTCGGCGGGGGCTCGTTCGAAGAGGTGAGCGAGCAACTGGGGTTGCAGAGCCGCCGGTGGGCGCTCGCGGCCGCGGCCGCGGACCTCCGCGGCACGGGCTACCCCGACCTCTTCATCGCGAACGATTACGGGGTCGCGGAGCTCTTCTTCAACGAGAGGGGCAAGCGGTTCCGCGAGGTGGGCAAGGCGACCGGGGTCGGGTTCGCGCCGAAAAGCGGCATGAACGTGGCGTACGGGGACATCCTGAACACCGGGAAATTCAGCATCTACATCACCAACATTTCGGAAGAGGGCGTGCTGATTCAGGGCAATAATTTATGGGTGCCGAAGGAAGGCACGTCGGGCGACAGGCTCCAGTACGAAAACCTCGCGCGCGACATGGGGGTCGAGCTGGGCGGGTGGAGTTTCGGAGCGCAGTTCGGCGACCTGAACAACGACGGCTTTCAGGACATCTATTTAACGAACGGCTACGTCTCGGCCGACAAAGGGACCGACTACTGGTACGACTTCTCGAAGGTCGCGGGCGGCAACAGCACGATCATCTCGGACGCGAAGAACTGGCCGCCGATGGGGGGCCGCAGCCTGTCGGGCTACCAGCAGAAGAAGGTCTGGGTGAACGACGGCGCGGGCAGATTCTCGGAGGTCGCGCAGCTGGTCGGGGCCTCGGACACCAACGATGGCCGCGCGGTCGCGCTCGTCGACCTGTGGAACCGCGGAGTGCTCGACGTGGTCGTGGCGAACCAGAGGGGGCCCCTGCTGATCTACAGGAACGCGGCCGCGCCCGAAAACGAGTGGATAGGGTTCGAGCTTGAGGGCGGGTCGAGCAACCGCAGCGCGATTGGCGCGCAGGTGCGCGTCTACTGGAACGGGCAGGTGCAGGTGCAGGAAGTCTCGGGGGGCAGCGGCTTCTGCGCGCAGAACCAGCGCCGCCTGCACTTCGGTCTGGGGAAGAAAGCGTCGGTCGAGAGGGTGGTCATTCACTGGCCTTCTGGTAAAATCCAGAATATCCTGACTCCGAAGATCGGCAAGCTTAACACGGTAAAGGAGCCTTAGAATCCATGAGCCAGGCATACAGATCGCCCGCGCCCCCGCCGGCCAGCGCGCCGCCGGAGAGCAAGGCCCCCGAAAGCTCCGCCGGACCGCGCTTCCGTTACGACAGCCGATTCACGGCCCCGCTCTTCATCACGCTCATCCTGCTGGTGGGGCAGCTCACGTTCGGCATACTCGAAAGCTATTCGAGGACGGCGCTGGCCATCGTCACGGCCATCGCGGTGGAGCTGGTGCTGGCGCGCGTCTTCACGGGCAAATGGCCTCACCTGGCGAGCGCGTATATTTCGGGCATAAGCGTGGGCATCCTCGTGAGGTCCCCGGCCATCTGGCCCTACGCCCTGTGCAGCGCGATCAGCATCACGTCGAAGTACGTTCTGCGGGTGAAGGACCGGCACATATGGAACCCTTCGAACTTCGGCATCTGCGCGATGCTCTTCCTGGCCTCCGACACGGTCGCGAGCCTGAGCGTTCAGTGGGGCAACTTCCTGTGGCCGATGCTGGTCGTGTGGGCGCTCGGGTCGATCATCATCTGGAGGCTCAAGAGGTTTCACATCTGCGCCACCTACGTCGCGTCGTTCCTGCTCTTCTCTCTGCTGAGGAGCTGGCTCACCGGCCACCCGTTCCTCGCGGAAGTCGCCCCGATCACGGGGCCGATGTACCAGCTGTTCGTCTTCTTCATGATCACCGACCCTAAGACCACCGTGAGGTCGAAGCGCGGGCAGTGCGTGGTCGTCTTCTTCGTGGCGCTGGCGGAGATGATCCTGCGCCTGAGCGAGAACGTGCACGCCCCTTATTACGCGCTCTTCATCGTGGGGCCGATAGCGAACGTGATCGAAATCTGGTGGACCGGGCGCAAGTCGTCGCAGGCCATCGAGCCGACTCTGAGCGCCGCGCCCGGCGGCGCTCGAAATAACGTTTGAGAAAACAATTACAAAAGAGGAGGACCGTATGAGTAACGACCAAGTGATAGCCAACCAGCAGACCATCATCGCCAACCAGGAGAAGATTCTCGCGAATCAGGGGCGGATTCAGGCCAACCAGGATAAGCTCGACCGCTTGCTGGCGAACCAGGAGCGGATTCAGGCCAACCAGGAAAGGATACTGGCTAATCAGGAAAAAATAATGTCGAAGTAGAGCGCCCCGCGCGTGGGGCGCATCACTCGCGCCCCACCCCTAAGGAATCCGCCACGCGATTTATGTAGTTGAACCACGACGCTATGAGCGTGATCTGAAGAATGGCCCTGTCGTCAAAGCCCGCCCCGCGCAACCGCTCGTGATCCTTCGGCCCCACCCGCACCGCGTCCTTCGTCAGCTTAACCACGTAATCGAGCATCACGCGGTCCTGCTCCGAGATCGGGGCGGTGGTGTAGTCTTCGCTTATCGCCCGGACCAGAGACTCATCGAGAGTGACACGACGCAGAAACTCTGCGTGCGACTCGATTCAGTAAAAGCACCGGTTCGTGACAGACACCATCGTGGCTATCATCTCGTGCTGCGCCCGCGTGAGCGGGAGGTCGGGCGACATCAGCGCCCCGAACGTGCAGAAGGCGTGGTAGAGCGCGTCCGGTATCAGGCTGTGCGAGGCCACTATCCCGGACGACCCGCCGTCCGGGGTCGGGTGCACTGGCGACGAATACTCCGGCGGGTACATCGCGCGCTGCATCTCGACGGCGCGCTTCAATTTCTCGTCCGCCTCGGCCATCGGAACGGTCTTGATCCAGGTCATAACGCATCATTCCTTCTGGTCAGATTTACCGCGAAAGATCAAATCATAAACCGGCGCGCCGATTGCCACAACCCCGACGCCCAGGAGCGCCTGGACCGGGCTGTTACCCGCGAGCAGGAAGAGCAGCACGGTCACGAGCGCCAGAAAGGCGAGGGGCGTCACGGGGTAGCCGGGCGCGAGGTAAGAGCCGGGCGCGCCCCGCCTTCTCCGCAGCCTGAAGACCGCCGCGACCGTCAGGGCGATGAAGATGACGGTCACGAATACGAAGTAGGATATTATCTGCTGAAACGTGCCGACCGCCACGAGCAGGCTGGCGAGCCCCGCCTGTAACGCGATGGCGCGGGCGGGCGTGCCGAACCTCGGGTGAAGCGACGAGACGGACCTGAAGAATGCCCCGTCGCGCGCCATCGCGTAGTAGACGCGCGGGGCCGTCGTGATCACGCCGGAGAGGCTCCCGAGGACGGAGACGATCACGATGACCGAGAAGACCTGCCCGCCTCTGCCGCCGAAGAGCGCCGCGCCCGCCTGCGCGGCGAACGTCTCGCCGGAGACGACCTGCTCTATCGGCACGAGGTAAACGAATACCGCGCTCGTCAGGATGTAGACCAGGGTGACGATCACGACCCCCGCCGCGAGCGCGCGCGGGAGGGTGCGCGCGGGGTCGCGCACTTCGCCCGCGATCTTGCTGAGGTCCCACCAGCCCCCGAAAGAGAAGAAGGCCGCGACCATCGCGCCGGCGAGCGCGCCCGGAAGCGGCGACGAGCCCGCGCGCTGCTCTACGAAGGGGATGAAGTTCGACCAGTCGCCCAGCCTCATCCCGAACCCCCACGCGACGAGCAGCCCGAGCAGCCCGAGCTTGAGCACCGTCAGCCACCGCATGAGCCACGCGACCCGGCCCACGCCCAAAATATTAAGCGCGGCGAGCGACAGTATGGCCGCGATGCCGATGAGCTTGCCCGCGAGGGGCGAGAGGTCCGCCATGTAGCCGGCGTAGCCCGCGAGGCCGACCGCGAGCGCGGCCGTTATGCCGGGGTCGAGCACGAGAAAGCACTTCCACCCATACAGAAAAGCGAGGCGCGGCCCGTACGCTTCGCGCAGGTAGACGTAACCGCCCCCGGCCTCGGGGAACCTCGCGGCGAGCTCGCCGTAGCAGAGCGCCCCGCTCAGGGCCATTGCGCCCATCACGAGCCATACGGCGAGCAACCACAGGGGCGAGCCCAGAGACTTCGCCATGTCGGCGGGCGTGAGAAATATGCCGACCGCGATCACCTCGCCCACGACCAGGGCCGCAGCCGAGACGAAGCCGACCTCTCTCTTTAACTCTCCCCGTTGCGCGCGCACCTCTTTCGCTTCCCGCCTAGAACGAGACGCGCACGGCCAGTTGGAACGCGCGCGGCCCCCCCGACCCGAACACCCCGCCCGCGGTCGTCACGGGCTGGCCGAAGCTCGACGAGCGCAGGAATCCGGGGGTCCCCTCGGTCTGGCTGTCGCGCACGAGCACGTTAGAAAATCCCGAGTAGTTGACGTTCGACACGCCCAGTATATTGGTCACGTTGAAGAGGTTGAAGACCTCGGCGATGGGCTCGATGCGGACGCTCTCGCCCACGGCGAAGGTCCGGGACGCGCGCAGGTCGAACGAGTTGAAGCTGTCGTTGAACCGGGCGTCGTCGCGCACGAGCGGCAGGGGCGACCCGTTGATCCCCCCGCCCGCGTTCACTCGGCGCAGAAAATCGTTCAGCTCGGAGCCGGTCTCGAACAGCCGCCCGCCCGCATTCCGCTGGAGCACGGGGATGCGCCCCGCCCCAGAAGGGAGGATGATGTCCATCGGCACGCCCGAGGCGAGGGTCCAGATGGGCGCGAGCGTGACCCGTCCGGGCAGGTCGAAGACGCCGGAGAAGGTGAAGCGGTGGCGCTGGTCGTTCGGGGTCGGGCCATACTCCAGCTCAAGGTTGTTTGGGTCGACCGGCCCCTCGCTGAAGGGGATCTGATCGTCGTTCGCGTAATTGAAGGCTTTCGAGAGCGTGTAGGACGCGCGGAATTGGTAGCGGTCCGAGTAATTCTTCCGCACGCTCAGGAGCAGCCCGTCGTACTTCGTCTTCACGCTCGATTCGAGGTTGACCACGCGGTCCGGCCCCCCGACCACGGGGTTGAAGACCGCCCCCAGGGTGCGGCCGATGATGAAGTGCGTGCCGAAGTTATGGAGGTAATCGGCGGTCACGATCAGGTCCCTGCCGATCTCCCTCTGCACGCCGATGCTCATCTGCTGGACCATCGGGTTCTGGAGCCCGTTGTCGATGATGTTTATGCCGGAGGCCCCCGCGCCGGGCAGTATGAAGCCCGTGAAGGGGTTCGACAGGGTCGGCGCGAACGGGGGGAACATACCGGTGTTGGGGTCTATGAAGAAGACGTTGCCCGCGCGCACTTCGATGGGCAGGGCGCGGCCGTCGAGCCCGCGCTCGAGCGACTGGATTTGCAGGGTCACCCGGTCGTAGTAGATGCCGTAGCCCCCGCGTATGCTCGTGCGCCCGTCGCCGGGGGCCCAGTTGAAGCCGACGCGCGGCGCGAAGTTGTTCTTGTCTCGGGTCCGCTCGCCGCTCAGGAAGGGCAGGATCAGGGGGTTCAGCTCGTCGACGCGGCTCACGTTCTTGACGTCCGTGTCCAGCTCGTAGCGCAGCCCGATGTTGAGCGTGAACTGCGGGTGTATGCGCCAGTCGTCGTGGACGAAGGCGGCGAAGTAGTTGTTGTCGGCGTCGGGGATCAGGAGGGGCCGGTCGGGCTTCCCGCTCCTGAGCGTGACGGCGAAGAGGAGGTCGTCGTCGTCCACGGCCCCGTCCCCATTGTGGTCGAAGTTCGGGAAGTCTTCGACCAGCTCGATGCGGCCCTGCTGAAAGACGCGCAGGTCGAAGCTCGCGTCGACGCGATGAAACTCCCCTCCGAAATAGAGGGTGTGGCCGCCGCGCACGTAGGTCAGGGTGTCGGCGAACTGGAACCTGTTCTGCTTCGTCCCCTGCGGCACGCGGAAAGACGCGCCGTCCTGAATGCTCGGGAAGGTGAGCTGCGGGCCGGGCGCGACGGGCTCGATCTCGTTACCGAAGTTGCTGACGCTGAACCTGAAGTCGTTGACGAGCTTCGGCGAAAAGATCCGCGTCCAGTTGGTGAGGAGGGAGTGGTAATCGTTGCCGCTCGCCTGCCTCTGCGAAGCCGAGCCGATGGACCGGATGAGCGTGCTCGCGCCCACGTCGTCCGCGCTCTCGACGGCGTAGCGGAAGCCGAGCCGGTCGTACTCGCCGGGGTTCCAATCAACGCGGGCGGTCGCCAGGAAGTCGTCGAGCGGGGCCGGGGCGAAGCTCCGCCTGATCGTGCGCGCGGCGGTGTCGCGCTCACCGACGAGCACCGCGCCGTCCTGGTTGCGGTACTCCATAGCGCCGAACCACCATGCCTTGTTCCTGACTATCGGCCCGCCGATCCCGAAAGAGTATTGCTGCCGGTCGAAAGGGGGGTCGTCGTTGCTGCGGTCGAAGGTCGCCGGGAGCCCCTGAAGCCTGCGGTCGCGGAAGAAGACCGAGGCCGTCCCGTGCAGGTCGTTCGACCCCGTGCGCGTGACGACGTTGATCACGGAGGAGGCGGAGCGGCCCAGTTGAGCGGAGAAGCGGTTCGTGGCGATCTGGAATTCGGCCACCGCGTCCTGCGGGATGTTCTGCAGAGGGCCTCCGACCACGTCGTCGTTATTGTCCGCGCCGTCCACCGTGATGTTGCCGCCGCGCCCGATCTGCCCGGCCGACGAGATGAGCACGCTGTTGGTCTTGGTCGGGTCGAAGTTCGGGGCGGGGGCGTTGCCCGGCAACAGCAGGGCGAGCTCGAGGAAGTTGCGCCCGTTGAGCGGCAGGTTCTCGATGGCCTGATTGCCGATCACCCCGTCGACTATGGAAGAGGTGGTGTCGACCGTCCGCGCCGGGTCGTCGCCCCTGAGGACCATCACTTCGTCCGCGGGGTTGAGCGTGAGGTCGAGCGTCTTGTCCTGCCCCACCTCAAGCGTGATGTTCAGGCTCAGCTTCGTCTCGGGCTTCTCCCCTCTGACCGCGAGCGTGTACTCGCCCGGAGTCAGGTTCGTGATGACGAAGTAGCCGTCGCCGTCCGTGACCGCTTCGCGGCTGATCCCGGTGGCTATGTGAGTGACGGTGAGGACCGCCCCGGAGAGGGTCGCCCCCTGCGTGTCGGTCACGCGGCCGTTCAGTGTCGATGACGCCAGGAGTTGGGCGGAAGCCGCCGAGCCTAATACCCAAACCGTTAAGAGACAGGCCATAGCGCGAATATATTTTCTCATACGAGACGGATCCCCTTTTAACATAGAGCCTTATTATTTCATGCCGAGAGGCCGTGGCCCCCGGATTATAGTGAAGGACCCGAATTAGCTCAAGCTGCGGTGCCGCGCCAATTTTTCGAGATTAATCCGGATTACAGTTTGCGGGTATACTGCCTGATCATGACAAGCACGAACATTGCCAACCTGAGGCTATTTAATCAGCGCATCGCCGGGGCCGGGTTCGAGAAGCCGGCCGACGTGGTGGCGTGGCTGGGCGCGGTCCAGGCTCAGGATTATCTCGGGGCGTTATGGGCGGTCGGCCTGCGCATGCGCGGGGCGGTCGAAGCCGACATCGAGCGGGCGCTCGCCGATAAAACTATCGTTCGCACATGGCCGATGCGACGCACCCTCCATTTCGTGGCGGCGGCCGACGTGCGGTGGATGCTGGAGCTCCTGACGCCGCGAATCCTCGCGAATAGCGCCGCGCTGTTCAGGCAGCTCGGCCTCGACGAGGCGGTATTTACGCGGAGTAAAAAGTTGTTCGCGCGCGCTCTGCGAGGCGGCAGGCAACTGCGGCGGAAAGCGATGTACGAAGTTTTGGAAGGCGCGGGCATTTCCACGGCCGAAGGCCGCGGCCTCCACATACTGTCGCACCTGTCGCAGGAAGGGTTCCTCTGCTTCGGGGCGCGCGAAGGCAAGCAGCAGACCTTCGCCTTGCTCGACGAATGGGTGCCGGAGGCGCGGAGTATGGCGCGCGACGAAGCGCTGGCGGAACTGGCGAGGCGCTACTTCACCAGCCACGGGCCGGCGACGTTGCGGGACTTCGTCTGGTGGTCGGGGCTGAGGACGGTTGAGGCGAGGGCCTCTGTTGAAATGGCCGGATCAAATTTAGTCTCCGAGGTGATCGACGGCCACACCTGCTGGCTCGGTCCATCCATGCCCGAAGCGAAAGCCGAGTCGCCGGCCGCTTACCTGCTCCCGCCTTTCGACGAGTACACGGTCGCCTACAAAGACCGCACGGCCGTATTGGACCCCTCGCACGCGAAAAAGGTGAACACGGGGAACGGAGTCTTCAGCCCGACGATTGTGATGGACGGCAGGGTCGCGGGCACGTGGAAGCGCGCGCTCAGGAAAGACTCACTCGTAATCACGGCGAGCCCGTTCGCGAAGCTCACGCGGGCCGAGACGCGCGCTCTTGCCGCGGCCGCGGACCTCTACGGGAGATTCATCGGCGCGCCGGTCGTGTTGGAGTGAGTGCGCTGTTGCGGCAAGGCTGATGCGCGCCGGCCCTCCGCTTTGATCCGAGGCTTCAATAAAGAAACATGGGCTTGCCCAAAACGTGCCGCACCTTGGGCCGGTACTGCTTCACGTCGTAAAGCTCGTCCACGTCCACGCGCTTGAGCCCCGTCGTCATCGTGCTTATGGGCACGTGCGTGTAGCTGCCGTCGCGCAGGGCGCACATCCTCCCCGACACGCCTTCCTGTATCAGGTCCATCGCCATGTGCGCGTAGTTGACCGACACCATCAGGTCCAGAGCGTCGGGCGCGCCCGACCTCATCAGATAGCCGAGCTGCTGGTAAACGATGTCCTGGCCGGTGAGCTTCTTCAATGCTTCGCCGGTTATCTGCCCGATGCCCCCGAGCTTCCTGTGGCCGTAGGGGTCGGCCTCGCCGAATTCGATCACCTTGCCCCCGACCATGTGCGCGCCCTCGCTGATGCTGACCATCGCGTAGTTACTCGGGTTGGCCCTCTTGTCCTGCATGACCAGTTCGGCCAGCCTCTCCGGGTCGAAGGGCACCTCCGAGATCAGGGCGCGGTCCACCCCGGCCAGGTAAGAGCTTATGAGGCTCGTCTCCCCGCTGTTGCGGCCGAACAGCTCGATGACGGCGATGCGCTCGTGGGAGCCGGTGCTGGTCCGAAGCTGGTGGATGAACTGCACGCTGCGGGTGACGGCCGTGCTGAAGCCGATGCAGTAATCCGTGCCGTACACGTCGTTGTCCATGGTCTTAGGGATGGCGATGACCTTGACGCCTTCGCGGTGCAGGCGCTCACCGTAGCTCAGAGTGTCGTCGCCCCCGATGGGTACCAGAGCCTCGATGCCGAGGTGCTCGAGGTTGCGCAGCACGTGCGGGGTGAAGTCGCGCGGGCGCTCGTCGTCCTCTTCTTCCTTCGGGTGGTTCGGGTCTTTAAGAAAGTCCGGCTCGTCGTCGACCCTCACCTTGCCGGGGTTGGTGCGGCTCGTGTGGAGGATCGTGCCGCCCGTGCGGTCGATGGTGCGGACGTACTTCTTGTCCAGCTCCACGAAGCATTTATTAAAACTCTCGGGGTCGTCCCTGTTGAACTTCAGCAGCCCGCCCCACCCGCCACGGATCCCATAAATCCTGTAACCCCCATCGACGGCCCGGTTGACGGCCTCCTTGATGCAGGGGTTCAGCCCCGGAACGTCGCCGCCTCCCGTCAGTATTCCTATAGTCTTTGCCACGTCCGAAATCCTCGCTCAATATAATGGACCTGTTTTTCGACGACGGATCACTCGCCCGCGAGCCCGCGCTTGGCTTCGTCGATCAGCTCGTTATTGCCTTCGTAAGAGGGCTTGTTCACCCCCGGCCCACCCTCGCGCTTCGGGGGATAAACATGAGAAGCGTAAACCGGATAAGCCTCGGTGCGCAAATGCGCGAGCATATGATGGCCGCGCCTGGTCGCGCGTTCGTGCCGCAGGGCCGATATGTCGACCGGCGCGACCACTATGCGCTCGCCCGGACCGGGCGACGCCTGCGCGAGCAGCCGCCCGTCGAAGTCCACGACCTGACTCCCGCCCGGCCACGAATAAGGCGGGTAGAACTTCAGGCTCGCCCCCTGATTCGCCGCCACCACGTAGCCGATGTTCTCAATCGCCCGGCACCGGTTCACCACGGTCCACCAGTCCATCGGCTCCGTCGCGCCCCACGGGTCCATGTAGGCCGAGACGCGGACGAAGACTTCGGCCCCGTTGGCCGCGAGCTGGCGTATCGCCTCCGGGAAGAGCCAGTCGTAGCAGATCGCGACGCCTATGCGCCCAATCGGGGTGTCGGCCACGGGGAACATGGGCTCGTCGTAGCCTTCCAGGTCGTGCGGGCTTGAGTGAACTTCGTAAGGTATCCACGTGTTCACCTTGCGGTACTTGTAGAGCATGCCCTCCGGCCCGATGAGGCACGTGGTGTTGAAGACGGCCCCCGGATACTTCGAGTCCACTTCGAGCATCGAGCCGGATTGGATGTAGATTCCATGCTCGCGCGCCTTCTGCTCCAGCCGCTCCGTGTGCTCGTTAGGGATGCTGACGGCGAGTTTTTCGATCAGCTCGTCGACCGACGGGAAGACCGGGGCCGCGTGCGCGAACTCGGGAAAGACCGCGAGCCTGACGGGGAGAAAAGGCGCGCTGCCCGCGACCGCCGAGTCTATCATGTCGAGCATGCGGTCGGTGTTCCTCCTCATCTGCCGGCGCTCGACCGGGTTCGGGAGGTCCGTCTGGCAAGCGGCGACCGAATACCTCAAATGCTGGTCTGTCATCGTAATCCCTTCCTGCGCGTCGCGGCCGCGGGGCCCGGCGAAGCGGTCTGATCGGCGAAAGTCGTCTCGATGGGCGGCACGGTCGAAGTCACGACGCGCGTGTTATACCGCTCGAGGTAAGCGCGGCGCTTCGGAGTCATCGGGTAGGCTTCGGGCGGCGGGTAGGGGTAGCCGGTCATCCCATGAAAAGGGAGCGGCAACACCTGATCCGGGCTCGCCGAGTTGATGTCCATCTCCTTGCTGAACCCGTCCGCGTAAAGCAGGAACGTGCGCTTCCACCCCGAGGGCAATGGCGGCAGCCCCGCCGCGTCGAACGAGAGGGCCACTTCGTCGCCGGGCCGCGAGATGATGAATATGTCGTCCGTCTCCGAGACCAACTCCCTCACGTCGCCCTCGCGCGTGTAGCGTCCGGCCATCACCTTCCACGGGGAGGTGGGAGAGACGCGGTCGTAATCGTAGCCGAACGGCTCCCGCCCGTCGGGCGTGACCTCCGCGGAGAAGCCGCGCCACCGGAGGTCGGCCCTCACGGCTTCGAGCCTCGCCATCTCGACGGGCGCGTCCCCCTCCGAAGTGTCCACGAGGGCCTGGTCCCAGTAGATTCGCATGTTCGTCCGTATGCGGACCTCCCGGCTGCGAGAGAGGAATTTTCCCGTGAGGTCGACGGCCACCGTCTGAGGCCGCCCGACCGGAATGCCTATGTCTTGAATGACCGTCCGCCATTCGCCCTTCGCGTCTTTGACCTGCAACGCGGGCGGGCTCAGGCTGAGCCCCGCCTGGTGCGCCGCGACGTTGTCGCTAGAAAAGGCGTAGTCGGTCCACGCCGTGAGCAGCAGCACGGTCCTGCCGCCTTTCGCCTTCGACGGCTCGCCCAGGTCGAGCGTCAGGTCGTGCATCTCCGCGTAGCCGCGGATGCGAAGGAGCCTGAAGCCATCGGGATATTTGCGATCCATGCGCAAAAGCTCCGCGAGCACGTCGCGCCCCTGATCGTCGGAGGCCGACACGGGCGGGCGCGCCCCGCGCGTGGAGTACAGTTTGAAAGGAGGGCGCGGCGGGTCGATCATCCCCTCGTTCGGATAGACTTCAGTATCCGCAGGGTGCGCGACCGCTACCAATTGAAGCCGGTCTAGGTAGAGCGCTTCCTCAAGCTCGTTGGTCACGCGAAGCTCGTAGCGCCCATCGCGCGGGCGCAGCCTGTCTCCAGGAATGCGCACGTACTCGTCGGGGTCGGGAATGTTGCGGACGCCGGGGGCGAGCCAGTACCCCATCTCGCCTCCGCCCATGAAATCGGTTATGAACTCGAATCGCTCCCCGTTCCAGGCGTAAAGGTAAGGGCACGACGAAGGCTTGCGGTCAACTTCGGTGACGGTCAGGCCGCGGGCCGCCTGCGCCTCTCCGGGCTTCGCCGATGCGACCTCCGTCTCCGCCTGAACTATCCCGGCGGGCCATAGCACGCGCACGGCATCGACCCCCGCGCGCCTGCCGATGCCGAAGACGACCCCCGAAGGCGCGGGCGCGGGGCTCGCGGAATACGTTTCGAGCTTCTGCTTAAGGCTCCCCGCGCGCGCTTCGAGCTTGGCACCCACGCCGCTGCGGTTGCTCACTTTGCCTTCGAGCCGCACGCGCACCGATTGATTCCTGTTGCCCCCGTCGTTCCTCGCCACGCGGGTCCCCCCGCGGGAGAAGGACGCGACCACGTCCGTGTCCCCGTCCCCGTCGATGTCGCCCGAGGCGAACGCGCGCGGCGAAGGCGACGACGCGAGCGTCGATTGCCACAGGGCGCTCGGCGCCGCGCGCGCGGAGACGTTATCCCATTTGGTCCCGAGGTTGCGGAGGACGCGCGCGCCCTGCTGCGACAGGAGCACGAGGTCGAGCAGCCCGTCGTTGTCGTAATCGAGGAACTGCGCCGAGGCGGCGGCTTCCGTCCCGGAGGGCGCGGGCGCGGTGACGAAACGAGTCCTGCCATCGCTCGTCGCGAGTAAGCCCGGCCCGTCGTCCCTGCCGAAGAAGAAGTCGGTGTAGTCGTCTTTGTTGAAATCTCCGGCGGCGACCGACGTGAAGCGGCCTTTCATGCTCAACCCGACATCCGGAGCGACATCGCGGAACGTGCCGTCGCGCAGGTTGCTGAACAGGACGGGCGCGCCTCCGTAGCTTACGATCAGCAAATCCACGTCGCGCCGGTTGTCGTAATCCGAAGGCACGACCGCGACCGAGTGGCCCGCCCCGGCGACCTTCGCGGCGTCGGTCGTGTCCGTGAATTTTCCGTCGCCGTTGTTTCTGAGCAATCTGTTGGGCGCGGGGGCGAAATCCAGGGGGAAGACCGCGTCGCCGCTCTTCGGCTTCGACAGGTCCGCGAGCCCCGCGACGAAGATGTCGAGGTCGCCGTCGTGATCCACGTCGACGAACGCGGAGGAGACGGCAAGGTAAGCGTAAGCCGGAATCCGGGCCGCCGATGTCACGTCAGAGAACTTCCCGTCGCCGTCGTTGTGGTAGAGCGCGCTAGCCCCGTACCGCAGCACGAACAGGTCGGGCCTCGTGTCGTTGTCGTAATCGCCCGCGACCGCGTTGATGCCTATGGCCTCGGCCTTCGCGAGCGCGAGCCCCGAGCCGCCGGTAACGTCCGCGTATTTCCCCCCGTCATTTCTGAAGAGCTTTTGAGCGGACGGCGTGACCTCGAAGAGGTCGAGGTCTCCGTCCCCATCAAAGTCGAAGAGGGTGACGTTGCCGCTGAACGAAGAGGCGAGGTCGCGCTTCGCGGGGTCGGTCAGCTCGCCCGCTTTAAACGTGCGGCCCAGCGCGGGGGTCAGGGTGCCGGGAGTTGAAGTACCGGGATTAGGTGCCGCGTCCGCCTTCGTCGCGTCTCCGCTCACGATGCTCGACGGCGCGTCGACGAAGGAGACTTCGGGGACGCTGCCGTCCACGAGGCCGGGCTCGGCCCCGGTGGACGAGAGCGCCTCGGCGTACCGCCCCTGCTCAAGGTAATTCTGCCCGATGGTCGTGCCGTAACCCGCCTCCCGCAGAGCTTGAAACCTCTGCATCATCGTCTGCCCTTCTTCCCTCTGACCGCCGCGCGTGAGCGCGATGGCGAGGTTGTAGGTCGCGGTCACGTTGTAAGGCTCCGCCGCGAGCGCCGCGCGGAACAGGGCGATGGCTTCCGGGTATTTGCGCTGCTGAAGCTGAAGCTGGCCGTAGTTGATGTTGGCCCCCGCGTCGGCGGGGTCGATCTCCAGCACGCGCCTGAAAGCGGCTATCGCGTCTTCGACGCGGCTCTCCGATTTCGCTATGAGGCCGAGCATGTAATGGGGCTGTGGGGAGCGGGGCAGGGCCGCGCTCGCCGCCTTAAGCTCGCGCAGAGCGCCCGCCAGGTCCGGCGCGTTGTAGAGCGCGATGCCGAGATTGACCCGCGCGATTGCTAGGGCCGGGTCCGCCTTGAGCGCGCGGCGGAACATCTCCGCCGCCTCTGTGTATTTGAACTGCTCAAGCAGAGCGACTCCCAGATTGTTCGCGCGGTAAGCCTCTTCGCGCGCGGCCTGCGGCGACGGCGCGGGGGAGGTCTGCGCGAATGCCCTGAAAACGAGCGCCACGGCGCAGACCACGGCGCAGGCGACGATTAAGGCGAACCCGCTTCTGATCTTCATAAAGTTGTTATACTGTGTCGCGCTGAGCCTGTCCAGATTCGCCATCTTTCTTTGCCACTTTGCGCGCGGGGGTGAGAGAATCTCTCTTACATTTTCAGACGATGAATATTCTTTCTGTAGAAAACATCAGCAAAAACTACGGCATCAGGCCCCTGTTCGAAGGGGCGTCGTTCGGGCTGGACGAGGCGGACCGGGTCGGCGTTATAGGGACGAACGGCTCGGGCAAGACCACGCTCCTGCGCATCATAGCGGGCGAGGAGTCGCCCGACTCCGGGCGCGTGGTCGTGTCGAGCGGGCGCGTGGTGGCTTACCTCCCTCAGGTGCCCCCGCTCGACGACGAGAAGACCGTGCTCGACGCGGTCTTCGAGGCGAACTCGGAAGCGATGCGCCTGCTCCGCGACTACGAAGCGGCCTGCCGCGACCTGGCCGCACGCGGGGGCGACGACGAGCGCCTGCTCAGGCGCGTCACGGACCTCACGCACCAGCTTGAGGCCGCTGGGGTCTGGGACCTCGAGACGAACGCGCGGACGGTCCTGACGCGGCTCGGCATCACCGACACGGGGGCGAAGATCGGCGCTCTGTCGGGCGGGCAGCGCAAGCGGGTCGCCCTCGCGCACGCCCTGATCGCGCGCCCGGACCTGCTGATCCTGGACGAGCCCACGAACCACCTGGACGCGGACACCGTCGCGTGGCTCGAAGCGTACCTCGCGCGGTACAAGGGCGCTCTGCTGCTCGTGACGCACGACCGCTACTTCCTCGACCGCGTGACCACGCGCATATTCGAGATCGACCGCGGCGGCGTTCAGACCTTCGCGGGCAACTACGCTTACTACCTCGAAAGGAAGGAGGAGCAGGAGCGCGAGCGGGCGAGCGAGGACCAGAAGCGCAAGGCGCTCATCCGCCAGGAACTCGCGTGGCTCAGGCGGGGGGCGAAGGCGCGCTCGACGAAGCAGAAGGCCCGCGTCGAGCGCGCGGAAGAGCTGATGCAGAGGCCCGGCGAGGCGGCGAAAGCGGAGCTCGACATCTCCGTCGCGTCGCGCCGCATGGGGAAGAAGATCATAGAGCTCCGCGACATCTCGAAATCTTACGGGGACAAAGTGCTGATCGAAGGGTTCAGCTACCTGCTCAAGCGCGGCGACCGCATAGGGATCATAGGGCCGAACGGCTCGGGCAAGACGACCCTGCTCGACCTCATCGCGGGGCGCGTGGAGCCGGACTCGGGCAGCATCGACATCGGGCAGACCGTCGCGCTCGGGTATTACGATCAGGAGAACCGCGCGTTGAACGACGAACAGCGCGTGATCGACTTCCTCCGCGAGCAGGCGGAGTTCATACGGACCGCCGACGGGTCGGTGATCACGGCTGGCCAGATGCTCGAAAGGTTTCTCTTCACCCCGGAGATGCAGTACACTCCCGTCGGCCGGCTGTCGGGCGGGGAGCGCAGGCGCTTGAACCTTCTGCGGGTGCTGATGGGCGCGCCCAACGTGCTGATGCTCGACGAGGCGACCAACGACCTCGACATCCAAACGCTCGTGGTGCTCGAACAGTACCTCGACGCATTCGACGGCTGCCTCATCATCGTCAGCCACGACCGCTACTTCCTCGACCGCACGGTCGAGCACGTCTTCCGTTTCGAGGGGGGCGGGCGCGTCCGCGAGTACCCCGGCAACTACAGCGCCTTCCTCGAAATCCGCGAGCGCGAGGCCGCCGAGAGCGAAGCCCTCTCGGCGAAAGCCGCGCCCGCGAAGGGCAAGCAGGTCAAGGCGGCTTCCGGGCCGCGGAAGCTCTCGTTCAAAGAGAGGCGGGAGTTGGATGAGCTTGAATCCCGGATAGAAGCGGCGGAGCGGAGGAAGGCCGAGATCGAGGCTCTGATGGCCGCCAACGCGAGCGACTCCGGTTTGATCGAGGGGCTCTTCAGAGAGCAGCAGGGGCTCGACTCGCAGCTCGACCGCGACCTGGAGCGGTGGGCGGAGCTGGCGGAGATGGCCGAGTCTTAATTTGAAACTTCTCCCCCCGCGTTCTATTCTGTCAGAGTTATGCCTACACGCGACGACGCATGGAACCTGCTCTGCGAATACACCGAGGGGGAGTCTCTGAGAAAGCATGCCCTCGCGGTCGAGGCCGTGATGAGGGCGTACGCCCAGCGGTACGCGGAGGACGTGGAGAAGTGGGGGATGGTCGGGCTTCTTCACGACTTCGATTACGAGAAGTACCCCGAGCCGCCCGACCACCCTCTCAAAGGCTCGGAGATTCTCGCCGAGCGCGGCTACGGCGAAGAGATCAGGCGCGCCATACTGGGCCACGCCAACTACACTAACGTCCCGCGCGACACGCTGGTCGCGAGAGCCCTCTACGCCTGCGACGAGCTGACCGGCTTCGTGGTCGCCAGCGCGCTCGTCCGGCCCAACGGCATCTGGGACCTCGAATCGAAATCGGTGAGAAAGAAGCTCAAGGACAAGGCATTCGCGCGCACGGTCAACCGCGATGAAGTGTACGAGGGCGCGGAAGAGTTCTCGGTCGATTTAAACGAGCACATAGATTTCATCATCTCGGTCCTGCGCGCGGTGGCCGCGGATGTCGGGCTCAAGCCTCAGGCTGGTTGATGGTGTTTCATCTCATTAAAAAATGTCTGCCGGCAATCGCCCTGCTCGTCGCGGGCGCGGGGCTCGCGACCGGACCGCGCGCGGCCCTCGCGCAAACCCTCGCCCGGAACCACGACTCTTCGGCCGGGGCCTCTGTAAAGGTCGTCAGCGAATCGCTGGCGCGCGGCGAGGAGCTGAGACGGAAGTGGAGGCTGGAAGAGGCGGAGGCGGCCTTCCGCGAGGCCGCGGCGCTCGACCCTTCGAGCCTCGAAGCGGCGCTCGGGCTGGCGCGAATATCGAGGGCCCGCTTCGATTTTGCTGGCGCGCTCAGGCTACTCGACCGCACGGCCCCAAAACATTCGTCGGCCCCGGAACTGATCGCGGAGTACGGCTCGGTCTACCTCTCGGCCGAAGAGCCCTCGCGCGCGCGCGTCTATTTCGACAAGGCGATCCGGCTCGACCCCGAGTCCGTGGCGGCGACGGTCGGGCGCGCGGGCGTGGACCTCTTACTGCGGGATTACAAGAGCGCGGAGCAGAGGCTACGCGAGCAGATCGCCCTCAACCCCCGGAGCGCGCGCGCCTTCTCCATGCTGGCGCGCGTGCTGCTGGAAGGCAATCGGAACGAGGAGGCCGAAGAGTACTCGCAGAGGGCCCTGGCGCTCGACCCTTACGACACGGACGCCCTGCACGCGCTCGCCTTCGTGAAGGCGACCCAGCGCAAGGCCGAGGAAGTGCGCTCGCTCGCCGGCCGCGCGCTCGCGATGGACACCACCAACGCATGGGTGCGCCGCCTGTTGTCGCAGTACCTCGACGGGCAGGTCGGCTACAGGCAGAAGGTAAGCGAGAGCGCCCGGCTCCGCTACGAGCGGGGGAAAGAGCTGAAGGGCTCGGGCCGGCTGTCGGAAGCCGTGTCGGAGTTCGAAGCCGCGCTCAGCATGGAGCCGCGTTATTATCTCGCCCTGGTCGCGCTCGGCGACATATGGCTCAGGGAGGGCGACTACGAGCGAGCCGCGACCGCCGCCAGGCTCGCGATGGAGGTCGATCCCGAAGGCGCGCTCGCGCACCTGCAACTGAGCTACGCGCACTGGGGCAGGCAGGAGCGCGCGCGAATTCAGATCGGGGCCGTGGACTTTTCGGCGCTCTTTTACAGGCAGCCCGCCGTGCCCGCTCACGAGCTGACGGCGGAGATTTTCCCTAACTACAAGTCTCTGACCAGGCGGCAGCAGATCGTGGTAGACCGCGCCGTGGCCCCGCTCGCGCGCTTCCTGCCTAAGCTCGCGCAGAGCGGCGCGCGGCATTACCTGCTGATGTTCGACGAGCGGGTGAGCGAGGTTCGCGGCCTCGGGGACGTGGCCGCGGAGAAGACTTTCGACGGCCGCAACTACGCGAGCATTCGCGGCGTCGGGGGGCTGGTCACGGTGTCGGGCATCGAGTACATAGACACGACCGCGCGGGGCGGCTTTCACACCATCGCGCACGAGTTCGCGCACCAGGTGCATATGACCGCCCTCGATAAAGAGGACGTGAAGCTCATACGCAAACTCTATGACAATGCGGTGCGCGAGGGGCGCGCGCTCGACTACTACGCCGCCACCAACGAGTTCGAATACTTCGCCCAGGGGTACGAGGCCTTCATATCGAACCACAAGCGCCCGTCGGCGGGCGTGACCGCGCGCCACACCAACCGCGAGCTCGCCGCGCGCGACCCGGAGCTGCACAGGCTCCTCATGAGGTTGACGGGCTACTGGCGGTCGAAGCGCGCGAAATAGGCCCATATTATTGGTTAATTCCGCCCCCCCGGCTCGGGGTGATCTATGTCACGGCGCTGATATTCGACGTAGGATCGAGGCCCGGCGGACGGGCGGACGGCCATTGCTTGACAAGCATAAATGTTGCGTGCCACCATGCAAATGGAGCTTTTTTCCTTGATTGCCGGTCAGCAACTTCGACTGCTCCGACTGCATCTTAGAGTTGCGACAATTCAGATCACACATAGGCGGACGAGTGGGCATTGGTAGAGAGCATCGGCTATTCAAGCACGCGATGTGTACTATATTTAGAAGGAGTATTCTTTCATGAGAAGATCGGTGATGATGCTGGCAGCGCTCGCACTGATGACGGCGCTGCATGTACCTTTTACCCCAGCACAGACAGATCAGCCGGCGGCGGCCGCCCAGGACCCCAAACAAGCGGAAGCGGATGCTTACAAAGCCTGGTATGATGCCAATGCGGCGAAAGACTTAAGCAAAGCCATCCCTCTTGCCAAGGAGTATCTGGCAAAATTCCCGAACGGTCAGTACGCGGCTTATCTGCGAGACAAGTGGCTTCCGCAGACCCAGGGCTTCCTCTTCAGCGAAGCCAGGAAAGCGAAAAACATAGGCGAGATGATCACAATCGGCAGGCAGGCCCTCGAAAAGGACCCCGAGAATCTCGACTACATCTACCTGCTGGCCGTCGACATCCGCAGCAACGAGATATCGGCCAATCCGCCCAACTACGCGCACGCGAACGAGGCCGCCGAGTTCACCGAGCGCGCCATCAGGCTCATCGAAGGGGGCAAGGTTCCGGGAGTCTTCGCCGACAAGTCCAAGTGGAATCAGAATGCCCAGCTCGCTTACCTGTACCAGAGCCTCGCCATACTCGCCGAGCAGAAGAAGGACACGAACAAGGCCATCGAGCTTTACGCGAAGTCCGCGAGCCTCGACGGCACGAACATAGTCAACTACTTCAGCTGCGGCCGCCTGCACCATGAGAAGTACCTGACCGCCGTGCAGAAGTATCAGGCTTTCCCGGAGGCCGACCGCACGGCCGACCCGGCCAAGCCGGAAGTCAAGGCCGCGCTCGACGAGGCCAACATGCACGCCGACAAGGTCATCGACTGCTGGGCCCGGTTCGTGGCGATGACGCCGACCAAGACCACGACGCGCGACCAGGTGGAGAAGGTCATCACGGGCCTTTACAACTACCGCCATCCCGACTCGCCCGATGGGTTGCAGAAGCTGATCGAGCAGTACCGCACGTCGGGCCCCTCCACGTCTTCGACCACCGGTTCCGCTTCGACCAAGCCCTGAGCGGTTGGCCGCGGCGAATGATTCGTGATGAGCCAGCCCTCGACGGGGCTGGCTCATTCTTTCTGGCGGCCCACGCGCGGCGGGTCGGAGGTCTCTCACCGGTCTTTGAAACCGGATCGCTTGCGGGTTCGGCCCCTCCCCCGTTCCGGCGAGGCTGACGAGGGGGAGTCTTTGTATGCTATATTGTGAGTGAATTGTGAATGATGGCCGCGTTATGATCTCAATTGAACGCGAAAAAATGCTTTCGGAACTGGAGCAGAAGATAGGCCGCTCGTTCCGCTCGCGCGCCCTTCTGGACCGCGCGCTCACGCACCGCTCTTTCGCGAACGAGCGCGTGGGGAAAAACTGCCAGCACAACGAAGCCCTCGAATTCCTCGGCGATTCCGTCCTCGGTCTGGTCGTGAGCGCGTGGCTGCTCGAACTCTTCCCGAGCCTCTCGGAAGGCAAGCTGTCGAAGATGAAAGCCTACCTCGTGAGCGAGTCGAGTCTGGTCGACCTGGCCGAGGAGATAGACCTGGGCCGTTACATACTGCTCAACCGCGGCGAAGAGAAGACCGGCGGCAGGCAGAAGAGGGCGCTCCTTGCCGACGCTTACGAGGCTTTGATAGGCGTGATCTACATCGACGGGGGGCTCGAAGCCGCGCAGAAATTCCTGCGCCGCGAGTTGAGCGTCAAGGTGCGGTCCATCAACCCCGAGTCGATGATCGGGGCCGATTACAAGTCCGCCCTACAGGAGAGGCTTCAGGCGGCGGGCGGGCCGGTGCCGGATTACGTCGTGGTCGAAGCGCTCGGCCCCGACCACCGGCGCACCTTCCGCGTGGAGGCGCGCATCGCCGGGAGCACGCTCGCGACCGGTGAGGGTAGCACTATCAAGATCGCCCAGCAGGAGGCCGCGCGCGCGGCGCTCTCTTCGCCCGAGGTGATCGGCAGCCTGTCGTCCGACTCAGGGCAGCAGGCCGACCCCTCCGGCCGGGATATACCCGAGCCGGGTGCGGGCGGGGATGAGGAAGAGATTCAGGAGCCCGTCATCGTCGCGCCCGCGGGCGCGGAGAAGGTCGCGCTCTCGGCCGACGCCGGGGATGAAGAGGAGGCGCGCGGCGTGGGCGTTGATGTTTAAACTTGCGCGGACGTCAGGAGTTGAAGAGTTGAAGAATCGGGGTAGACATTTATATGAGTGAGAATCTGGATTTGCGAGCACAGGAGCGAAGGGCGCAGTTCGAAGCCGCCGAGGCCGAGAGGCTTGAGAAGGTGCAGGTCGTCGAGAGAAAGCCCGAGCCCATCCCGAGCGGCGAGCGCGAAGACCGGCCCGCTTTCAAAAAGGGCACCTTCCGCGAATACATAGAATCGGCGGTCGTCACTCTCATCATGGCTTTATTCGGCATGACTTTCATCGTGCAGGCGGTTAAGGTCCCGACCGGGTCGATGAAGAACACGATCTGGGTCCAGGACCACCTGCTCGTGAACAAGTTCATCTTCGGCTCGCACGAAAGGCTCGACCTTCCCATATTCCCCTCGCGCACCATCAGGCGCGGCGACATCATCGTCTTCAAATACCCGCTCGGGCCGGAGACGAACTACGTAAAGCGCGTCATCGGGCTGCCGGGCGAGACCATAGAATTCAACAACTCTACTCACCGCCTGTTCATCAACGGGCAGGAGTTCCCCGAGCACCGCGTGTATGTCGAAGACGAGATCGGCGCCGGGTCGAAGCCGCTCGTGACGGCGCAGGACGCGGGAGCCCCGCCGGGGGCGCTCTGGACCGTGTACTACCAGGAGGAAGAGGGGAGCGACGCGGCGTCGTTCAGGGACGACGGCGCCGAGTACGCCGTCAGGCAGCCTTTCAGAGTCCCGATGAAGGGCGACCCGGTCCCGGACGAGATCAAAAACAATCCCCATTTACAAAAGGTCTACGACGCGGATGGCGACGGCAGGTACGACAGCGACCAGTACTTCGCGATGGGCGACAACCGGGACGACAGCCAGGACAGCCGCTACTGGGGCACGGTCCCGCGCGGGAGCATAGTCGGCCGCGCGATGTTTGTCTACTGGTCCATCGACCGGGACCAGGAGGGTGAAGGCGGCTCGAACTTCCTGACCGATTTCTTCACCAAATCGCGGTGGTCGCGCACCGGCACCTTCATCAAGTAGGGGCGGAGAGGGTCGAGGGCTTCAAGCAGAGTGCGCATTGAACCTCAAGAGACAGATCCCGGAGAGCCGAAGAAGCGGGAGGCCGCCTTGCAGGTTGAGCCCGTGGAGCTCAGCCTGATCGAAGATCACCTGAATGACCTGCGCGAGCGCATAAGCGACGCGGGCCACGCGCTCGACGTCTACAGGGCGAAGACCGCCGCGGCCCTGGGCGGGGGGGTGTTCCTTTTACTTCTCGCCCTCGGGGCCGGCTACGACATCGTCTCGAACAACGAGGGCATCTGGTTCGCTTTCGGGGTGACCAGAGAGATGCTCCACCGGCTGGCGGGCGGCCTCGGCTTCGCGAGCGTCTGCCTCTTCGCGCTCGCCGCCTGGCGCAACCGGATGCGCGACAGGGAGGGCGAAGCCAGACTCTCGGAGCTTGAGCAGGAATTCGCCCGGTCGCTGGACCGCAGGGACGAAATCGCGCGTCTCAACGAGTAGGCGCCCCATTCTCTACGATCCCGATCTTCAAACCCCATAAAGCTCAAGCCGAAACTCGTCGCCCAGCAGAGATATTCGCGGCTCGCGCTTGGTGAAGGCGTAATGCGCGCGGCGCAGGGCGGGTATCCCCCGGCGCGCGGGGTCGGTGCCGTATTCGCGGCTCGTGAACACGTGGTGCAGGCGCGGGTTCAGGTGCAGCGCCGCGCCGTATTCGACGGACTTCTTCGTGAGCCCGTTATTGCGGTTCGGGTTGATGAACTCGACCCGGTCGTCGAAGATCGAGATGCGCGAGGGGGTGACCGTGAGAGAGTAGTCGCGGTGGACGAGTAGGTTCGCTAAGGCTTCGATCAAGGCGTCCCGCGGGTAGTTGGCCCTAGCCTGAATCGGGTCGGCCTTCCCGTTGCTCCCGCGCGGGGGGCGCGTCTCCCACAGGTCGACGTAACGCTTGATGAAGGCGAGCCCCCGGTCGAAGAGGGACGACAGGTTGCCGTAGAACTCCGCCTGCTCGATCACGGGGGAGTGTGAGTCCTTCCCCGAATACCTCGTGAGGAGGATGCGGCTTTGCGGGACCGCGCGCTCGACGGCCGGGGACCGCCCGAAGAGCAGGAAGCCGGCGAGCGTCGGGGTGATGGTCGCGCCGTAGTCGGTCGCCAGCCTCAGGTCGCGCATGGCCGAGGGCGTCGGGAACCCTTCGGGCCGGCGGAAAGTCTCGCCTTCCAGGTCGCGAATATAGCTCCAGACCAGCGCCTCGTCGACGTCGGTGATGTCCGCTTTCACCAGAGGCATGTCCTCGAACGAGGTCATGCGTGACCGGGCGAACAGGGCGGCGATCTCGGTCCCATCGGCTTCGCGCTTCGTCGACCCCACCCGTATGAAGTAGCGGTGATCGATGGTCGAATGCGGGGCGCGACGGTCGTCGACTTCGAGCACCACGACGCGCACGCCGTTATCGAACGAGACCTTGTCTATCTTCGGGAGCAGGGGGGGCTTTATCTGGTTCCGGCATATGTCTATGAGCTGCTCTTCGACCTGCTCGGGGTCGTCGAGCCCTTCGAGCCTGCGCTGGTCATTCACCCCGAAGACGACCGTGCCGCCCCCGGTGTTTGCCAGGGCGACGATCCCGGCGGTGATCTTCTCGGTGTTGACCAGGCGTAACTTGAATTCGAGGTAGGTATCTTCCCCGCCGCGCACCAGCGCCAGCAAATCATTTCGGTCGAGCATCCGCGAGTAGCCCCCCGTCATCTTCTGCTCGAAGTAGGAGCGCTCGCTTTCGGGGTTTCGCCGCACTGACCTGAACTTTCTGCCGCGTGCCATGATGGTTGATCCTCGCCTGAATGTATTCTCTTCCGGAAGCTGTTTTTGAATGAAGAAAGACGGTGGGAACCTGTCGTTCGCGCGCTTGTCTTCTGGCGGTGTATTCTCCGGGCTCTCTCATACGACCCCTGCGCGCTTCCCTCTGTCAAAATCGTCCAGCAAATTTCAGCTTTTTCCGTTGCTGTCCGATGAAAATCATAGCATAACCGGCGGCCAATCCCGAAACTGCCGACTCCGCAAATCTACCCGGGAATCGGGGCCGGCCGCCGCCCTCTGAAGCGAAAAGGCTCCGGTCGACCCGGAGCCTTTATGTAGGTAGCGAAGAGGCCCTGCCGGCAGCGCGACTACTTGCCGGCCGCCGCCTTCCTGTAGGGGTTCTTGAGGTATTCGGCAGCCTGCTTCCTGGAATCGAACACGTTGTCACGTTTCGTCACCGTCTGGTATTCGGCCAGAGCTTCCGTGCGCTTCCCCAGGACGTCGAGCGACTGGCCCGCGCGCAGGTGCGCGAGCGTCACCAGCCCCTTGTCCGACTTCGGCCAGCGGATCACCTCCCTGTACTTTTCTACGGCCTGAGCGTCGTTCCCGCGCGCCGCCAGAGCCTCGCCCCACTGGTAGTTCACGAGGTCCGCGGCCGCTTTCGCCGCGTGCTCGCCCTGGAGCAGGTCGGCGAAGGCCTTGTCGGCCTCATCCGCCTTGCCCATTCGCGAGAGCATGGCCGCGCGCTCGACCCCGAGCAGGTAATTGCGCGGGTACTTGCTGGCGAGGTGGTTGATCATCTCGAAGGCGCGCTCGGGCTGGTTCTCGCGGCTGTAAAGGCCGATCAGCAGCACCCGCGCGTCGTCCGCCGTGTACTTCCCCTTATCCGTGACCATCAAGAGGTGCTCGATGCCTTTCTGCTTCGACCCCTTTATGCCCGCGAGCCGCGCGAGCGTCCGCCAGACCCATGGCAGACTATCGACAACGTACTCATAGAGGCCGATGCTCAGGTAGGCGTCCGTGTAGCCGGGGTCGAGCTTGATGACCCTCTTTTGCAGCTTAACCGATTCGTTCGCGTCCCCTATCGCGCGCCTGAAGCTGCGGTTGACGCTGAGGCTGTAGCCCGCGCGCAGGCCGAGCGCGGAGGCCTGATAGTACAGGGCCTCGACGTCCTGCGGGTTCGCCTGAAGCCGGGCCTTGCTCAGGGCCACGGCCTTCTTTATCAGGTCGTTGAATTCGCGGTCGCGCTTCAGGTCGGCTTCGTCCTGTTCGGCGTCCTGCACGTAGAACGACCCGCCCGAGTAGAGCGACGAAGAGAGCCTCCGGTTCGAGTTCAACGTTTCGAGCCAGAGGTTGTTCGCGAGATAGACGTAACCCGCCGGGTTATCGGGCGACACCTTCGTCATCTGCTGAAAAATATCTCGCGCGCCCTTATAGTCAAGGTTATAGACCGCAGTATTGCCATCGATCCTCATCCGTTCGAAAGCGGCCGCGGCCGTCGAGTCGGCCGACTTCTCGGCCCCCAGGCTGGCCTGTTGCCGGGCTTCGCCCCCGGCCTTGCGCTCGGGCTTCGACATCGCGGGACTCATCGCGCCCGAAGTGACGACCGCGAGCATTAACAGCTTTACAAATATTGATCGCATAATGAAACCTCTCGATTTGAAAACTCTTTGGCCCAAACTGCGGCCTCCGTTCACGGGACTATGATCGACAGCGCGTCGGGCACGGCGTCGAAGGTCATGGGCAGAGCGCCGATTATCTCGCCGTCGGCCTGCACCCACAGCTCGCGCGGGGACGAGGCTTTGACGTGCTGCCCGCGAACGAGGGTCGCTTTAGTCCGCTCCGCGTTGCCGCTCAGGCAGGCGGCCAGGTCGCTCAGGTAGACGACGTTGTTCGAGCGGCGCGGCATAATGAACACCTCGAACCACGGCTCTTCGAGCCGGGCTTTGGGAGTCATGCACAGCCCGCCTCCGTAGCCCTTGCCGTTGCCTACGAGGGTGAAGATGCTCTCGTATTTCCTGCCATCCACCTCGACCTCGAATGGCTCCGCGCGCCACGACACCATGTGCATGAGGCCCGTAACCCAGTAGGCGAACTGCCCCGTCATCCGCTTAAGCTTTAGATTCACGTCCCGGGCAATCGAGGCGTCGAGCCCGATGCCGGAGAACATGAAAAAGTACCTTTGAAACGAGCCGGGCTTGGACGCGAGCCCGAGCGTTATTCTCCGGGTCTTCCCCGCGCCTATTATTTTGGCCAGCCCTTCCTTCCCGAAAGGGAGCCCGAGGTCGCGCGCGACCACGTTGGCCGTGCCCCCGGCCCACACGGCGAGCGAGGCGGGGCTTCCGATCATCCCCTGAATCACCTCGTTCAACGTCCCGTCGCCGCCATAGCTGATGACCGTGCCCGCGCCGCCTTTCACGGCGTCGCGCGCGAGTCGAGTCGCGTCGGAGGGCCCCGACGTGGCGCTCGCGACGGCCTCTATGCCCTCGGCTTCGAGCAGGCGAATCATGTCGAGCGCGTCTTCGTCGCGCCTGCCCGGCCGCCCCGACATGGGGTTATAGATTATCGCTGCCCGTTGACGCGCCATGATTTAGCTATCAGTGCAAGTCGGGTGCCGCCGCAGAAAAAGCTGTAATTATTCTAAAACCCGCGCAATCCAATGGGCAAGCCGCGGCGGGTGCAGTATTTTCCAGACAATCGATGGGTCTGCACAAAAAGTCGGTAATGATGAGAGCGGGAGTGGATAGCCTGACCGAAATCACAAAATAGAAGTAAATAGCATGGGCTGTACTTGAAACAATACAAACCCATGCCTCTCTAATTAGGAACAACTCAACTCTAAGTATTCTGTAGTGTCCTGCTCTTTATTGAGCTTCCTGTGTGCATTGAAACGACCCTATTTGAGAGTCTGTATTACCACTGCTGTCCGTTACGGCCAACTGCACTACTTGGGGTCTGCCCACCCTGCAGTTGCCTACCATATAGTATCCATTATTGACAACCGGCGTCGGCGTCCAGTTGTAGGTGTAGGGGTATGTGCCGCCGCTCACATAGCCATAGCATTCAAATCTGCCGCCTCCTAACGATGAACAATACACTGAGTTGACGGACAGTGTGGTTGAGGCCGTGCCGGGAATGACAGAAGTAGCCAGAAGCCCGGCAACAGCGATGATGAGCGCGAGCGCCCGAATCCAGTGAACTTTTAACATATTGACCTCCTCTATAGTATGTAAAATTGATCACAGAATATGCCCCTTAATATGCTAAGTCAACACCGAACGAAAAGGGGAATCACTCAAAATCTGCTAACATATACCTGCCTCTATAACCTCGCCTCTATTCTAATATAATCCCGCTGAAATCGACTTTCTGTGCATAATGGGCAGTTGCACAAAATGTTGAACACCGCTGTAACTTTATTTATCTTTTAGCCTACTTTTAGTGCAAAGCCATCGATTGTGGCTTTGCACTAAAAGTCCCTTTTGAACCAAAAGTCTGATTGACCCACGCTGAATAATATTTTTTCCACGTAGCGCCTAATACATAGTAAGATGCCGTCCAACTTTTCAAGAAAGGAGACGGTTCAATGAAGGTCAAGACGCATGTTAAAGCCGGGCCTGATGTAGGGCATCCGGGGG